>DATGHY010000245.1:0-16370 GCA_035307625.1 Actinomycetota bacterium
GCCATCAGGCGTGTGCCTCTCGATCGTTCAGCAGGTCTTTCAAGGCGCGCGCGGCATCCGTGGGATCAGGTCGCGAGAAGATCGCGGACGCAGCACCAAGAACAGTTGCGCCGGCGTCGAGGGCTTCCCGGCCCGTCTCGAGATCGATCCCGCCGTCGACTGCTATGGCTACGTCCAGGCCCCGCTTGTCGATCTCGGCGCGTGCCGCGGCGATCTTGGGCAGCATCTCGCGGATGAACCGCTGCCCCGCCCAGCCCGGATTCACAGTCATCACGTTCAGAACATCGACACGATCGATCCAGGGCAACACCGCGTCGAGCGGCGTGGGCGGGTTGAGCGAGATCCCTACCCCGATGCCCAGGGAACGGGCCCGCTCGATGACCGCGGTCGGGTCCGGCGCGGCCTCGATGTGCGCGATGACGGACGTGCCGCCCGCTTCAGCGAATTGCTCGGTTTGCCCTAATGGGTCCGTAACCATGAGGTGACACTCGAGTGGCAGCGCGGTGATCCTGCGAAGCGACTTCACCACCACCGGGCCGATCGTGATGGGTGGGACGAAGTGGCCGTCCATCGCATCGATATGCAGCAGGTCGGCGAATTTCTCGACGCGCGCGACCTCCTCTCCAAGTTTCGCGAAATCTGCGGAGAGGATCGAGGGCGCGAGCTTGTACCGTGCCGCCATTGCGCCAGATTGTAACTGAAGCTCGTTCAGTCTCCGGCTAAAGAACGGCCGATCTCGAAGCGCCTGCCGCGGACGAACTCCCCGGCAGCCAACGCCTGCTTTCCCTCGAGCTGGACCTCGTCCAACGCGAGCGCACCGTCTCCGGCGGCAACGGACAGCGTTGGCCCCGCCGACAAGACCGTGCCCGGTGAGCCGGAGCCGTCCACGGGATGCGCGCGCCACACGATCAGGCGCTTGCCCGCTGCCGTAGTGAACGCGCCTGGGCGTGGGTTCAGCGCGCGCACGAGGTTCGCGATATCTCGAGCCGGCCGCGTCCAGTCGATCTCTGCCTCGTCGGGCTTGATCTTGGGCGCCGGGCTCGCATCGAGGTCGCTCTGGGGGATGGCCTCCAATGCTCCGCCTTCGAGATCGTCGATCGCGCGCACCAGCAACCGCGCGCCGATGGGGGCAAGCCGCTCGAGCAATTTCCCCGCCGTTTCGTCGGGCCCGACGTCGACGGCCTCCACCGCAACGACCGGTCCGGTGTCGACCGTCGGCTCGAGCATGAAGACGGACACGCCGGTTTCCGTCACGCCGTCCATCAGCGCACGCTGCACGGGCGCGGCGCCGCGGTACCGCGGCAGCAACGAGAAGTGCGCGTTCAGCGCCGGTGCGATCGCGAGAACGGCGCGCGGCAAGATGTGACCGTACGCGACGACCGCGAGGGCGTGCGGCTCGAACACCGACAGCGCGTCGGCGAACCCTTCATCCTTCGGCGACGCCGGCTGTAAGACCGGAAGGCCGCGTTCTTTTGCGAGCAGCTTGACCGGCGACGCGCTCACGCCTCGTCCGCGGCCGCGGGGCTTGTCGGGTTGGGTGACGACGGCGGCGACGTCGTGCGGGGAGTCGAGCAGCGCGCGCAGCGCGGGGACCGCGACGTCCGGCGTCCCCATGAAGACGACGCGCATGGCGTTACAGGGTCTTCGACGCTTTGGCGCGCGGCGGCGGGGACATGCCGAAGTCTTGGTCGCGCAATGCCTTCATCGCTTCTTTGCGGAGCTCCGGCTCCAGCCGGTCGATGAACAAGATCCCGTCGAGGTGGTCGATCTCGTGCTGGAAGATGCGCGCGAGGAACCCCTCGCCTTCCTTCTCGACCGTCGCGCCCGTCAGGTCCTGCGCGCGCACCTTCACTTGGACGGCGCGCGTAACCGGATAGTACGTACCGGGCAAGGACAAGCAGCCCTCTTCCGCCTCTTCGGTTTCTTCGGACATCCAGGTGATCTCGGGATTGACGAGCGAGCCCGCCTCGCCTTCATCGCCCGAGTCGTAGACGAACATACGGAGCAACCGTCCTACCTGCGTCGCCGCGAGCCCGACGCCGGGTGCTGCGCGCATCGTTTCGTGCATGTCCCACGACAGCTGCGCGAGATCCTCGTCGAAAACGGTGACCCGCGAGGCCTTCGACCGCAGGATGGGGTCGCCGAGAGTGCGGATAGTCAAGATCGCCACTTCGGTACGAACACCTCCCATGGATCGACGTCGACGCGCATCGGCTCGTCGGCCGCGCGCCAGCGAGAGGCCAGCGGCTCGAGTCCGCGAAGGAGCTCCTCACGACGGCGCGCGCGCGCAACCACCACGGTGCGTCCCTCCTTCTCGACCGGACCGAGGGCCTCGAGACCCGCCGCTGCCACATCCTTCGCGACCTCGTTCGCTCGGTCGGCCGGCACGTCGATCCTTGCCAGCGCGGCGAACGGAGGATAACCGAGTTCCCTTCGGCGCGCGGCCTCCGCGCGATAGAGAACGTCCGGATCCCACTTCGTAAGTGCTAGTACGGCTGGGTGTGAGGCATTGGCCGTCTCGATGAAGATGCGCGCGTCTGCCGTCCATCGTGCGGCCCGCCACCACGCGGCGAACGTGTCTTCGGGCGCGCGGTACTCCGGCTGCGACAGCGCTGCATCGACGTCGAGCAGCCCGAGCAGACCGACGCGTTCGACGGCGAGATCTTTCGCGATGAACGGCGTCGCGCAGATGAGGTCTGCGCTTCGCACCGCGCGCGCGACGTCCGCAGCTGGGCTCGACGAATCGAGCTGCATCGGCTTCGACGGTGCCAGGATGCGCACCGCGCGCACGGTGATCGACCCGGCATTCGACCCGCCCCGATGCGTGACGAGGACGACGCGTCGCCGAGCGGCAAGTGCTTCCTTCGCCGCTTGGAGCGTCGGGGCCGACGGCACGAGCGTCCCTTGCTCGATGACGGTCACCGATGGACGGTGCTTCCGCTCTTCGGGTCTCGGAGGCGCAACGAGCACGTAGGGGCCGCGCTCCGTCGCGGCGCGCGCTTCCACCGACGGCGGCACGCCCACAAGCACCAGCGTTGCGCCGGTGCGGCGAGCGCGCTCCGCAGCGACTGCGCGCGCGTGATATCGGGGAGCGCGTCCCTCCTTGTACGACTGGTGGCCCTCGTCGTCGATCAGGATCAGACGGAGGTCGCGCATCGGCGCGAACACCGCTCCGCGGCTGCCGACCGCGATCCGCTTCGCTCCTGCACGCAACGCAAGCCAGTCTCGGTATCGTTCGCGCGCGCTGCGGTGACTCCCCAATTCGCCTAGAGACTCGCCGAACGCGTCGCGGAGTGCCGTCAACACGCCGCTCCCCACCCGAACTTCGGGCAGCAGCACGATGACGCCTCCCCGCGTCGCCGCCTCGGCGGCCATCGCGACGATCGCGCGAGCGCGGTCCTCTTCAGCGAGCGGCCGCCACACGAACCCTCCGCCGCCTCGTTGGAGCGCGCGCGAAAGTGCGGAGCCTCGCGAGTACGACCCGAAGTCGAAAGAACCCTTCTGGTGCAGCCGACCGGCTTCGACGGCCGACGCTTCCTCGGCCGCGACGCGCTGAGGTAAGACTGTCGCGAGCGCCTCGCCCATCGTCGACAGGTATCGCCCCGCCACCCAGCGGGCAAGGTCCACCGTTTCGTCGTCGACGCCCGGACCCACGATGGCCGCGAGCGGTAAGGGCCGCTCGATATCCGATCGGTCGAGGAGCTCCGTCACGACGCCGACGCGGCGCTTGCCGCGGAAAGGCGCGCGCACGACCGAGCCGACGTTGACATTGAGGTCGTCGGGGATCGAGTACGTGAAGACGCGGTCGAGGTGCGCCAGCGCTGTTTCGACCAGAACGACGGAGCAGAACCCGCTCACCGCGTTCGCGGTGCGCGCGGTCTAGATCACCGCTTTGAGGTCGTCGACGCGGCTGGTCCGTTCCCACGTGAAGTCGACGTCGTCACGGCCGAAGTGACCGTACGCCGCCGTCTTCTTGTAGATCGGACGCCGAAGGTCGAGATCGCGGATGATCGCAGCCGGCCGGAGGTCGAACACCTCGCCGATCGCCTTCTCGATCTTGCGCGGGTCGACATCCTTCTCGGTCCCGTAGGTTTCGATCTGGATCGAGACCGGGCGCGCGACTCCGATCGCATACGCGACCTGGATCTCACAGCGGTCCGCGAACCCTGCAGCAACGACGTTCTTCGCAACCCAGCGCGTCGCATACGCCGCCGAGCGGTCGACCTTCGTCGGATCTTTGCCGCTGAACGCGCCGCCGCCGTGACGCGCCATCCCGCCGTACGTGTCGACGATGATCTTGCGGCCGGTCAAACCGGTGTCGGCTTGCGGGCCGCCGATCTCGAAACGACCGGTCGGGTTGACGAACAGCTTGTACCCCGCGTGATCGAGACCGAGCTCTTTCAAGAGGGGCTCAACGACGTGCTCGCGCACATCCGGCGTGAGCAGCGTGTCGATGTCGATCTCGGCCTGGTGCTGGCTGGAAACGACGATCGTGTCGACGCGGACGGGCTTGCCGTCCTCGTACTCGATAGTGACCTGCGTCTTCCCGTCCGGCCGCAGGTACGGGATCATCCCGGCTTTGCGTACTTCGGCCAGGCGGTGTGCCAGCCGGTGTGCCAGCCAGATCGGCATCGGCATCAGCGTGTCCGTCTCACGGACGGCGTAGCCGACCATCATCCCTTGGTCGCCGGCACCCTGACCATCGAGGTCGGCTTCGGCTTGACCTTGGCGCTCCTCCATCGCGTGGTCGACGCCTTGGGCGATGTCCGCGGACTGCTCCTGGATCGACACGGCGATGCCGCACGTCTCACCGTCGAATCCGTACTTCGCGCGCGTGTAGCCGATGTCCGTAACGGTCTTGCGAACGATCGACGGGATGTCGATGTACGTCGACGTTGAGATCTCGCCGGCGACGCAAACCAAGCCGGTCGTGATCATCGTCTCGCACGCGACTCGCCCGAAGGGATCGTCGGTCAAGATCGCGTCGAGGATGGAGTCGGAGACCTGGTCGGCCATCTTGTCCGGGTGGCCTTCGGTCACCGACTCCGAGGTGTACAGCCATCGGCGTGTCATCGTCGCTCCTTGGAGGCTCGGGGCCCGGTCGTCGCGCCGTCTTTCGGCGGAATCGCGTCCGACCGGTTGCCGCGGATATTACCGCTCGTTACGGGCTTTCAATGAATTCGACACCCTGTCCCAGATCACCTGGGCGATGCCGGTTTTCAACTGCAAGGGCACGTCCTCCTCGGCCCCGTCGGCGCTGAGGATCACGACCCGGTTCGTGTCTACCTCGAACCCGGCGTCGGTCGCGCGCACGTCGTTCAACACGATGAAGTCGAGGTTCTTGCTCTGAAGCTTCTTTCGAGCAGCCTGGATGTGATCGTCGGTCTCGGCGGCAAAGCCGACGAGGATCTGTCGCTTCTTCATAGCCCCGAGCTCGGCCGCGATGTCGACCGTCGGCTCCAGCTCGATCGCCGGCGGAGCGTTCGCCTTCTTGATCTTCCCCGCGGCTACGGTCTTCGCCTTGAAGTCGGCAACCGCAGCGGCCTTGACGACGACGTCCGCTTCGTCGAAGCGCGCGACCACCGCATCGCGCATCTCCTGGGCGGTCTTAACGCGAACGATCTCAACGCGATCAGGGACCGGCAGTGACGTTGGTGCCGAGATCAACGTGACGGCTGCGCCACGGTTCGCCGCTTCGCGCGCCAGCGCGAAGCCCATCTTCCCACTCGAGCGGTTGCTGATGTATCGGACGGGGTCGATCGGCTCCTGCGTGCCGCCGGCTGTGACGATGACGCGCACGCCGGCGAGGTCGTGACCGCGCGCAAGCGCCTCTGCAACGGCCTCCACGATGACGATCGGATCGGCGAGGCGTCCCACACCTTCATCCCCGCCGGCGAGCTCGCCTTCTTCGGGATCGACGATGATCGCGCCGCGCTCGCGAAGCGTTCGCACGTTCTCCCGCGTTGCCGCGTGCTCCCACATCTCGGTGTGCATCGCGGGAGCCACAACGAGGGGCACGGTCGCATTCAGGAGCACGTTCGTCAGCAAGTCGTCTGCGATCCCGTGTGCCATCTTCGCGATGACGTTCGCCGTGGCCGGCGCGACGAGGACGACGTCCGCATCGCGCGCGAGGCGGACGTGCACGACGAGCTCGGGAGAGTCGAAAACATCAGTGGGCACCGAGCGATGGGTGATGGCTGCGAACGTTGCGGGTGCTATGAACCGCTGGGCTGCATCGGTCATCAGCGCTTGCACGCGCGCGCCGGCCTTGCCCAAGACGCGTGCGATCTCGACCGCCTTGTAGGACGCGATGCCGCCCGTAACCCCGAGGACCACTCGGGCGCCCCGCAGGGCGCCCAGGTCGTTACCGCTCGGGGTTTCGCTCACTTGAACCCTTCGACGACCCGTTCGTACGCGATCTTCGACTGGCTGATCTCCTCCAGGGCGATCGAGAGCGGCTTGCGACCGGGGTCGACCGACGAGACGAGCGGTGCAACGAACTCGCCGATCCCTTCACCGAGCTGCGTGTAATAGGAGTTGATCTGGCGCGCGCGCTTCGCGGCAAGGATGACCAGGGTGTACTTCGAGTCCACCTGGCCGAGCAGGTCGTCGATCTTCGGTTCGATGAGGCTCATACGCCTGTTCTCCTCAGAGTTGTCTGGCAGGGGCCCGCCTAGGCAGGCTCAGCTGGTTCCGCCGTCCAGTATACGGAGGACGACCGACACCGCCTCCTCGAGATCGTCGTTCAGCACTCGGTGGTCGAACTCGCGGGCGGCCTCCAGCTCGTGCTCCGCATTGGCCATACGCAGGGCGAACGATGCGTCGTCCTCCGTCTTCCTGCGGTGGAGGCGTTCGCGAAGGACTTCGCGGGAGGGGGGCTCGACGAAGATCAAGAGCGCGTCGGGGACCGCATCACGGACGGCCCGCGACCCCTGCACGTCGATCTCCAGGAGGACCGAACGCCCCGCGGCCAACGCCTCCTCGACCGGCTTCCGCGGCGTTCCGTACCGGTTGCCGTGGACCACCGCATGCTCCAGGAAGCCGCCTGCCTTCGCGGTCTCGTCGAACTCTTTGACCGAGACGAAGTGGTACTGGACGCCGTCCTTCTCTCCCCTGCGGGGGCGGCGGGTCGTCGTCGAGATCGAAGGGACGATAGCGGGACGGCGCTCGAGAACGGCCGTAGCGATCGTCGTCTTCCCCGCGCCTGATGGGCCGGAGATCACGAGCAGCCGTGGGGCGTGATCAGACCGTTTCGACGTAGAACGCGCGCGAGCTATCGCGTTGGATCGGCTATCGCTCGTTGAATTCCGCGAGCAGCGCCTGCTTCTGCTTCTCGCCCAGACCGCGGATCCGCCGCGACGTTGAGACGTCGAGCTTCTCCATGATCTTCTTCGCGCGCACCTTGCCGACGCCCGGGAGCGCCTCAAGGACCGCAGAAACCTTCATCTTCCCAACAGTATCGTCGGGCGGCTGGGTCAGGATCTGCGTCAGCGTCAGCGTGCCGTTCTTCAGCTTCTGCTTGACCTCAGCCCGGGCGCGGCGAGCCTCTGCCGCCTTCTCGAGCGCCATCTTCCGCTGCTCGTCAGTCAAGACAGGAAGCGGCATCTTTTCTCCTTCCGTTCGCCAACCCCGGACGCGGCGGAGTCTAACACCTGGGTCCGACGGTTCAAGTGTTTCGGGTGCCGTTTCCGCAGGTCAGAGGCCTGCGTCTCGCCGAGCAGCTTTCGAGAAGGCCGTCTAAGGCCTCTCAGGCGCTCCCAGAGGCGAGGAAGCGGCTGCCGGGAGACGTGAGCGGTTCCCCAGCGGCGCAAAGCGGGCAGCGCTCCGGCGCCCAATCCCGAGCCTCGATCCGGACGAGCGACTGAAGCCGGAACGGGAGCTGCGACGTCGTCCGATCGACGAGGCAGGCGACGCCGACGAGGGTCGCATGCGCCTGCTTCACGAGCTCGATCACCTCGGCCGCCGATCCCCCGGTCGTTACCACGTCCTCGACGACAAGGACCCGCTCCCCAGGATCGAGTGCTTGCGCGCGCCGCAACGTCATCGCGCCTTCGGCGCGTTCCGCATAGATGAACCGGCCACCGGACGCGTATGCGACCGCGTTCCCGAACAGGATCGCTCCCAAGGCCGGCGACAAGACGGTGTCGAATGGATGTCCGCTCTTCTCGAAGCGTTCTGCGAGCGCTTCGCCAAGAGAAGCCGTGAGGCGCGGATGCTGGAACACCATCTGCTTCTGTACATAGGTGTCGCTATGGCGGCCGCTCGATAGCTTGAAATGTCCTTGCATGAGCGCGCCGGTGCGCTTCAGGACGTCCAGCACCTCGGCTTGATTCACTGCAGCGTCTCCGCGATCGCGAGCGCCGCTACGCGCGGGTCTTGCGCGCGCGTTATCGGGCGGCCGATCACAACCCGGTCGGCGCCGGCATCGATCGCTTCGCGTGGAGTGCGGACGCGTGCCTGCTCGTCGTGATCCGACCCGGGAGGACGGACACCGGGCGTCACGACGATGAACGGCTTCGGGCAAACGGCACGGACGGCTTCGACGTCGGGTGGCGCGCAGATCACCCCGTCGCACCCGGCGGCGAACGCGAGCTCTGCGAGCGCCGGCACGGCCTCGGCGAGCGGCGGCAATCCCACCTCTTTGCACGCGGCATCGTCGAAGCTCGTGAGCACCGTAACGGCGAGCACTTTCTCCTCGCGCTTCGCGTCGTTCGCTGCTTCCAATGACGCGCGACCGGCGAGCGCGTGAACGGTCAGCAGCTCGACATGAAGCGGCGCGATCGCGCGCACGGCGCCGGCAACGGTGTTCGGGATGTCGTTCAGCTTCAGGTCGAGGAAGACGTGCCGGTCGCCGAGCGCGCGCACGGCGGCAGGTCCTTCCGCGCCGAAGAGCTGGAGGCCAACCTTGAACGCGCCGACCGAGTCTCCGATCGCGTCCGCAAGGGTGGTCGCCTCGTCTAGCGTCGGCACATCGAGCGCAACGATGATCGGGTTCATCCTTCTATCTTCACCTGCCCCCTGATCTCATCCAGCGACGTGATGCCGTGCATGTTGCAGAAGTCGAGCAGCCCGCGCGCGATCGTTTCGGTCGCGGCCGGATCGTAGAAGTTGGCTGTGCCGACGGCGACGGCGGTCGCGCCGGCGAGGATGAACTCGATCGTATCCTCGACGCCGGCAACCCCTCCCATCCCGATGATCGGAACGTGCGGTAGCGCGCGATGAACCTGCCAGACACACCGGATCGCGATCGGCTTGATCGCGGGTCCCGAGAGGCCACCGGTTCCGGTGCTGAGCTTCGCGCGGAACGTAAGCGGGTCGATCGCCATGCCGAGCGTGGTGTTGATCAAGCTGAGCCCGTCCGCGCCGGCGCCGACCGCTGCTTCGGCGATCGGAACGAGGTCGGTGACGTCGGGCGACAGCTTGCAGAAGAGCGGGACCTCGGCGGCCGCCCGCGCGGCGGCTGTGACTTCCGCCGTCCGCTCGGCGCTGAGCGCGAACATGAACCCCCGGTCTTCGAGGTTCGGGCAGGATAGGTTCATCTCAATGGCGATGAGACCTTTCGCGCCGCGGAGCGCCTCGACGCACCGAACGTAGTCGGCGACGGATTGGCCGCCGACGCTGGCGATCGCGGGGATGTCGCGCTCCGCGAGCCACGTGAGATCGTTGTCGCGGAACGCTTGGACGCCGGGGTTCTGCAACCCGATCGCGTTGAGCATCCCGCTCGCCGTCTCGGCACCGCGCGGTGGTGAGATCCCCAGCCGCGCCTCGGGCGTAACCGTCTTGCACACGACGGCGCCGAGCGTCTTGAGATCCACGAACCGCGACATCTCCTTGCCGGAACCAAAGCAGCCGGAAGCGGTGACGACCGGGTTCGTGAGGCGCGCGCCGCCGAGGGAGATCGAAAGGTCTACGCCCATGCGACCGCCTCCCCCTCGAACACGGGGCCGTCGGTGCACGAGCGCGCGTGCTTAAGATCGCCGTTGCTACGGATCGGAAGGATGCAGGTCCAGCACACGCCGATGCCGCACGCCATGAACTCCTCGACGGCCAGCTGGCTCGGGACCCCGGCTTCCGCCGCGACCGCTGCCACCGCACGAAGCATCGGCATCGGTCCGCACGCATAGACGACGCGCGGCGCGAACCGTTTGATCATCTCGGACATCGGGTCGGTGACGAGGCCCTGCACGCCGGCGCTTCCGTCATCGGTCACGACCGCGATCGAAGCGCACGATTCGTCGAGCACCGCGTCCTCATACACGCGCGTACGGGTGCGCGCGCCGATGATCGCGTGCACCGTTCCCCCGCGCGCCTCGAGCTCGGCGGCGAGGAACGACAAGGCGGCCGTTCCGTATCCACCGCCGACGATGATGTCGACGCCGGGGTCCGCGGTCACGTCGAAGCCGTGGCCGAGCGGCCCGACGATATCCACGACGTCGCCTTTCTCGCGCGCACCGAGCCATTGCGTTCCCGGTCCGATCGGGTCGAACACGATCATCACGGTTCCGTCGTTCCGGTCTGCGCGCGCGATCGAGAACGGGCGGCGCAAGATATGCACGCCTCCCGGCTGGACGCAGATGTTCAGGAACTGCCCGGGACGTGCGCTGGCCGCGATCTCAGGCGCCTGGATCGTCACTTGGCGATAGGCCCCGAAGCGCTCGGCCGAAGCGATCGGCGCAGTGGGAACGAGCACCGGATTCATCGGCCGTGGTACTCCTGCAAGCTGAGGACGGTTGGCTCGGAGTGCTCGATCTCATCGATGCCCTGCACCGCCGCTTGCAGTCCCGCGAGCGTCGTGATGCTGGGGACGCCGAAGCGGACGGCCGACGTACGGATGTAATCGCCGTCCTTGCGCGGGCCCCAACCAGACGGCGTGTTGATGATGAGGTCGATCTTGCCGGCCTCCATGAGGTCGCCGACATGCGGGCTCCCCTCGCCGATCTTCGGAACGGTGTGTACGGAGATGCCGTTCCTCGACAGCAGCTCGGCCGTTCCCGACGTCGCGTAGATCTCGAAACCCAGATCGGCGAGACGCCGCACCGGCAGCACGACGGCGCGCTTGTCGCTGTCGCGCACGCTGACGAAAAGGTTTCCGGTGCGGGGCAGCCGGGCGTCGGCGGCTTCTTCTGCCTTGGCGAAAGCCATGCCGAACGAGCGGTCGATGCCCATCACTTCGCCGGTGGACTTCATCTCGGGTCCGAGCAGCGTGTCGACGCCGGGGAACCTGCTGAACGGCAGGACGGCTTCCTTCACGGCGACGTGATCGGTCTTGGGCGGCATGTCGCCCGCTGGGATGATCCCCGCCTCACGTAAGGCGGCCAGTGACTCGCCCGCTTGGACGCGCGCGGCTGCCTTCGCCAGCTGCACGCCCGTCGCTTTCGATACGAACGGCACCGTGCGCGATGCGCGCGGGTTCGCCTCCAGGACGTAGATCTGTCCGGCCCGCACTGCGTACTGCACGTTGAGCAGCCCTCGTACGCCCAGCGCGAGCGCCATCTTCTGCGTCGCACCGGCGATCTCCGCGATCTGCGCGCGCGACAACGTATGTGGCGGAATCACGCACGCAGAGTCGCCCGAGTGGATGCCCGCCTCCTCGATGTGCTCCATCACTCCGCCGATGTACACGTCGGTCCCGTCGCATAACGCGTCGACGTCGACCTCGATCGCATCCTCCAAGAACCGGTCGATCAGGATGGGGTGCGCCGGCGAGACCTGCGCCGCGGTTTCGATGTAGCGCGCAAGCATCGCGTCGTCGTAGACGATCTCCATCGCCCGCCCGCCCAGGACATAGCTCGGGCGCACGAGCACGGGGTACCCGATGCGCGCCGCCGCTTCCTTCGCTTCCTCGAAGCTGGTCGCGATCCCCCATGGCGCGTGCGGCAGATCCATCTCTGCGAGCAGCCTCCCGAACCGCCCGCGGTCCTCCGCGATATCGATCGCATCCGGCGCCGTGCCGAGGATCGTGACGCCGGCCGCCTCGAGTGCGCGCGCGAGCTTCAACGGCGTCTGCCCTCCGAGCTGCACCATGACGCCGATCGGCTGCTCGGCATCGACGATCTCCATCACGTCTTCGAAGGTCAACGGTTCGACGTAGAGCCGGTCGGATGTGTCGTAGTCCGTCGAAACTGTCTCTGGGTTGCAGTTCACCATCACCACGTCGTAGCCCGCGTCACGCAACGCGAAGCACGCATGCACGCAGCAGTAATCGAACTCGATCCCCTGCCCGATCCGATTCGGCCCCGCACCCAAGATGATGATCGTCGGTTTGCGCTCGGCAGGGATCTCCGACTCTTCTTCGTAGGTCGAGTAGAAGTACGGCGTCTGCGCCTCGAATTCGGCCGCGCAGGTATCGACCGACTTGAACACCGGGCGGACGCCCCACGCCGCGCGCAGGCCTCGGACTTCTTCTTCGGTGACTCTGCAGAGTTGGCCGATCTGAGCATCGGAGAACCCCATGCGCTTGACCGATCTGACGACACCTTCAGAGAGCGTTGAGCCTTCAAGCCGCCGACGAAGCCTCGAGATCTCCGAGATCTGCGCGAGGAACCAAGGGTCGATCCCGGTCTTCTCCGCCACGGTCGCGACCGGCACGCCGCCGCGCAGCGCTGCCTCGACTGCGAAGATGCGGTCTGGTGTGGGTCTGGCCGACCGCGCAAGCAGCTCGGACGGAGAACCCACCGGATCCTTCCCGTCCCCGTTCAGCCCGGCCCGGTCCTGTTCCAGCGAGCGGATCGCTTTCTGCAGCGACTCCTTGAACGTCCGGCCGACGCCCATCGCTTCGCCCACCGATTTCATCGCGCTCGTCAACGTCGGATCTGCGCCGGGGAACTTCTCGAACGCGAATCGCGGGATCTTCGTGACGACGTAGTCGATCGTCGGCTCGAACGATGCGAGCGTTTGCTTCGTGATGTCGTTCGGGATCTCGTCGAGCCGATATCCGACGGCCAGCTTTGCGGCGATCTTGGCGATCGGGAAGCCGGTCGCTTTCGACGCCAGCGCGCTCGATCGAGACACGCGCGGGTTCATCTCGATGATCACCTGGCGGCCGGTCTTCGGGTCGACCGCGAATTGGATGTTCGAGCCGCCGGTATCGACGCCGATCGCGCGGATGCAGCGGATCGCCGCGTCGCGCATCTCCTGGTATTCGACGTCGGTCAGGGTCTGCTGCGGCGCAACTGTGATCGAGTCGCCGGTGTGGACACCCATCGGGTCGACGTTCTCGATCGAGCAGATGATCACGACGTTGTCGGCCAGGTCGCGCATCACCTCCAGCTCGAACTCCTTCCATCCGAGCACGCTCTCTTCGATCAGCACCTCACCGATGCGACTGCGCGCGAGGCCTTCGCCGGCGATGCGATCGAGGCCGGCTTCGTCGAACGCGAAGCCGCTTCCGGCGCCACCGAGCATGTACGAAGGCCGGACGATCAACGGGTAACCGATCTCCTCGGCAAGCGCGCGCGCTTCGTCGAGCGAATACGCCCAGCCGCTCCGCGGGAGATCGATCCCGGCTTCCTGCATGCATTCTTTGAAGAGGCGCCGGTCTTCACCGCGACGTATCGCCTCGAGGCGCGCGCCGATGAGCTCCACGTTGAACTTCTCGAGCACGCCCTGCTCGGCCAGCTCGACGGCGACGTTCAACGCCGTTTGTCCTCCGAGGGTGGGCAGCAATGCTTGCGGCCGCTCGCGCTCGATCACGCGGGCAACCGACTCGGCAGTGATCGGCTCGACGTACGTCCGGTCGGCGAACTCCGGGTCGGTCATGATCGTGGCTGGGTTCGAGTTCACGAGGATCACGCGGAAGCCGTCGGCGCGCAGCACGCGGCACGCCTGCGTGCCCGAATAGTCGAACTCGCATGCTTGGCCGATGACGATCGGGCCAGATCCGACGATGAGGATCGACTCGATGTCCGTCCGTCTCGGCACTAACGCCACCCTTCGTAGAGCCCGCGTTTCATCGCGTCGGCGTAGAGCTCCCGACTTTCGGCCGGCGAGATAAGTCCCATCGCAAGCGCGAACCGGTTCATCCCTTCGAGCGACGCAACGAGGGACCGGAGCTTCTCGCTCTGGCGGAGGGACTCCCGGCCCTTCTCTTTCCCACCGACGGCCGCCTCGGCAGCAAGCTTCTCCTTAAGCGCGAGCGCAGAATCGAACTCCTTCTGCAACGTGGCGCGGGCCTTCTCGGCGAGCGCCGCATCGGCCTTCGGTCGCTTCGGCGCGGGCTCGCGAGACGGCTCGACGTCGCCGAGCGTACGCAGCCCTTGCACCTTCACTCGTTCACCCTTCGGAGGCTTCTTCGACGCCGGCATCAACCCTCCATCAGCTCTGCGAAACGATCGAACAGGTAGCGCGCGTCGTGCGGACCGGGCGACGCTTCGGGGTGGTACTGCACGCTGAACGCCGGGACCTCGAGGCAGCGCAAGCCTTCGCACGTGTCGTCGTTGAGGTTCACGTGTGACATCTCGACGCGGCCGAAGGCGGTCGCGTCGTTCAGCGACGCGGGGTCGACCGCGAAGCCGTGGTTGTGGCTCGTCACCTCGACGCGTCCGTCGTCCAGCCGCTTGACCGGCTGGTTGATCCCACGGTGACCGAACTTCAGCTTGTAGGTGCGCGCGCCCAGCGCCAGTGCGAGCAGCTGGTGCCCAAGGCAGATCCCGAACACCGGCGTCGTCCCGAGGAGCTCTTTGATGTTGCCGATCGCCACCTTCACCGCCCCGGGGTCGCCGGGCCCGTTCGACAGGAACACGCCGTCGAAGCCGCCCGCCTTGATCTCGGAAGCAGGTGTGCTCGCGGGGAAGACGGTGACGTCGCAGGCGTGCTCGCCGAGAAGGCGCAAGATGTTGAACTTGATCCCGTAGTCGTACGCAGCGACGCGGAAACGAGGCTGGACATTCGGCTCGCCGACCGCGGCGGCTGCGCGGTACGGCTCCGGCGTCGTCACCGGGTCGACGAGGTTGAGCCCGTTCATATCGGGTGAGGCGAGCACGCGGGAGCGTAACGACTCGGGATCGAGGTCTTCCGTCGAGATCCCGCCGCGCATCGCACCGAGGGATCTGATGTGTCGCGTCAGTCGGCGCGTGTCGATGCCTTCGATCCCGACGATCCCCGCGCCGGCGAGGTAGTCCTGCAGGGTCGCGGTCGCGCGATAGTTGGAATAGGCCTCGACCGCCTCGCGCACTACGAACCCGGAAACGCGTACGCGCGACGATTCAACGTCGTCGGGGTTCACGCCGTAGTTGCCGATGTGCGGGTACGTCATCGTCACGATCTGGCCGTGGTACGAGGGGTCGGTCAGGACCTCTTGGTACCCCGACAGCGCTGTGTTGAAGACGACTTCACCGAACGTCTCGCCGCGCGCGCCGAACGAGGCGCCGTTGAAGACGGCGCCGTCTTCGAGAACGAGGATCGCGTCCCCCATCAGCGACCCTTGCGCGCCTTCCCTTTCGCTTGCGCCTTCCGCTTCTGGCGTTCTTGCTTCTTGCGCTCGCGATCCTTCGCCCAGCGGACCGGCTTGCGATCACCTTTCCCCATCTGCATCGCTCCCTTCGCGGACCGTGAACCGGCCACGCAGCATCGTGTGAACGACCTTCCCTTTCAGCGTGCGCCCCGCGAACGGGGTGTTCTTGGACTTGCTGGCGAGCAGCCCGGGGTCGACCACCCATGTTGCTGCCGGGTCGAGCACGACGAGGTTCGCCGGCGCACCCGGTTCGATCGGACCGCCGTGACCGGCCAGCGAGCGAACGCGCGCGGGCGCAACGCTCATGGCCTCGACGAGACGACGCCAGTCGATCGAGCCGCTTTCGAGCAACTCGGTGTTCAACACCGCAAGTGCAGTCTCGAGGTTCAGCATGCCGCACGGCGCGAGATCGAACTCACGCTCTTTGTCCTCCGCCGGGTGCGGAGCATGATCAGTCGCGACGCAATCGATCGTCCCGTCGGCGAGCCCTTTGCGGACGGCCTCGACGTCTTCTCGTGTTCGAAGCGGCGGCGCGACCTTGAACACAGGGTCGTAGCCGCTCACGAGATCGTCGGTAAGGGAGAGGTGATGTGGCGTGGCTTCCGCAGTGACACGGATCCCCCGTGCCTTGGCAGCGCGGATCAGCTCCACCGTGCCCGCCGTCGAGACGTGCGGCACGTGCAAGCGCGCGCCGGTCAGCTTCGCCAGCGCGAGGTCGCGCGCGACGATCACTTCTTCCGCTTCGGCAGGGATCCCGGGGATGCCGAGGATCGAGGACACCTCGCCCTCGTTCATGTGCCCGCCGCTCGCGAGCGCGCCTTCCTCCGCGTGGTTCGCGATGACCGCATCGAACGCGCGCGCATACTCGAGCGCGCGCCGCATGAGCCCAGCCGATTGCACGCACTTGCCATCGTCGCTG
>DATGHY010000246.1:0-13911 GCA_035307625.1 Actinomycetota bacterium
CGCTTGGCGTCCGCGGCGCCCTTCTTCTCTTTGATGCCTTTCCAATGACTGTGGCCGCCCATCGCGCCCAAGGCTACCAGCGGCCGCGACGATGCGTTCCCTAGGTTGCGATTCTGTAACAGGGGTGAACGAACCCGCTCGAACCGGCTCTCGCCACGGTTAGAGCGCTCCGACGAACAAGCGGTGTAACCGAACGTCGTCCGTCAGCTCGGGATGGAACGCGGCAAGCAGGATCGACCCTTGGCGCACAACGACCGGCTCGCCCTCGTGCGTCGCCAGCACCTCGACCTTCTCGCCGACACGCTCGACACGCGGCGCGCGGATGAAGATCGCCCGCATCTCTCCTACGCCGCCGACATCGATGTCCGCTTCGAACGACTGAACCTGTCGGCCATACGCGTTGCGCCGCACGTCGATGTCAACGACACCGATGATGGGCGGCTCCCCGTCGGTGATCGTGCGCGCGCACGCGATCATGCCGGCGCAGGTTCCGAAGATGGGCAGTCCCTCGCGCGCGCGCTCACGCAAGGGTTCGAGCAGCCCGTAGTTCGTCGCCAGCTTTCGGATGGTCGTCGACTCCCCGCCGGGGATGATGAGCGCATCGGCGGAGGCAAGCTCCGAGGTTGTTCGTACCTCGAACGGGTCGCCACCGGCTCCGCGGACGGCCCGCGCGTGTGCTTCGAAGTCGCCCTGGAGGGCGAGAACACCGACCTTCACGGTGTTACCAGCCTCGTTCGGCGAGGCGCTCCGACTCCGGCATCGAACGAACGTCGAGCCCGCGCATCGGCTCGCCCAGACCACGGGTCACCTTCGCGAGCACGTCGGGGTCGTTGAAATAGGTCGTCGCCTCGACGATGGCTTTCGCGCGCGCGGCCGGGTCCTCGCTCTTGAAGATGCCGCTACCCACGAACACGCCCTCTGCGCCGAGCTGCATCACCAAAGCTGCGTCGGCCGGCGTCGCTACGCCGCCTGCGCAGAACAGAACGACGGGCAGACGACCTGTGTCGTGCACCTCGCGAACCAGCTCGAACGGCGCGCGTAGCTCCTTGGCGGCAGTCATGAGCTCCTCCGGCGGGATCGCGTGAAGGCGCTTGATGTCGCCGGTGATCGACCGGAGGTGGCGAACGGCCTCGACGATGTTGCCGGTGCCGGCTTCGCCTTTCGACCGGATCATCGCCGCGCCTTCGCCGATGCGGCGGAGCGCTTCGCCGAGGTTCGTCGCCCCGCACACGAAGGGCACAACGAAGTCCCACTTGTTCACGTGGAACGCCTCGTCCGCCGGCGTCAGCACCTCGCTCTCGTCGATGTAGTCGACTCCGAGAGCTTGCAATATCTGCGCTTCTACGAAGTGACCGATACGAACCTTGGCCATCACCGGGATCGAGACCGAAGCCATGATCGCTTCGATCTTGTTCAGGTCGGCCATGCGCGCGACACCGCCTTCGCGACGGATGTCTGCCGGAACGCGCTCGAGCGCCATGACCGAACACGCGCCTGCGTCTTCAGCGATCTTGGCTTGATCGGCGGTCGTCACGTCCATGATGACGCCGCCCTTCAGCATCTCCGCCAGGCCTCGCTTGACGCGCGCAGTGCCTCGTTCTTCGCTCACTCGGTCACCCCTTCCATACCGTGGTTTGAGCGTATCCCCGGCGCTGGAGGCCAGCAACCGAGAAATGAAGAAGGGCCCGGCTGGCGCGAGCCCTTCGTTCTGTGACAGTTGCGCTTAGAAGACTTGATGCGTGCCTAGATCACCATCGACGAAGTACTGATGGTTCGCCGGCACCTGGTTGTGATCCACGATCGCCCACAGCTTCGCGAACCCGGTTGCGATCACGATCTGCGTGTTGCTTCCTTCCCAGCCGTGACCGGCGAGCGGGGCTGGGTACGTCTGCCCGGCGCCGGAGAACACCGGATCGAGCGCAGTTCCGGACAGCGTCGTTCCGCCCTCGGGACCGGCCGATGCCGCGTTCTGCCAATCGTTGCGGCGCAACGCGATGTAGTAGTCGGTCGGGATCTGCATCGCGCGCGCGGCCCACGTGAACTCCTCGGACTGGTTATGACCGACGAGACCGTCGTCAACGCCCTGCACGTCGACAATCCCCTTGATGCCGCTCGACGCGATCTTCTGGATCTGGGCCAGCACGGTGATGTCCTGGAAGCACCCCGGCTGTGCCGCAGGCGTCCCGCCGCACTCCTTCTCCATGTCGGCGACCGCATTCTTCGCGAACGCGCTGCCGGTCGCTCCGACGGCTTGGGCCTCGAGGTACGTCTCGATCATGCTCGTCGCGCCTTCGACGTTCACCCAGTAGTCGAACAGCGGCTTGTTCGTCCCCGGCCGCTTCGCACCGGCGGCGACCGCGAGGCCGCTCGCATTCCCGCCCATGCTGATGCCGAAAGCTTCCACGTTCTTGATACTGGGGAACTTCTTGAGGAAGTACTGGGCTGCCGCGATGGAATCTTCGGCGCCTTCCTTCACGAACCAGCCGCGGTGATCGGCCGCTGCACCGGTCCACCCGGTTCCTCGGTAGTCCATCGCCACCGCGACCGCGTTGTGATTCTGCGCCGCGTCGAGCAAGTGGCACACCCACGAGTTCGACGTGTTGCCGTATCCGTGGAACATCACGACCAGCGTCTGCGGCTTCTTCGTCTTCGGCAGGGCGTAGTGCCCTTGCAAACCATGGAGGGCTTTGATGTCTTGCGTTTTCGGCGTGAGGTTCGCGTACGCGTCGTGGTTGTTGTACGGGACTTGGCACTGTGTCGATGACGCGCGCGCACCGAAAGACACCGCAGGCGCGAGCAGCGCGACGATCGGAAGGACGAGCAGCCTTTTCTTCAAGAGAACCTCTCTGATGGGCAACGAGGACCTGCTCTTGAAAGGTTCGCGGAAGGCTGCTCGAACTCCTTCCGGTGCCCGGTTCGTCCCCTTACAGCTCCCGCAGGAGCTTGATGCGCTCGTCGAGCGGCGGGTGGGTGTCGAACCAGCGGTTAACGCCGCCGGCGTGAAGCGGCGATTCGATCCAGAGCGGCTCGGTGGCGCGCGCGGCCGCCTGCACTTCGGTCGTGCGCGACTTCAGCTTCTCGAGAGCACTGATCAGTCCGGGCGGATACCGCGTCATTTGCACGCCGCTCAGGTCCGCGTAGAACTCACGGCGCGGGCTCACCACGGTCTGCAGCACCGGACCGATGAACGGCAGAAGGGTCGCAGGAAGGCCGACCAGCGTCACCGCGAGCGCCATCGCCAGAGTGTCCCTGCTCTGCACATGCGCGAGCTCGTGCGCCACCACGGCTTCTAGCTCAACGCGGTTCATCGCTTCGAGCATCCCTCGCGTGACCGCAACCGCGGCGTGCGCCGGATCGCGGCCGGTCGCGAATGCGTTGGGTGCGGCATCGTCGACGATGAATACGCGCGGCTTCGGGATGCCTGCAGTCATCGCGAGGCCTTCAACCATGTTGTGGAAGCGAGGCTCTTCCTCCGCCGAGACCTCGCGCGCTCGGCTGAGCCGCAAGACGATCGTGTCGCCTGCCAGATATCCGATCAGCGCAAGAACGATCGCCACGATCGCGCCGGCGATCAAGCCGGCGACGCCGGACCCGAATGCCGCACCGAGGCCGAAGCCGATCGCGAGGACGACGACGACGAACCCGGCAAGCACGAGCCACGAGCGCCGGACGTTGTTCGTTGATTCCTGAAGAAGCATCTGAGTTATCGGTTCTCCGGGCGCGCGTCGTTCCGCGCGCAACGGTCGGGTCAGAACTGGACGTTGACGGGACCGGTCGCAGCCTCCTCGACCTGGAAGAACTCGCGCGGCGTGAAGTTGAACATGCCGGCGACGATCCGGGACGGGAACTGCTGCACCTTGTTGTTATACGAAAGCACTGTGTCGTTATAGAACTGGCGCGCGAACGCGATGCGTCCCTCGGTCGCCGTCAGCTCTTCTTGCAAAGCCAAGAAGTTCTGATTCGCCTTGAGATCCGGATAGTTCTCGACCACAGCGAACAGCTGACGGAGGGCGCCGGTGATCTGGTTCTCGGCTTGGGCTTGGTCGGGAACGGATTTCGCAGAGATCGCGGCGTTGCGCGCTTCGGCGACTTTCTCGAAGATCTCTTTCTCGTGCGCGGCATAGCCCTTCACTGTGTTCACGAGGTTCGGGATCAAGTCGTATCGCCGTTTGAGCTGAACGCCGATCTGCGACCACGCATTGTCGATGCGGTTCCGCAACGCGACGAGGCGGTTGTACGTCCCGCCGAAGATCAATAGCAGCAGAACGACGATCCCTAGGATGACCCAAAGCGCTACCACGTATTCATGGTATCAGGACGATGTGCTAGCCACCGGACTGTGAACTTCGTGAGAGCGCTTCGTGGTAGGCCTCTTCGACCCGGTCGGCCACCACCGGCCAGTCGAACGTGCGCGCGCGCTCGCGAGCAGCTGCACCCAGCGCAGCGGCCTTTGCGGGGTCTCGGAGCAGAGCCGCGATCCCTTCTGCCAGCGCCTGCGGGTCTCCGGGGGCAACCAGCAGAGCGTCGAGCCCGCCGCGAGCCACCGCTGCATAGCCGGGGATCGACGAGGCGACCACCGGCCGGCCGGCGGCCATCGCTTCGGCAAGGGTGATGCCGAAACTCTCACCCCCGATCGCCGGAAGCGCGACCACGGTGCTCGCAGAAAGAAGCGCGAGGCGGTCCGCTTCGTCGAAGTGTCCGGTCAGGATGACGTTCTTGCGCAGCGCAGAAGGAACCGACTCCTCCAGCTTCTCTCGCAGGGGACCATCCCCCGCTATCACCACATGCGCCCCGGGGGCCAAGGCGAACAGCGCGGGCAGCGCTTGGACGAGGACCTGCGGTCCTTTCCTTGTTTCGAGCCGCCCGAAGTACAACACCTCTCGTCCCGTCCGCGATGGCGGTCCGATGTCGGCGTAGTGCGCGACGTCCACGCCATTCGGGATGATGCGAACGCCGGGACCGAACACGCCTTCCACCGTGTCGCGCGCAGCCTGTGATACGGCGATCTTCACCGCGAACTTCTTCCACAGCGGACGCAGTGGGAACCCGGCGATCTTGTAGATACGACTATGCATCGACGCGTGGAACGTCGCGACGACCGGAACGCGCGCGGAGATCGAGGCGAGCAGCGTCGTGCTCGGCGTGAAGGGCTCGTGCACGTGGATCACGTCGGCCCGCGCACGCCGCAGCGCAACACGAACGCGCCCGGGAACGCGCGGCCCGAAGGCCAAACGTGCGACGGCACCGTTGAAGGGGATCCCGAAAGTCCCTCCGAGTGAGACCACGCCCGCGTCGACCGGTCCGTCGGCCGGCGCCAGGATCCGCACCTCGTGGCCGCGCGCGCGGAGCTGCGCGGCGAGCGACGCGATGTGCGTGTTCACGCCCCCGGGCGTCGTCCACGAGTACGGGGAAACGAGCGCGATCTTCATCAGTCGATCCAGTAGCGATTGAATACGTGCCACTGGGCCGGCGCGGCGCGGATCAGGTCTTCGAACTTCTCCGCGAGCCGCTGCGTGTACACCGCAACTGCGTCGGGTGCCGTGTCGTCGGGCCGCTCGAGGGCGGGCAGGACCCATGCGCGCCACGTTCCGTCTTCGTGCTGGTAGATGGCAGCGGGGATCAGATCGCACCCTGTGCGTAAGGCAAGGACCGCGGGCCCCGGCGGCATCTTCGTCTTTCGGCCGAACATCGTGACTTCCACACCGCTCCCCGAAAGATCTCTATCCGAAACGAGCGCGATCATCTCGCCCTTCTTCAGCTGCTCGATGCACTTCCCCGTTGGATCGGATCCGCGCTCGAGCGGAACGATCGTCATTCCGAGCGCACGGCGGTGCTCGACGAATCGGTCGAAGATCATCCGTGGCCGTAGCACCTCCACCACGACGGTCAACGGCCATCGCTTGGCAACCCAGCGTCCGCCTGCGTCCCAGTTACCGACGTGAAGTGTTGCGAGCACGCCGCCCAGACCCGATGCGAACGCTTTCTCGATGTTCTCGCGCCCGTCGATAGCGAAGCGCGCGTCGAGCTCTTCTTCGGTGAGATCCGCCATCCGGAACGTTTCCGCCCAGTACCGGCCGTACCACCGGAACGCCTCTTTCGTGGCTTCGCGCAACTGGTCCGGCGGAACAACCGGCTGTAACAACGTCTCGACGGCTTTACGCCGTTTCGCGTTGCGCCGGAACGATCGCAAGCTTAGGCGTTCGAACGCGCGATAAACCCACGCTTCCGGCAACCAGCGCGCGATCCGCCACGCGAGCAGCCAGCCGATGCCCTCGATCTGAAGACGGAGCTTCGCGATCATGCCCGGTGCGCTTGCCGGTACACCGACGCGCAGCGTCCTGCAAATGTGATGAAGCACAACGCCGTTAGGATCCACATCGCCGCGAGCTCGACGTGCAGGATCAACCCGGCGCTGATCAGGATCGCGCGCTCGGCGCGCTCCCCGGGGCCGCTCGCAACCTTGTATCCGAGGGATTCCGCCTTTGCGCGCGCGTACGGCACCAGCGACGTAACGATCATCGCGACCAAACCTGCGACCAGCAGGCGGGGCGCGTGGTACCTCCATCCCAGCGATGCGATCGCGGCGAGCAACGCGCCGTCGCCGATACGGTCGCACACCGAATCCAGGAATCCGCCCCATGCCGTCACGCGGCCGGTCACGCGCGCGAGCGCGCCGTCGAACACATCGAGGAACCATGCGGGGATCATCACGATCCCGGCCAAGGTGCGGTGGCCGATCACGACGAGCCACACGGAGACGAAGGTCCACGCCAGTGCGATCAGCGTCACCGCGTTCGGCGTGAGCCCGATGCGCGCCATGCCGCGCCCCACGCCGGCAGTGAACGGCTGGATCAACGGCCGCACCTTGTCGCTCAGCATCTGCCAAGCATACCGGCGCGATATGCGGGCTCTGGCGCTCGGAGGGTGTTGGCTATAATCCTGCTCCGCTTGCCCGAGTCGGAGCCCTCGGAGGTATCGAGTGAAGACGTTTCCAACCGACCACATCCGCAACATCGTGCTCGTGGGGCACGGAGGAACGGGCAAGACCTCACTGACTGAAGCGCTTCTGCTCGCCGCCGGCGTCATCAACCGCGCCGGACGCGTCGAGGAAGGGAACACCGTCAGCGACTTCGATCCCGATGAGATCACGAAGCAGATCTCCGTGTCGTTGGCGCTCGCGCCGTTCGAATGGAAAGACCACAAGGTGAACGTCATCGACGCGCCGGGGTACGCCGACTTCTTCGGCGACGTCGAAGCGGCAATGCGCGCGGCGGACGCGGCGATCATCGTCGTCAGCGCGGTCGACGGGGTCGAAGTCCAAGCACGCGTCGCGTGGGACGTCGCCGAGCACCTGTCGCTCCCGCGCGCGATCTTCATCAACAAGCTGGATCGTGAGCGCGCCGACTTCCAAGGGACGCTCGATCAGCTCATCGACCTCTTCGGCGCGAAGATCGCACCGATCCACCTCCCGGTCGGCCAAGAGCACGACTTCAAGGGCGTGGTAGATCTGCTGAATGAACGAGAGATCACCTACGCCGAACAGCGGACCGAGCAGCCGCTCGCAGAAGGGCACGCGGCTGAGATCGACAAGCTGCACGAGCGGCTTGTGGATTCCGTGGTCGAAGCCGACGACGCGCTGATGGAGCGGTACCTCGAAGGCGCCACGATCGACCCCAAGGAGATCACGGCAGGGCTGCACAAGGCCATCGCCGCAGGAACGACTGTGCCGGTGCTGTGCGGAGCGGCAACCGCAGGGATCGGCGTCGATCTGCTTGCCGATTTCATCACGGAAGAGATGCCGTCGCCCGAAGACCGGCCGTCGCTGACGGGAAAGAAAGGCACCGAGGACGTCGAGGTGAAGACGGATCCGGGAGGCCCGCTTGTCGCACAAGTCTTCAAGACCCTGTCGGACCCGTATGTCGGCAGGCTGACGTATCTGCGTGTGTTCAGCGGGGCGCTCCGTCCGGACGCGTCCGTGTTCAACGTAACGAAGAACGCGGATGAGCGCGTGGGGAACCTCTTCAGCATGCGGGGGAAGACCCAGGAGAACGTCTCGGAGGTTGTGGCGGGTGACATCGGGGCCGTTGCAAAGCTCGCGGAAACCGTCACCGGCGACACGCTTGGTACGAAGGCTGCACCGATCATCCTTCCGCCGCTCGAATTCCCCGCGCCCGTCTATTCGGTCGCGATCGCGCCCAAGTCCAAGGGGGACGAAGACAAGCTCTCAACCGCGCTCCAGAAGATCGAGGCCGAAGACCCCTCTTTCCACTGGGTGCGGAACCCCGACACGCATCAGACGGTGATCAGCGGGATGGGAGAGACCCATCTCGAAGTCGTCGTTCAGCGGTTGCACCGACACCACGTCGAAGTCGAGACGTTCACGCCCAAGGTCGCCTATCGGGAGACGATCAAAGGTACGGCAAAGGCCGACGGCCAGCTGAAGAAGCAAACCGGCGGCCGGGGACAGTTCGCACGCTGCTCGATCGAGATGTCGCCACGCAAGCGCGGCGAAGGGTACGAGTACGAGGACGCGATCGTCGGCGGCTCCGTGCCGAACAACTTCATCCCGTCGGTCGATAAGGGCATCAGGAAAGCGATGGAGAAGGGGCCGCTCGCAGGCTATCCATTCGTCGACTTCAAGGCGAAGCTGTACGACGGGAAGTATCACCCGGTGGACTCATCCGACATCGCGTTCCAGCTCGCTGCAGGGCAAGCGTTCAAGGACGCGGCGCGCGCAGCAGGATTGGTTCTGCTTGAGCCGGTCATGGACCTGACCGTGCTGATCCCCGACGAGTCGGTAGGCGACGTCATGGGCGATCTCTCATCGCGACGCGCGCGCATCGAGGGTACGGAAGGGTTCGGGAAGGGCTGGACGCAGCTCAAGGCCAAGGTGCCGCAAGGTGAAGTGATGCGCTACGCGATCGACCTTCGCTCGAAGACAGGCGGGCGCGGCACGTTCTCGCTCGAGTTCAGCCACTACGAGGAAGCGCCCTCGCACGTCCAAGAGAAGGTCGTCGCAGAGGCCGCGAAAGAGAAGGCCGAAGCCGAGAAGAAGTAGTCCTTACTCGCTGAGGTGCGGTCGCAGCTTCGCGTACGTTTCTTCGAGCGCTTCTGGGAGCACCTTCGTCTCCCCCACGGTCGTCATGTAGTTCGTGTCGCCGCCCCACCGCGGGACCACGTGCGAGTGGAGATGCCCGGGCACGCCGGCGCCGGCCGCGGTCCCCTGGTTGAGGCCGATGTTGAAGCCTTGCGGCAAGTATTCCTTGTTGAGCCCCATGATGCAGCGGCCCGTCAAGACGGCCATCTCCGCGTGCTCCTCGATCGTGACGTCCTCATAGTTGGGGACATGACGATACGGAGCGACAAGTAGGTGCCCCGAGTTGTATGGGTACTTGTTCAAGATCACGAACGAGAGCTCGGCGCGCGCGAGGATCAGCGACGCTTCATCGTGCGAAGGATCGAGCGCAGGAAGGTCGCAGAGGAAGCAGCCTTGCACCCGGTGATTGCCTTTGATGTACGCCATCCGCCACGGCGTCCAGAGGCGCTCCATCAGGAATAGCGCGGCGTGAGCTCGCGCCCGGCGATCTCCGCCGCGATCTCGCTCGCGAAGTCGTCGAATGACACGCCGAACTTCGCCTTGCCCATGCCGCGCGCGCGCACCGCAACCGTCGCGTTCTCTATCTCCTTGTCGCCCACGACGAGGATGTACGGCACCTTCTGCACCTCGGCGTTGCGCACCTTCAGCTGCATCGTCTCTCGGGAGTCGTCGACGTCGACCCGAACGCCGCGCGCGCGCAAGTCCTCACCGAGCTTCACCGCGTGCTCGGCGTGCCGGTCGGCGATCGGGACGATCACCGCCTGCACGGGGGCGAGCCACGTCGGGAACGCGCCTGCGTAATGCTCGACGAGCACCCCGACGAAGCGCTCCATGGACCCGTAGAGCGCCCGATGGATCATCACCGGGCGCTTGTGAACGTTGTCCTCGTCGGTGTACTCGAGGCCGAAGCGCTCCGGCAGGTTGAAGTCCACTTGGATCGTCGCCACCTGCCAGTAGCGGCCGATCGCATCGCGCACGTCGATGTCGATCTTCGGGCCGTAGAACGTGCCGTCCCCTTCGTCGACGGTGAATTCGATACCGGCGCGCTGCAAAGCTTCGGGGATCGCCGCCTGCGCCATATCCCACAGCTGGTCCGACCCGACCGACTTCTCGGGGCGCGTGGAGAACCGCACGCGATCGGGACCCATCCCGACGGTCGCATACAGCGCGCGGAAGAACTCGATGACACCGAGCAGCTCGTCCACAACCTGCTCCGGCCGGCAGAAGATGTGTGAGTCGTCCTGCGTGAGGCCGCGCGCGCGCAGCAAGCCGTGCAAGGTGCCCGAACGCTCGTAGCGGTACACCGTGCCCAGCTCCGAGAAACGGATCGGAAGATCGCGATACGACCGTGTGCGCGAGCGAAAGATCAGGATGTGGAACGGGCAGTTCATCGGCTTCGCGATGTATTCGCTGCCGTCGTCTGCCTGCATCCCGGGGAACATGTTCTCGCGGTAGTAGCCGAGGTGCCCACTGACCTCCCAGAGCGTCGCGCGCCCGAGGTGTGGCGTGAACACCGGCTGATAGCCGAAATTCAGGTGCATCTCACGCGACAGGTCTTCCAGCGTCTTGCGCACGAGCGCACCCTTCGGATGCCACAACGCGAGGCCGGGACCGACCTCGTCCGCCCACGAGAACATGTCGAGATCGCGGCCGAGCTTGCGGTGATCGCGGCGCTCCGCTTCCTCCAGCATGTGGAGATGCTGCTCGAGCGCTTCTTCAGATTCCCACGCGGTTCCGTAGATCCGCTGCAACATCGGGTTGTGCTCGTCGCCACGCCAATACGCACCGGCGACGCGCATCAGCTTGAACGCGGGGATCAACCCGGTGTTTTCGACGTGCGGGCCGAGGCACAGGTCTTCCCAGCCGTCATTCGAATAGATGCTGATCTCCTCGCCGCCGCCCTCGGCCTCTTCGACGCCGCGGATGATCTCGACCTTGAACGGCTGGTCCTTCGCAAGGAAGCGCTGAAGACCCTCGTCTCGGGAGACAGCTTCGCGAACGAACGGCTGCTTCGCCGCGATGATCTCGCGCATCTTCGCGTCGATGGCGTCGAGATCTTCCGGCGTAAACGGCCGGCCGATGTCGAAGTCGTAGTAGAAGCCGTCGTCGATGGCAGGGCCGATCGCGTACTTCGCACCAGGGAAGATCGCCGATACGGCCTGCGCCATGACGTGGGCCGTGGAGTGGCGCAACACGTGACGGCCTTCGTCCGATGATGCCGCGATCGAGCGGCCGTCCGTCAGCGTGATCTTCGCCACTAGCCGAACTCCTTGTGGATCTTCTGGGCCCACGCCGACTCGAGATCGGCGAACCCGACGCCGAACGCCGCGCGGCATGCGTGGTCGAGATGATACCGGGCGGTCCCGAACGAGACGGGAGATTCGTTCCCGAGCGCGCGATACAGGTTGGCGCCTGCGTTCTTCCCGAAGCGCGACATCAAGTAGAGGACGAAACTAGACGCTTCTTCGTAGGAGTTGTGGATGTCGTTGTCGGATCCCAGCGAGAACTCGAAGTCTTCGGGCAACAAACCCGTGAACATGTTGCTCGCGACGCGCGCGCGCACATCGACCAGCGCGGGTTGCTGGCGCTGCCCGTAGTCCTGTGCGTCGCCCTCGTCCATCCACGAGGGCGTGAATTCGCCTGCGTACCCGCGCGTGGCAACGTGGAGCAGCTCGTGGCTGAGAGTGTCCTGTTGGTACGCGACCGGGGTGCTGAAGAACGTCCCCGGTTGCACGTAAACACGGTTCCCCGTCAGGCGATACTGCCCCTTCGGCCGGCTCTCGCTCGAGGCTGTGAACGCGACGAACGGCCCGAGGTCGAAGGTGGTTTGCAAGATGCGCGACAGCTCTTTCGTCGATCTCGGGATGATCACCACGATGCGGCCCGGCCACCTCAACGGCCAGTGCGCGTTGTCGTACGCGATCGCTGCGATCGTGGCGGTGAGGATGCGTTGGGCCGTCGCGCGGTCACCTTGATAAAGCACGAGCACCCCGCCGCGTGCAACTTGACCGACCGGGGCGAAGTCCCACACGTTACGGAAGGACAGCAGGCCGATCGATTCGAGATCGCTGTCGGAGACGATCTCCCACGCGCCGCCGCGTCGCACGACGGTGAGGAACAGGTCTTCCGAGGTGGGCGTGGCGTCGTACGGCTTGAGCGCGATCTGCTCGAGCACCGTCACGACGTGGACCTCATCGCCGGCCGGCCGTGCCGGCAACGCGGCGGCCAGGTCCTGGTATCCGTTCGGGTCGAACGACAGCGAGTACGACCCGAGCGGTAGCGCGCGCATACGGGAGAACCACGTGTCCTTGGTCGCCCGGAATGCAGCGGGCGCGAAGGCCATCGTCGCATCGAATGCCTGCTGGTCGCCCTTCATGACGGCGCGCGCGCGCTGCTGCAACAGCTGCTGCACAGCGGCGTGCCAGTCGGTGGGGGTTTGCGCCCCGGCGCCCGGCGGCGCCGTCGCCGCCATCACGATGGTGAGCGCCACGGCGCCCCGAAGCCTCCAGGGCGCGCGCCGGCTGCTCGGGATGATCAGCGCTTCTTCTTGTCGTCGGGGTTGGAGCGGACGTCGTCGAAGAGGTCGTTCATCGACCCATAGATCTCCGCTTCCGTTTGGAGCATGCGGCGCCGCTCGTCGGTGGACTCCTGGTTGGCGGCGAGCGCGCGCAAGACAACGTCCTCGAGCTCCTCGGGCATGAACGGCTTGGCGAGGTGATCGACGGCTCCGCTCTTCACCTCTCGCATGACCCCGGTCGGGTCGTGCTTGGCCGTCACGACGATCACCGGCGTCGAGGCGCGGCTCGGCATGGCGCGGATCTGCTCCAGGACCTCGTAGCCGCTCATCGTCGGCATCATGATGTCGAGCACGACCAGCTCGTACGGCTTCCGCTTCAGCTTATTCAGGGCCTCTTGCCCGTCGGCTGCGAGCGTCACGTCGTGGCCTGCGGCCCCCAAGATCGCTTGGATCAGGTCGCGTATATCCGGATCGTCGTCCACCACAAGGATCGTCGCCATCGTTCGCAGTGTAGCGGCGACCCCGGGACGCTTCTAGGTATGTGGTTCGCGCGCGACGATGCTGCTGGCGCCGCCGTCCCACCAGCTGGCCGTGATGTTGGCCTCGGGCGGCCGCGGGCCCATCTCCTCGTACACACGGCGGTAGCCGGTATGGCGGAACTTCCACGCACCCCCGACCTTGACGTACCGGTCTTCGTAGAAGGCCGTCCCTCTGATCTCGATCCCTTGGTCGGCGACGATGACCATGTCTTGCAACGCCCAGGTTCCTTCGGCGCTGTTGGGACCGGTCAGCTCTATCTCCGGTTGCCCCACCAGGTGGCTCGTCAGCATGGTGGTAGAGCCGAGCGCCGCGCGGAGAAAGCCGATGATGGCGTCGCGGCCCTCGTACGAGAGCTGGCCGCCGCTATACGACGCCGTCGCGTCCTCGACGAACAGGTCCGATAGGGAATCGAAATCCTTCGTGTCGAGCAGCCTCGCGTACCGATACTTGAGCCGCTTTATCGCTTCGATCTCGATCAGGTCCTCAGGCGTCACGGCGGCCCCTTTCTCAGACCACGCGAACAGCGTGTAGAAGTATCAGCCACACATCGGTTCATGCGAGTCGAGGGGGTTCCATGTCCGTCCTGGATCGGTTCCGGCTTACCGACAAAGTTGCGATGGTTACGGGCGCCGGGAAAGGCATCGGCGCGGAGATCGCGCTCGCGTACGCGGAGGCGGGCGCCGACGTCGCGCTCCTCGCGCGCACGGTTGCCGACCTCGAGCAAGTGGCGAAAGCCGTCGAGGAGCGCGGGCGACGC
>DATGHY010000247.1:0-2071 GCA_035307625.1 Actinomycetota bacterium
CCTCTACCCGCGCGCGGCCGAGGAATTCGAGGACAATGCCGTCACCGCCGAAACGTAGAACCAGCCGCACCCTTCAGGAGGAATCCCATGTCGACCGTCAGCCGTCGTACGTTCCTGCAAACCCTTGCCGCATCCGGCGCCGTCCTGCTTCCGGTCGAGGGCTTCGCACAGGACAAGCCGAAGCAGGGCGGGACGCTCGTGATGGACGTGCAACCGGAGCCGCCGACGCTCGCGTCGTACATCAGCACCTCCGGCCCGATCGGTGAAGTCTCGGCGAAGGTCTACGACGGGCTTTTCGAGTACGACTTCAATCTCAAGCCGGTCCCCAGCCTCGCCACGTCGTGGACGGAGAGCACCGACGGCAAGACGATCACGTTCAAGCTGCGCGACGGCGTCAAGTTCCACGACGGCACGCCGTTCACCAGCGCGGACGTCCAGTTCTCGATCATGGAAGTGCTGAAGAAATTCCATCCGCGGGGCATCAACACGTTCAGGGCGCTGCAGGCGGTCGACACGCCGGATGCGCACACGGTCATGTTCAGGCTCGACACGCCGGCGCCGTACATGATGATGGCATTGTCGGGTTACGAATCGCCGATCGTACCCAAGCACCTCTTTGCCGGGACCGACATCCAAAACAGCAAGTATGCGAACAACCCGGTCGGCACCGGACCGTTCAAGTTCGTCGAGTGGCAGCGCGGCCAGTACATGCGCTTCGACCGCAACCCCGAATACTGGCGACCCGGCGAGCCGCATCTCGATCGCATCGTCGCGCGCTTCATCGGCGATGCGCAGACGCGCAGCGCGGCGATGCAGACATCCGAGATCAATTACGGCGGGTTCGGCGCGATACCGTATTTCGACGTCGCAAGGCTCACGAAGATCCCGGGGATCGCGTCCACGACCAAGGGCTACGAGATGCAGTCGCCGATCGTCGAGCTCGACTTCAACACGCGCGTGAAGCCGTTCGACGACGTTCGGGTGCGGCGGGCCATCTCGATCGCGATCGATCGCAAGTTCGTCATCGACAACATCTGGTTCGGCTTCGGCAAGCCGGCCACCGGTCCGATCAGCTCGAACTTTGCACCCAGCGGCATCTACACCGCCGACGTCAGGAACTACAACCTGCCGAACGGCGCCGACGTCGCGAACAAGATGCTCGACGAAGCCGGCTACAAGCGGAAGGCGGACGGCACGCGGTTCGAGATCGTGCACGACGTCACGCCGTATGGGGACGAGTGGCAGCGCTTCGGCGAGTACGTCAAGCAGGCGCTCGCAAAGATCGGGATCAAGGCGACGATTCGCTACGAGGATGTGCCGACGTGGCTGCGCCGCATCTATACCGACTACGACTTCCAGCTCACGTCGAACTGGGTGCAGAACCTCGCCGATCCTGTGATTGGCATCGATCGCCTCTATTCGTCCTGGTCGATCAAGAAGGGCACCGTCTTCGTCAACGGGTCCGGATGGAGCAGCCCGGAAACCGACAAGCTGATGAAGGCGGCGGCCATTGAAATCGATCCGGCCAAGCGCGGCGCGCTCTACCACCAGTTCCAGAAGCTGGTGGTCGACGCGGCACCGCTCGTCTGGGTATTCGAGCTGCAGTTCGTGACGGTATACAACACGAAGTTCAAGGACCTGACGGTGAGCCCGCTCGGCGCGTATGCACCGTTCAACCGGGCCTCGCTCAGTGCCTAGCGCCGATCCGCGTCCGTCCGCGCGCGGCCCGTAGTCCTCGATGGGCGTCGCCAGGGAGCGCGCCCGCTTCATCGGGCGCCGGGTCGCGCAGGCGGTACCGACGATCCTCGTGATCGTCACGCTGAATTTCCTGCTGGTTCATCTTGCGCCGGGCAACGCCGCCGATGTGCTCGCCGGCGAATCGGGCTCGGCCACGCCGCAATACATGGCGTTCCTGCGGCACGAGTTCGGCCTCGACCAGCCGCTTTACGTCCAGTACCTCGACTACCTCAAGAACGTCGTCACGCTCGATCTCGGCTACTCGTTTCGCGAAGGCATGCCGGTGCGCGACCTGATCCTGCAGCGGCTCGGTCCCACGCTGCTGCTGATGGGC
>DATGHY010000248.1:0-4409 GCA_035307625.1 Actinomycetota bacterium
ATGGTGCCTGCCGAGATGCGCGTGACGGAGTTCGCGCCGTCGGTGCGCGCGAAGCTGAGCCTCACGTTCCCGACGACGGACTCGATCAAGGGTGGGACGCCGGCGTTCGGCACGCCGGAAGCGACCGACACGAAGGGTCGCGTGTTGCAGCTCGTCCGTCGCTCCGACGGATCGAACATCGAAACGGTGTTCAACTTCGCGGCGCACAACCAGCAGATCGGCCATGCGCCCGATTCGTCGCTTGCGACAGGACCGGGCGGTCGCTTGATGCGCGTGAATCGCGCGGTGTCGGACGACTGGCCGGGTGTGTTCGCTCGAGCTGTTGAGTCGCGATTGGGCGGGCATGCGATGTTCATGGTCGGCGACAACGGATCGATCGAAGATCCAGAGTGGCCGGGCGCGTGCCCGCAGATCCACTCGGACGAAGGATGCTTCGAGCTGTCCGCCCATACGGGCGCGGCGCTGGCGGCCGACGTTGTGGGGGCGCTTGGTCGCTATGACGTCGTCGCGCCGCACGAGCTGCGCGCCGCGACCGACCGGTTCATCGTGCCGCTGCAGAACCAGCTGTTCATCGCGGCGTTCGCATCGGGTCTGTTCGCGCATCGAACGGCCGCAACGACGTCGGTGTGCTTGGATGCGTTGCATCTGCCGCGGCCGTGCTTCCTAACGGAAGTCGGCGTGTTGGACTTCGGCCCGCAGCTGCAGATGCTGGTGAATCCCGGCGAGTCCTACCCCGTCCTGATGGAAGGTTCGCCGTGGGGCGTCGAGCAGATGTCTTGTCCCAGCCGTTCCATGCCGCCAGTGCCTGCGTGGCACGCGACGGCTTCACACAAGCTGGAGATGGGTCTGGGCGACGACATGGTCGGGTACGAGATCCCCGGGCCCGCGTGGTTCGCGGATCCCGCAGTGGTCGTGGACCCGACGTGCCCGTTGGGCGCGCAGTTCAACTCTGATCCGACGTCCGACTACGACCGGCGGAACGAATACCACAAGCTCGAATCGGAATCGACCGGTCCCGACGGCGGAACGTTGGTGGCTTCCCATCTGTCGGCGCTGGTTGCGTCGTTCGGTGGCGCGCCGCGCACGATCGCGCCGGGACGGTTCGTGATGGCGAGCGGCTTGTTCACGCGCCGCGGCGCGGACGGCCCCGTTGGCCTGTGGTTGTCGTCCGGCGTTGTTGTGGCGCTGTCTGGCGTGTCGTCGTTCGGTTCGACGCCGGTTACCTATCACGGCGTGTTCATGGACTTCGACGGGCGCGCGCAATCGGGACCCGATATCAATACGCGAGGGATGCTTGTTTTCGGGAAGCATGGAAGCGTGATGCGGTTCTTCATGGATCCGTATCCGCTTATCGGCCTCTCGTCGCTGGGAGCAGCGGACTAACGCGCGTACACGTAAACCGTTGCACCTGCGAACCGTTCGAAGACCGTGGCGCGCGCGACTTCACGGGCAGTGAGGCTGTGCCCGCGCACGACGTCGGCCGGCGCTTGACCGGCCGCAGTGTCGACGACGATGAAGACCCGTTGGTCGGTCGCGCGCAGTGTGTTGATCCGCAGCCTCTCGCGATGCAGCACGGCGTAGTACTGCAAGGGCGCGGTTGCGGGATTGAACGCCAACACGGCGGTCCGGGCCCCAATCCCATCCAGCGCGACGGCGACGCGTTCGGCATCGGGGAAGCAGCCGTCGCACGCGCGCACGACGCTTCCCGATACGAGCACGCTCCCCCCGATCGCCACGAGCGCCGCGAGGGCGATAGGGATCGCCCACCGCTGCCGGAAAACCCACACGATCCCGGCCGCCACCGTCATCCAGTAGAGCGGGATCAAGAACGTCCACACACGGGGGAACACGATCCAACGCGCGGCGATCACCAACAGCGCGCACCACGCGACGGTGATCAGCGGCAATCTCGTCTTGTCTCGGACGAGGCCGGCGACGAAGAAGGCCGCGAAGAGCAGCATCCCCGCGAGACCAAGACCTCGGTTCCACCCGAGCCACGTCGGGTCGATCACCGATCGCCGGATCAAACTGAGCCACACGGTCCACGGTCGCGATACGACGAAACGGTTCGATACGAACACGTGTGGGCCCGTCCAGAGGAATGCGGGGAAGTACGCGAGAGCCGTGACCAAGAGCGCCAGGCCGACGCTGCGCGCAAGGCGCCTCCACGGGACGCCCTTCACCGCGAGGAACACGACCACGATGCCGAACGGGAACAGGAACGTCGGCACAGTGAAGAACCCGAGGGCAGACAGGATCGTGAACCAGCGCCAGGCGCGCGGCTCTGCGCGAAGAAGCGCCGGTTGCAACGCCAGCAAGGCAAGGAAAAGCGCGGCAACCATCGTGTATCCGCGCGCATCCGTCGAGTACTCGATCAACACGGACGACGTTGCAACGAACGCCGCCGCGAGGAGTCCCGCGGCCTCGCCGTCCTCTTGCCGTCCGACGACGAATGCCAGCGGGATCATCGCCACCCCGGCGCCAAAGGCAGGGAGGCGGATCGCCCAGGGGTGATTTCCGAAGACGAACGTGCTCGCACTCACGAGCAGCGTGTGGAAGACGTGATTGTTTGGCAGCGTGTAGCTCACGAGCCCATACAGCGGGGGTTTCCGAACGTAGTACAGATACGTGGCGGCCTCGTCGACGCGCATCGGTTGAGACAGATAGACGACGCGCAGCGCCGCGCCGAACGCGGTGATCAGGCCGAGGGCTGCTCGATACCGGCTAATCGCAGCCGGTTGATATCACAAGTTGTCCTGCCGCGTTGACGTTCGGACCGGCCGGGAACTGCATCGGACCGCCGCCCAAGACCGCGCCGCACGACCCGATGTACAGCGTCGGCAGCGGGTACGGATCGTTCTGCGGGATGCCAACCAATGAGAGCACGCCCGGCGATCCTTGCGGGTCGGGGTCTTCGTAGATCTGGAAGCCCGGTTCGATGTAGGTCGTGCCGTTGAGGTCGTTCCAGTTTTCCATGGTCCAGTTGGGGTGCTGCGGCGTGCCGCAATCCTTCGCATTGTCGGTCGGGCCCGCGCAGTTGTACGGATCCCACTGCATTGGGTACGGCGCCTTCTTGCCCTCGTTGTAGGTCCACATGTAGTTCGCCACATCGCGATGGACTTTTTCGTTCGAGCCTGCGTAGGCGACTCGGCGCGCGCTATCGAGAGACATGCAGAACCCATCCGCGCACGCTCCAAAGCCGCCGTTGAACAAAGGTGTCGGGTGGGTGAGCAGGTACGCGACGTTCTGCGACTGGAGGGCGGCCACGAACGCCGTCGCAGTGGCCGGGTCGAGGTTGTACTGCATACCGCCGCCGTCGCTGGGCCCGTTGTTCACGAAGTTCGACGAGTCGTGCTCGCCACCGTCGAGGTTGTCGTCTGCCCCGAAGTAAAGGAACAGGCCGGTAGCCGGATTCCCCGGACCGGCCGACGGCACCATCGTCGGACCGTGAAGGCCCTTCGCATCGACGTACCAAGTCGCCATCTGCCCCTGGCCGGGATCGACCCAAAAGTCGACCGTGTTGGCGAACGTGCCGTTGGCCGTCTGCCGGGAGCCCATGCCGAGGTACTCGTGCCCCGTCCCATCGGAGAGCGTCATGATGAGGTTCTTGCACTTTGGGTTGGTGTAGTTAGGGCGATCGGAGTTGTTGTCCGAACCGGTGCAGTGGTTGCGGCTGTACCGGTAATGGCCGTCGCTCACCGCGAATGAGTTCCCTGTAATCGCGAACGTTGCCACGCAGACCGTGGCGATGAGCGCGCGCTTGATCATCCAGAACCTCCTGACGTCCTCGTCAGGTGAGATTCGACCCCTTATGGGTGGACTCCTGCATGGGACACAATGTTAGAAGCCGGTAACCGCCGTTCTACCTGCAGGAATGCCAAGCTGCCCGTCGAACGATGTTCGGCATGACTAACAAGAGCTTTGCCATCAGATTGAGTGCCGCGGCGTTCGCGGCCATCCTCCTCGGAGGCGTCGGCTCTGCCGTCGCCGAGTCCTCGGTGCAAGCGATGCACGTCGTTCCCGTGCTGCTCCCCGGCCTTCGCCTGGCCCAGCTGACGGGGCGCGCGCCCGCGGGCCAGCGCCGGACGATCGGCGTGTCGATCGCCGCCCCCGATCCGGCCGGCGAGCAGCGGCTATATAACGCGCTCTACGACCCCTCGAGTCCGCTGTACCACAAGTTCATCACCCCGGCCGAGTACGCGGCGCGCTTCGGCATTACGCCTGCGACCGTCGCGCGCGTCACCGGCTGGTTGCGCTCGGGTGGCCTCACCATCGAAACACTGACGAGCAGCGGCTCGTACATCACCGCGTCGGGGACGATCGCTCAGCTGGATCGGTTGTTCTCGACGACGATCGGCACCTACCGCCTAGGCAACGTAACGTTCACGGCCAACGACCGCGCGCCGTCG
>DATGHY010000249.1:0-4523 GCA_035307625.1 Actinomycetota bacterium
GTCAGCCAGAAATGCACGCGGCCCCAGAACGGATTCATCAGCCGCCCGAACATCTTCGGGTACCAGTACGTCACCGCGGCGAAGATCGCGAAGAGGCTGCCGCCGAACAGCACGTAGTGCAGGTGCGCGACGATGAAGTACGTGTCGGTGACGTGGATGTCGATCGGGACTGCTCCGAGCATGACGCCGGAGAGTCCCCCGATCACGAACATGGAGAGGAAGCCGAGCGCGAACAACATGGGCGTGTTGAAGTGGAGCTTCCCTTCCCACATCGTCGCGAGCCAGCTGAAGATCTTGATTCCCGTCGGCACCGCGATGAGGAGCGTCGTCACCATCATCGGCACGCGCAGCCACGGCGCCATGCCGCTGACGAACATGTGGTGTGCCCAGACCGAGAAGCCCAGCACGACGATCGCCATGAGCGACAGCGCCATCAACCGGTAGCCGAAGATCGGCTTCCGGCTGAACACGGATATGACCTCGCTCATGATCCCGAAGCCAGGCAACATCATGATGTACACCGCCGGGTGTGAGTAGAACCAGAAGATGTGCTGGTACCCGAGCGGATAGCCGCCGCCGGTCGTGTTGAAGAACGACGTGTGCATCACGTGGTCGAACATCGAGAAGAACTGCGAGCCCGCGATGAACGGAGTCGCGATCACCACGAGAAGCGACGTCGTGAAGTTCGCCCACACGAGTAGCGGCATGCGCCAGAACGTCAGTCCGGGCGCGCGCATAGTGATGATGGTGACGAGGAAGTTGAGCGCGGTCATGATCGACGACGCTCCCGCCCACTGGACCCCCTGGTTGAAGAAGATCGCGCCGAGCGGCTGGTGCGTCGAGCAGAGCGGGGCGTAGCCCGTCCATCCGCACGCGAAGGCCCCGCCCGGGACGACGAACGAGGAGAGCATCATGATCCCTGCGATCGGCAGGAGCCAGAACGAGAGCGCGTTCAGGCGCGGGAACGCCATGTCGGGCGCGCCGAGCATCAGCGGCACGACGAAGTTCGCGAGGCCGGCGAACGCCGGAATGACGAACAGGAAGATCATCAGCGACGCGTGGACCGAGAAGAGCCCGTTGTAGGTCTGCGGATCGAAGAAGTGGTTGTTCGGCCGTGCGAGCTGGACGCGGACGAGCATCGCGAGGAATCCGCCGGCGATGAAGAAGAAGATCGTCGTCACGAGGTACTGCACGCCGATGACCTTGTGGTCGGTGTTGACGCGGAAGTAGTCGCGCCACGAGCGCGCCCCGTGCCCGGAGTGATCCTCTGCACGCGTCGGGAAGCCGAGCGCGTAATACGTCCAGTAGTCGAACGCGCCGATGCCGGCCAGGAAGCCGAGCGGCCCCGCCACGAGTAGCGAGACGAGCGTGATCGCCTGCATGTCGAACAGCGGGTGCCAACCGCCCCACCAGCGGAAGACGACGACGAGGCCGAAGCCGATCGCGCCGAACAGGCAGAACATCCACGCGGCACGGATGAAGCCCGCGCCGAGGAGCAGGCGGCGCACCGCGTTGCCGCCGCCCGTCGGAGCGCTCAGGCCGTGCTGGTCGAGAGTCGCTGTGGTCATTTGCCTTTGCTCGAGGTGGTCAGATACGTGACGAGAGCGGCGAGCTGCTGTGTCGAGAGCGCCTTGCCGAAGGTCTGCGGCATGACGTTCTTCGGATAGCCGGGCTGGATGTACGCGTTGGGGTCGACGATAGACGTGTGGATGAACGACGCGAGCGGCTGTCCCGCCTGTTGCGCTTCGGCCGGGAGCTTGTCGAGGTCGGGGCCCACCTTTCCGGTCGTACCCGCCGCCGTGAGCGTGTGACATGCGCCGCAGCCGTTGTTCTTGAAGATCGCCGCTCCCGCCGTGCCGGCGCTCGGCGACGCCACGGCCTTCGATTGCGACTTCAGCCACTTGTCGAACGCGGCGGGCGCCATCACGATCGCGGTCGACCGCATCGTCGCGTGCCCGAGCCCGCAGAGCTCGTTGCAGATCACCGGATAGGTGCCAATCCGCGTCGGCGTGACGTTGATCGACGTCGTCAGGCCGGGGACGACGTCCTCGTTCTCACGGAACTGCGGGACGAAGAACGCGTGGATGACGTCCCGCGACTGGAAGCGAAGCTGCACCTCGCGCCCGTTCGGCAGCATCAGGGACGCGCTCGTCAGGCCGCTCGGGTACTTGAACGTCCACGTGAACTGCTGGGCGATGACATTGATTCGAAGCGTGTTCTTGGCCAGGGCGTCGTTGCGGGAGAGAACGATCGCGCTCGTGATCCCGATGGCGGTCACGAGCACGGTCGGGATGAGCGTCCACGTGATCTCGAGCCCGGTGTGGCCGTGGATCGGGGGGCCGTCCGAGTCGTCGTCCGGCGCCGCCCGGAACCGGACGATCGAGTAGAGCATGACAGCAGCCACGACCGCGAAGACGACGATGCAGATCGTGATGACGAACCAAAACTCGAAGTCGATCCGGCCGGCCTCCTTCGAGGCTGAGACGGGGAGCCAGGGGATGGCGAGCGCCACGGCGGCGGCGATCCCGCCCGCGACGATTCCGATCCCCAGCAGCGACGCGATCGAGCCCCTGCGCATCCGGTTCGGAGCCTAGACGAAAGCTCGCGCGGCGACTTGCCGAACCCGAATCGGCCACTTCTCCGTTTCTCGTATGCCCCCTTTCGGGCTGACCTCAAAGGAGGATGTATGGGTCTCGGAGTTGGAATCCTGCTCGCGGCAGTCGGCGCCGTGCTCGCGTTCGCCGTGAACGCGACGGTCTCCGGCGTCAACATCCACGCGGTCGGCTGGATCCTGCTGATCGTCGGGATTGTCGGAGTCGCGCTGTCGATGATCTTCTGGTCGTCGTGGGCCGGCCCCGGCTACTTCACGCGGCGTCGGACGACGTACGTCGACGAAGGGCCTTCGGCACCGCCGTATTAAGCCGCGAGGCATGCTCGACGCGTGCGGGTGCTTGCCGCGCTGATCGCGTCGATCCGGCTGCCGGCCGGCGGGACGTTCTGGAGTTCCAGCCGGCCGGCGGCCTTTTCTCGGCGAACCTCTCCGTCAGCGGACGATCTTCAAGTCCCGGGTGTCGACCATCTCGGTCTGACCGTCCTCGCCGGTGACGGCATAGACGGGCGCAGAGATCGTGCTCGCGCCACCACAGTCCTCGGGGCCTCGCTGTTCGTTCACGCCTTTCTTCCCGCCGATCTCGACCGTCGCACCCTCGTCGATGCTGCCGGCTCGATGCAAGAGCGTGGCTCTCATGTGCGAATCTCCTTCTCGTCCGACGTGCGGCGACACCCGTTGCGGGTTCGCCTCGTGCACTCAGGCCAGCAGGCAAGTCGGAGAGAGGAACGATGGAGCCTCGGCGGCTTCCGCGCCAGGTCTACGCGCGCACGCACCATAGCGCCGATCCCGCTTGCGGCCGGCTCTAGCCTTTGGTCGGCTACGGCAATCCATCCAACAGAAGGAGGGGCGCGATGAAGCGTTGGCATCTACCGACGCTCGAGGCGTCATCCGACAAGCGCACCGCCCGCGCGCCCGGCGCCGATGCGCCGCGCGTCCCGTCGGCGGGCCCGCAAAAGCCTCGCGTGCTGTTCTCCTCGCCCGAGTGCCGACTCATCGCCCTCGACCTGGGCGCGGGAGAAGAGCTACCCGACCACCACGTACGCGAGCGTGCAGTCGTGCAGGTGGTCTCCGGCCTCGTTGCGATCGACGCCGCGGGCGAGACCGCGGAGTGCGGGCCCGGAACGCTCGCGACCTTCGACCCCGGTGAGCGCCACGCACTCCGCGGTCTCGAGGACGCGCGGCTGTTGCTCGTCCTCGCGCCCTGGCCGGCGGCGGGTCACAACCCGACCGAGGAAGAACCGCACGCCCAGCATCTGCCGGCAAACGCGACGGCCGAACCGATCGACGGGCCGGCGTCCGCCGGCGAGACACCGAGGGAAGCCTGAGGACACGCACGCCGGGCGTCCCCCGCCGAGTGTTACGGCTGGGCAAGGCGCGCGTGGATCTCGCGTGTCAGCGCCTCGATCTTCTCGGTCAAGTTCTTGTCTTCCTGGGTCAGGGCCGTATTCGTCTCGATCAGCAGCTTCAGGTCTGCGGTCTCGGTTTTGATCGCCGCCTCTCGATCCTGCATGTGCTGCATGACTTCTTCACGGTGCGCCTCGAGCCGGTCGAGCGCGTCCTTGTCGCGCTCGGCCTGGCGCGTCTGCGCGAGCAGGATGAGCGGTGCCGCGTAGGCGGCCTGGGTCGAGAACAGCAGGTTCAGGAGGATGAACGGGTAGGGGTCCCAGCGAAGACTGACCGCGATCGCGTTCACCGCGATCCAGGCGATCACGACTGCGGTCTGAGCTGCGATGTAGACGGGCGTTCCGAAGAAGCGCGCGGCAGCCTCGGCCTTGCGGCCGAAGGCATCCTCGCCGAAGGTGCTCGATAGTTGGGGCACATGCGGGACGTTCGGGTTCGCGCAGGCGGCTCCTCCACAGGTAGTCGCGGGCGTTGTCGATCGCGAGTGCGATCAGGAAGGCGGGCAGCGCCA
>DATGHY010000250.1:0-2429 GCA_035307625.1 Actinomycetota bacterium
AGCGAGGCAAGATTCTGGTCCGAGACGTTCTTCACCTTGAAGGTCACGCTCGGCACAAGTTTGTTTTGTCCGTTGACGATCCCGTCGTCGTACCAGCCGGAATCGAGGATGGTGATCTGAAGGCCCCGGGTCACGTCGACCGTCGGCCCGCACGCGCCGGCCAGCACGGCGGTGAGAGCCCACGCGATGCGGACGCGCGCGCACATGCGCGCTATTCTAAAACACTCGCACTTCGATGCGTTCGAGCGCCTCGTCCTTCGTGATCTGCCCTGCGAGGTAGGCCGTCAGATCCGCGCCCTTCAACCGGATGATCCGCGTACGGGAATCACTGTCGGCAGGCGCCAGGCGCGGACGGTCGTCGTTGCCGCGGACGGCGATGGTCAGCCATTCCGTCGGCCCGATCCCGAGCGCGCGGCTGTGATCGAGCATGGCGTCTTTGAGCGCCTGGACGACTTCGGTGCGGTACGCTTCGTTCGGATCGTTCAGCATCGGATCGACGGCCGCGTCCGGCGGCACCGTGTCGACGTTGGCCGCCGAGACGGCGCCGGTCGCCGTCCGCGCACTCGCACTCGACGGATTCGCGATGCGCGCGATCGTCGAGGGCCCGACCTGAATCTCCAGCCGCTTGAGGGCCTGCTCGCTCGCCGGATCCCCTTTCACGCGATCCTGCAGCGTCTTGATCGCACTGTCGACGCCGAGATCGTTCTGATCGAGCGTGCGCAGGCTCCACACGAGCGTCGACGTCTCGAATGAAGGCGCCGTCACGTCGAAAAACACGCCGTAGCCGTCGAGGCGAAAGCCCCGCGCGTGAGCGTTGTCGGTGACGAGCAGGTCGGCCGGCGTCTGCGTCAACTGCTGGAACCGGTCGCGGATCACGGTCACGCCGTGCTCGACGGCGCCTTCCAGCAGCCGTTCCACTTGTCCGATTTGATAACGCGATTGACGCGCATCGGCTTCCGCGCGCGCGCTGGAAGGCGGCTGAGCCCACGCGGTCGACGCGACGGCCGTTCCGAGAAATGCAACAGCTAACCGGTTCACGTGTGGTTCTCCCTATTGTCTCTGCGACACCCGCATCAGATAGTTGACCATCTCGCGCTGCTTCAGGATCTCGACGCCCGCCTTGTTTTGAAACAGACCGAGATTGCGATCGATGTTCGACAGGTCCACCTGCCGCTGTGCGTTGACGTCGCGCAGCACCTGCGCGATGCGCAGCGCGAGCTCGCGCTGCTGCCGCTTTTCGCTTTCGTCGATGAGCGCGCGCACCCGCCGCACGGCGTCGGCGTCCGTCGAGGCCGCGCGGACCGGCGCCGGCGCCTGCAGCTCGGCCCGCAGCTGCCGCGTGACCGCCGCGAGATCGTCCCGGGTCGCGACGTTCGAGGCAAGAGCGCCCGGGGGCTGCGATGGCGGCGCCGCAGCCGCCGCCTTCGACCAACCGGTGCGCACCGACAGCCCGTCCGTGTCGTACCGAACGTCGAGGTGGGCCGCCCCGGCCGCGACTCCGACGAACAGCAGCGCGGCCGCGACCTGCGCCCACGCCGGGATTTCCCACCACACGCGGCGAACGCCAGTCGGCGGACGGCGGGCCGCCTCGAGCGCCGGCTCGGGCGGGGCCCACTGGGCGAGCTGCCGGCGCACGCCGCCGAGTGCGGCAAGATCCCGGCGGCAGCGCTCGCACGCCACCAGGTGCGCGCTGAATGCGGCGCGTTCGGATGGGTCGATGTCGCCATAGAGATACGCGATCAGCGACTGTTCGCGATCGCCCGTGTAGCTGCAACTCATCATGTCAGTCATAGGGTAGCCGTCTTATTCAGCTCACGGCGCAGGACCGTGAGTCCTTGGTACAAACGTGTCTTGATCGTGCTCAGCGGGCACCCGACCAGGTCGGCGATCTCCTGGAACGTCAGCCCGTGATACTCCTTCAGGACGATCGCCGTCCGCTGCTCCTCGGGGAGGCGCGCCATCGCGCGTTCAATCGCTTTCGCGAGATCCTTGCGCGCGACGAGCTCTTCGATGGTCTCCGAGGGCTCCTGGGCGGCGGCAAGCTCGATCAGGTCGACTTGCTCCGGCGGCTGGACGACCGGCGCGCGGCGTTCGCGCCTGACCCAGTCGCGGCACAGATTGAGGGCGATCCGATACAGCCACGACGAGAACTTGGCCTGCCCGCGGAACCCGGGCAGCGCGCGGAACGCCCGGAGAAAGGTCTCCTGGCACACGTCTCGCGCATCCTCTTCGCGACCGATCGTGCGGTACGCGAGGGCATAGATGGGGCGTTCCCACCTGAGCACGAGCTCGTTGAAACTGTCGGAGTCGCCGCCGATCGATCGGGCGACGAGCTCCTCGTCCGTCCACGGTATGCGGGGCGCGGAGGAGCCTCTCTTCTGATGATGTTAGACGCCGAACGAAAAGGGAGAGTCGGGGCTGCAGCCTCG
>DATGHY010000251.1:0-4908 GCA_035307625.1 Actinomycetota bacterium
GCTTGATGCCGGCGCGCTCGGCGGGACCGCCCGGCGCGACGGTGTTCACGTGCGCGCCTTTCGCGCCCGGAAGGTTATCGCCTGCGATCCCGAGGAACGCGAGCTGCGCGTGTCCCGTTTGGATCAGCTGTTGCGCGACGCGGATGACCCACTCGACCGGGATCGCGAATCCGACGCCGACGTTGCCGCCGGTATCGCCGCCGACGATCGCTTGGTTCACACCGACGACGTGTCCGGTCGAGTCGGCGAGCGCACCGCCTGAGTTCCCCGGGTTGATCGGCGCGTCGGTTTGGATCGCGTCGCTGAACGGGATGCCGAACTGCCGAAGATCGCGGTGCAACGCGCTGATGACGCCGGCGGTGACCGTCGCTTGCAACCCGAACGGACTCCCGATCGCAACGGCGGTGTCACCGACGAGCAGCCGTTGCGTTGTCCCGAACGTTGCAGCCGGCAATCCCGTAGCGTTCACCTTCAGCACCGCGATGTCGACGCCGGAGCTGATCGCGGTTCCGACGAGGTGCGCCGGGAGCTTCTGCCCCGTCGCAAGGTTCACTTCGATCGTGTCTGCGCCGGCGATCACGTGATCGTTCGTGATGATGTAACCGTTCGCGGTGTAGATGATCCCCGACCCGAGACCTTGCGCGCCGGGACCAGACACATCGATCTCGACGATGCTCGGCAGAACGGCGCGCGCGACGGCGGCCGCTTGGTTGTCGGGGACGGCGATCGCGGCCGCTCCTTGCGGCACGCTCACAACTTTCACGCTGCCGCTTACACCGTTCCCACCCAAGGCTTGATACATCGCGTAGGAACCGATGCCTGCGCCGAGCATCGCGGCGATGAGCCAAGCGAGGGCTGCTCGCCAGATGTTGCGTGAACTATCGTCGAGGTTCCATCGGCGGGCGGGACGCCCGAATACCGGCTGCTCGAAGATATTTGTGACGGGTGGGACCTCGGTGGTCGTGGCGTTGTCCAACCACGGCGACGTCGGGCGCGCCTGCTCGCCGTCGTCGCGCAGTGGGATCTCGTGCGTTTCGGGAGCGGGGTCCGCCATGACCGTGGATTCTATTGCCGCGCCAGCGATGCCGCGCCGGGTGCACGTGGAATGTTCTGCCGCCTTAGAAAAACCGAACCTTGGCCGCGAATTCCGCGGCGAGCGCCAGTATGACGGCGAGATAGAAGAGCCCGGTGGCCGCTTGGATCGAGTCCTCTTTGACCAGCGCACGGATGAAGAAGCCGATCATCACGCACAAAGCGGCGAGGCCGACGGCCAGGTACGCGGCCAAGGCGCCCGCCCCGAGGAGCGGCGAGAGCTGCACCGTCGCGGTGCCGGGGTGGCGGCCCAGGATCGCGCCGACGATCGCGACGACGCACCCTGCGAGGAAAAGCGTGTTCATGCGCGCGAGAGGCGCGCGAGTGAGCTTTCGCTCAACGAGATACCAGTGGCCGAGCAGCAGACCATCGGTGACGGCGCCTGCGAAGAGCGCGCCCGCGAGCAGCTGGAACGCGGCGCTCGCAGGTTTGCTCGCCGCCGCGGGATCGAACGCGATGGTGACGAGTGCCGCGATGCCGATCGGTACGGCGGCGATGCCGACGATCCGTGACGGCGCGCGCGCGCCGGCCCATAGCAGCACTTGCCATAGGACGGTGGCGATCGCGAAGCTCATCAGCAGAGCGACACCTGCGCGCGCGGCGTTTGACGTCGTCGGGCCGTTCAGGAGCGGCGCGCGCGCGGCGAGCCACGCGAGGATCGCCATCGACGCGAGCACGGCGCCGATCAGCTTGAAGAAACCCATGCGTGTGCGGCCCCATGCATCGCTGAGCCACAGCACGGCCAAGCCGCCGACGGCAGTCTCGCCCAGGACGAGGGCGAGCACGATCGCAGGTCCACCGAGGGTTTGCTTCATCCGTAAGGCGCGCAGTTCGACTCGGGCGCGCGCGCCCCGCATCATAAGGCTCATGGGAGATGCCTCGCTTTCGGCCGGTCTCGTCGGTGAAGCGCGCCGGGTTGTGACGGCCGACATGACCGCGGAGCGACTTGGATCCGGTGATGTTCCGGTGTTCGGGACGCCCGCGCTGCTGGCGCTGATCGAGGAAGCGGCAGTGACCGCATTGCGCGGCGCCCTGTCCGACGGTCTGACAAGCGTCGGTACGCACGTGGAGCTGGATCATCTCGCGCCGTCTCGCGTTGGGGCAGATGTGCGCGCGCTGGCGACCCTGACTGCGATCGAAGGGCGCGCGCTGACGTTCGAGTGCGAGGCCTACGACGGCGAAACGTTGATCGGGCGCGCGACGCACAAGCGCGCGGTCGTCGATCGCGAGCGGTTCCTGCGTTGAGCGATTTCGAACCGGTTGCGCGCGCCGAGGACATCCCACCTGGGACGGGGAAACAGCTGCTGCTGGGCGATCACGTCATCGCTTTGTTCAACGTGGACGGGACGTTCTACGCGATGGACGGCGTGTGCTTGCACCGCGGCGGGCCGGTCGGCGAGGGCGATCTCGAGGGCAACATCGTTACGTGCCCATGGCACGGCTTCCAATACGACGTGACGACGGGGCGCAACGTGATGGACCCCGACATCGGGCTGCAGCCATACAAGGTCGACGTGACCGACGGCGTCGTGAGCGTCGCCGTCAACGACTAGCTACTGCGCCAGCGCGTACTCGACTAGCGTCCGCACGCCGGCACCGGTCGCCCACTTCGGGTTCTCGTAGTGGTCCTCGTCTAGCTTCGCCGGTCCCGCGATGTCGATATGCACCCACGGTGTGTCACCCGCGAACTCTTTCAAGAACAAAGCCGCGGTGATCGCTCCCCCGCCGACGTTACGGCTCGCCACGTTGCGCAGATCGGCGATGTCGCTCTTCATGACCTCGAGGTACTCGTGGTTCAACGGCAGTTCCCATGCGGGCTCACCTGCGCGCTCAGCCGCCTCCAGCACCTTGGCTACTTCCGTACGTGGCTCCCCGATCACCCCGAACATCTTCTGACCCAGAGCGATCATCATCGCGCCCGTTAGCGTCGCGATGTCGACGACGACATCGGCCCCGCGTTCTTTCGCGTAGACGATCGCGTCGGCCATCACGAGCCGCCCCTCGGCGTCTGTGTTGCCGATCTCGACGGTCTTGCCGCCGTACTGCGTGATGACGTCACCGGGGTGGAGCGCGTTTCCGTCGGGCATGTTCTCGGACGATGCCACATAAGCGCGCACGGCGACCTTCGGCTTCAGCTTCGCGATGGCGTGCATCGCGCCGAGCACCGCGCCGGCGCCGCCCATATCCATCTTCATCCAGTCGATGCCGCCGTCCGACGGCTTCAAGTTGATCCCGCCCGAGTCGAACGTGATGCCCTTGCCAACGAATGCGATCGTGCGTTTCGCGCCGGGCGGCTCGTAGATCAATTCGATCAAACGAGGCGGCTTCGGACTGCCGCGGCCGACACCGAGGATCCCGCCGAACCCTTTCGCGGCGAGCTCCTTCTCGTTCAGCACCTTCACCTTGAGGCCGTTGCGCGCGATCTTGCGTGCTTCCTGCGCGAGCGACTCGGGGCTCTTGTCACCGGCCGGCGTGTTCGTCAGGTCGCGCGCGAGGTTCGTCCCCTCCGCCACCGCGGCCGCGTGGTCCATCGCACGCTTGATCGCCTTGGGCTCCCAGCCTTTACCGGGCAACAGCACCACCGACTCGACGCGATTGGGCCGGCCGTCCTGCTCGGACCGGTACCGAAGGTACCGGTACGAGGCGAGCAGGAACCCTTCCACGAACGCGCGCACGGCGGCGGCAGGCGCACCGGCTGCTTGCGGGATCGTCGTCGCGACCGAGGTGCCACCGCCAACGCACCGCGCCGCGATCGCGCCTGCGCGCCGGACCGTTCCGACGTTCGCCTCCTTCTCCGGGCCCATCCCGACGAACAGCACCTGCTTCGCCGGCAGCTTCCCGAGCGTTTGTACCAAGATCGCGTCGCCCAGCTCGCCCGTGAACTGTTCGCTCGGCTTGCCGAGAATGGGGATGTGCTCGCTGAGCTCTTTCAAGGTCGATCCGAGCGCGTCCTGCGCATCTTTTGCTCCGGGGCCTAGCTTGAGCCCTTCGTAAACGGGCACCGCGAGGACGTCGCTTTTGGCGGCTTTCGCGGTGCTCTTCGAGACGGAAAACGTCGGCATCCAGCTGCTCCTTCTGCTGCGAAATCGGTCGAGCGGTCAGCATATAACGGCCCCGGCAGGTGACAGGCTGCGCGCGCGCGCTCAGAATGAGCCGACGCGGGAGGTGCGCATGATCAGGATGACCGTGTACTACCGGGCACCAGACGATCCGGATGCATTCGAGAAGCGATACCTGGAAGGCCACCTGCCGCTCGTGCAGAAGTACGAGAAGATGCAGTCGTCGTCGTTCAACAAAGTCACACGCACATTGCAAGGTGAATTCCCCTACGCGTATGCATTCGTCGGAACGTGGAACTCGAAGGACGACTGGAAGGCCGACCTTTCGAGCGAGCAGGCGAAGATCGCAACAGAAGACGCGAAGTCTTTCGCACCACCGTTCGACGTCGTCGTGTTCGAGCAGCTGTCATGAGCGACGTTGTGCTGTACGACGTCTCGGATGGCGTCGCGACGATCACGCTGAACCGGCCCGACTCTCTGAATGCGCTGAACGGGGAGATCTCGCTTGCCTTGCAGAAGGTTATCGCCGACGCCGCGGGCGATCGCGAAGTGCGATGCGTTGTCATCACGGGCGCAGGGCGCGCGTTCACATCGGGCGCAGACCTCTCCGATGTCGACTCTCTATCGGAGGGTGGCGCGAAGCCCGACCTCGGGGAGCTGCTTCGACAGCGCTACAACCCGGTCATTCTGCCGATCGTCGAGATGGAGAAGCCGGTCGTTGCGTCGTTGAACGGTGTCGCGGCGGGTGCGGGCAGAT
>DATGHY010000252.1:0-8703 GCA_035307625.1 Actinomycetota bacterium
CGCTTGCGCGGTACGGTCAATTCGATCCTGCCGGGTTTGAAGCCGATCATCTCATGCACGGCGCCGGCTGTTCGATGTGAGACGGCTACGCCGTCGCCCCACGCGAAACAGGCGGCGACAAGTGACTGCTTCCACGTGACAGGCGCGCCGGCTAGTCTGTAGACGCCTGGGTAGAGGCGCTCCCAAGTGCCGGCCGCGACCCAACGGTCGATGGCCCGGGGATGGGCGCCGGACCTGACGGCCTGCTCCCGAGAAAGCACCCCATATTGCAATTCCGCCAGCCGACCCAGGTCTGGCCCGGATCTGGCGACATATGTGTCGCCCATCCCGGACCAAGTACCACGGCGCGCAAGGGGCGCGCGCCCACCGCCGGCCGGATCAGGGGCATCTTCCCGAAAAACCCGGGGGGTAGCCCCCAGCGAACAAGGCCAGCCTCCACGGTGCGCCAGCCATGGGGCGAGCCGTAGGCTCGCCCCATGGCTGGGGGGATGGGCCCATGACCGCTGTGCTCACACGCGCGCGCGCAGAGCTGCGCGCGCGCCGCGCCTCGATGATCGCCCTCACGCTGCTCGTCGGCATCGGCGCCGCCACAGTCATGACCCTCGCCGCAGGCGCGCGCCGCACGGACACCGCGTATGCACGGTTCGCGCGCGCCTACAAAGCCGCAGACGTGCTCGTGTACCCCGCCTTCGGCGGCCAGTTCGCGAGCCTCAATTTCAACACGGTCGCTCAGCTACCACAGGTCGCGGCGGCGTCGGTGCAGACCTTCTTCGGGGTATCGGACCAAAGTTTGCAGGTCCTCGGCAGCGACGCCGCTGGGGGAGTCAGCATCAACCGCATCAAGATCTTGAAAGGTATGGCGCCCAACCCGAACAGCCTCGACGAGGTCCTGGTGGCATTCGACTTCGCGCGCACTCGGCATCTTCACGTCGGCAGCCGACTGAGCGTTGGGTTCGGTGTGACGCAGCACGCGGACCTCCCGATGACCCTTCGGGTCGTGGGGATCGAAGCGACGCCCGGAGAGTTCCCACCGCTGCTCGGTTCGAACAACTTCGGCAACGGCTGGATCCATATCACTCCGGCTTTGGCCAGCTACCTGGTCGACCAACACGTTTTCACATTCAAATTCTTGATGGTCCGGCTCAAGCGCGGGAGCGCCGACTACAACGCCTTCAACGACGAGCTAAACGCGTTGGCGACCGCGACCGCCGGAGGCAAGCCGCAGCTCAACCAGAGCCAGGCCCCGCAAGCAGCGAACGTACAGCGCTCGATCCATCTCGAGTCGGTCGCCCTGTGGATCGTCGCGGCGCTTATCGCGCTCATCGCGTCCCTCATCTTCTCGCAGCTGCTCGCCCGCCAGGCGACACTCGACGCGACCGAGAGCCCCACGCTGCTCGCCCTGGGTATGACCCGTTGGCAACTGTGGCTCGCCGGCATGGGCCGGATGGCGGTGATCGGGGTCGCAGCTGCGGCCGTCGGCGTGCTCGGCGCGTTCTTCGCGTCCGCGCTGATGCCTATCGGCCTCGCGCGCAACGCGGAGCCGAGCAGCGGCTTCTCGTTCGATCCTCTCGTACTCGGGCTCGTCGCTGCAGGAGTAGTCGTGGTAGTCCTTGCGGTCGCTGCCTGGCCGGTATGGAAGAGCACGCGCGCGATCGCGCGCGAACCTAGGCGCTCCGAGCGCCCGTCGCTCGTGTCCCGCACCGCCGCCATGTCGGGCCTTACTCCCCAGGCCTGCACCGGGATGCGTCTCGCGCTCGAGCCCGGCCGCGGCCCTACCGAGGTTCCCGTGCGCAGCTCGATGCTGAGCGTGGTCCTTGCGATCGTTGCGCTAACGGGTGCGCTTTCCTTCGGCGCGAGCCTGGATCATCTCTTGAGCACGCCGCGCCTGTACGGCTGGAACTGGGACGTCCACGTGACGACGAACAACGCCAACGACAACGTCGCCGCAGTGAAGATCCTCGAGCCGGATCCGCGCATCGCCGATATCGCGAGCGTCGACACACCTCCGGTCGTCTTGAACGACACGTCTCGTCTCGATCTGCTCGGCCTGCAGGAAATCAAGGGTCTCATCCAACCCGTTTTGGTCGACGGCCACACGCCCGAGACGACCGGGGAGATCGCGCTCGGCATCAAGACGATCAAGGACATCCACGCGCACATCGGCTCGACGGTCACGATGTATATCTCCGCGGTAAAGGCCATCCGCGCGCAGTTCAAGGTAGTTGGGACGGTCGTGATCCCGCCGAACTCCGATAGCGCCCGCCTCGGCGAGGGTGCGGTCCTTATCGGGCCGGCCGAGCAGCGCATGGCCCCGCCGCACTTCCACATCCCCCCGCCGTCAGACCTGTTCTTCAACTTCGCGCCCGGGGTGAACAAGAAGGCCGCCGAAGCGGATCTCAGGAATAAGTTCACGGACCAGTACAACCTCGTGCTCCCGCAACGCCCCACCGACCTTGTGAACTTCGGTCAGGTCCAGAACCTGCCACTCCTTCTAGCCGGCCTCGTCGCGCTACTCGCCGCGGCCACCCTGGCCCACACCTTGGCGACGTCGATCCGCCGCAGGCGCCGTGACTTCGCCATCCTGAAGATGCTCGGTTTCGTTCCACCGCAGGTGCGCTCGACGGTGGCATGGCAGGCGACGACCTTCGTGTCGGTCGCCTTGGTCATCGGGATCCCTCTCGGGATAGGTGTCGGCCGCGTCGTCTGGACTGCGTTCGCCAACCAGCTCGGCACCGTTCCCGAGCCGGCCACGCCCCCCGTCCGGCTTCTCCTGACCATCGCCGGCGCGATCGTCCTGGCCAACGTCATCGCCGCGATTCCGGCGGTGATCGCCGGCCGCATGCGCCCGGCCCCCGCCCTACGGGCCGAATAACAGGATTCCGAGCAGCCCGCCGCGAACCCTAGAGCCCAATGAGGCTCCGAATCGCACTGGCGCTCGCGCTCGTCCTGGTCACTACGGTCGCGCGCGCGGACACCACGCCACCCCTGGGCTGGCCGGTCACTCCGCCCGCACAAACAAAGACCGGGATCGGCGCGCTCGCCCCGCAGACGCCTGTTCTCCACTTCAGCGGCAAGGCCGATAACCCCACGCCGCTCCCGCTGGTGAATCCGGCCCCGCTCCCGCCGGTCTGCGCCTTCGAATGCAAGGAGTTCACCTTCACGGCCGGCACCGATCCGTTCATCGTCGCCGTCCACAGCGAGCAGTCGCCGACCTCCACGGGCTCGTTCAACCCGAACGACGGCTGGGACCTCTACGTCTACGGTCCCGACAACCAGCTCAAGGCCGCAGCCAACGGCATCGGCGCCGACGGCCAAGCAGTCGAGATCACCAAGCCGACGCAAGGCGCGTACACGATCGTCGTCACCTTCACCTACGCCCAAGACACGAACGCGAGCTACACCGGCGAGGTCCGTCTCATGACGCCGGAAACCTGGCGCCCGGCACCGTGCACGCACGCGACCATTGGTGGCGTCACCGGGTGCTTCAACTTGCCCGTCCTTAGGGCGCTCCCCGCGTACGACCTTGCCGTCGGCGGTCTGCCTCCGATCGCGAGCACGCCGCTCGGCTTCCCGCTTCCGCTCATCCCGGGCACTCCGACGTCGTGTTACATCGACGAATCGCTCGGTCTCACCAACCCCGCCATCCCGCCGCAGCCCGCGACGATCACGCGTTGCCTCCGCTTCACGAGTGACGTCCAGAACGTCGGCGCGGGCACGATGGAGGTCCGCTTGCCATGGCTTACCGCCGACGGCCAGAGCGGCTTCATCCCCGGCCAGTGCCATGCCCAACAAGTCGTCAGCACCGACAACGGGACGCAGGCCGTGCGTCCGGCGGGCGACTGTCTGTTCCACCTCGCGCACGCGCACTTCCACTACAAGGACCTGATCTCGTACACGCTCTACGGACACGGCACGACCGGACCGACGGACAAGGTTGGCACCAGCCAGAAGGCGTCGTTCTGCCTCGCCGACGACGAGTACTTCGGCTACGCCACCCCCGGCCCGAACGGCCAGCGAGACTTCGTCGGTCAGCCCGGATGCAACATCCCCGAAACGGTCGGCAACAGCCTCTACGTCTTCGAAGGCATCACCCCCGGTTGGGGCGACGTCTACACGTGGGACACGCCCGACCAATTCATCGACATCTCCCACACGCCGCCGGGCATCTACGATCTCGTGATGAAGACCAACCCGAACAACTCGCTGCTCGTCGCCGGCCCGCAACAAACGTGCGCGCTCACGACGCTGCAATTGACGGCCAGCACCGTGAAGATCGTCAGCACCAGCCCGTTGATCGCTTGCCCGTAGCTACAGCGCGCGCGCGATCATCGTGTCGCGATCGAGCTTCTTGATCACGTCGAGCAGCCGTGGATGGTCGCGGTCGATATCTGCCTTGCTGTACCCGCCGCGCCCACCGACGCCGCTCACGATCGCGGACCCGACGATGTACGACAGCGCCCATATCGTCAGCGTCACGTTGTACCCGGGAGCCGTCGCGTACAGGCCGCCGCCTGCGTGGTACAGGTTGTCGAACGCCCAGTAACGGCCGTACGGGTCGCAGGGCCCGTGCTGCGGCTGCAACGCCGCGCGGTGGGTTCCCATGATGTGCGCCGAAGCGGGGATCTCGTTGAACGGGGTCGCGCTCAGTATCTGCTGTACCGGCGCGTCGATCTGACCCGGCAACGCCGGTGGAAGCGTGGTGTTCAGAGCGAGAGCCGCAAGGGTCTGCACCGTCGGGTGCGCGGATCCGGGGCCGCCGATCGTCTCCATGATCTCCAGCATCAGCGGCGTATAGAACGCGGACGCGGCCAGCTCGTAGGGATGGCTCTGATACGTGACGCGCGGAACCGGGATGCCGTACACGTCGACGATGTCAGGATCCAGATCGACGTAGTTCGTGATCTGCGGCATGTCTTCGCCTTGCAACGTGAACGTCGTCAAGTGGTTGTGGAACGGCCCCAGCTTCATGAATTGCTTGTGGATCTCCCCGTACGCGAACGCCGCAACCTCGTTGGCTTCGACGACCGGGTTGAGATTTCCGCCGATCTCCAAGATCCCAGCGCGCAACGTTTCCTCGTTGAACTGATTCGCCGACGGCCCCGCGCCTGCGAACGCATCAAGTGTGTGCGTCGACGTCCGCCCGCGGTAGGAGTGGATCGGCTGATTCACGATCGCCAGAACGATCGTCTGTAGGTGGAACATGAGGTTGCGCCCGAGCATGCCGCTCGGATCCGTCTCCGTCGGTTGCGCCGACTTGATGTTCTTCTCGTTCGGGTGTCCCTGTCCGATCCCGCTCACGAACGACAATCGAGCAGCTTCGATCGGGCTGTTCGCCAGCACGACCAAGTCCGCTCGCGCTGTGTGCGAGCGCCCATCGGGCGTGATGTAGGTCACGCCGGTCGCGCGGAACTTCCCATCGCGCACTTTCGCGTACTCGACCCGGAGCACGTTGACCTCGCTCCTAAGCTCCGCGCGCCCCGTGCTCAGCGCATCGTGCAGCTGCCACACGCCGCCGCCCTTCGCGTTGATCGGGCACCCGTAGTGCAAGCAGAAACCGCAGTCGACGCATGCTGGACGGCCGCGGTACGGGCGCGAGTTAACCGACGTCGGCACTGGAGCCGCGTGGTACCCCAAACGGTCGGCGGCCTCCGACGGGAGCAAGGAGTTCAGCTGTGCAACGCCCGGCGGCATCGGGTACGGCGTCGAACGCCACGATTCATACGGGTTCGGATTCACGATACGTCGGCCGTCTCGTCGTGCCGGACCTTGAACGCCGACGATCTCTTCCATGACCGCGTAGAACGGCTCGAAGTGTCGGTATTCCATCGCCCAGTCCGAGTACGTCGTCCCCGGTATCGCCGGCTTGTCGGGCGTACCGCCCATCAATGAGTTGGTGATGAAGTCGACCTCGCGGAAACGACGAGCCTTCGCGTCGTAGTGAACGGTCCCTCCACCGACGGTCGTCGGAAGCCCGTTCACATCTCCCACGAACGTGCGCTTGCCCGAGCCGGTGCTGGTTCGGAACGACCGCGGCTCGAGGAACGGGTCGGGCACGATCGGCGAGCGCCGTGATTCCCACCCCACCTCGTCGTTCGAGAACAGGTTGCCGATCTTCTCGATGGGTCCACCCAACCCGGTGAAGTAGTTGCGGCCCTTCTCCAGGATCAAGACGGAATAGTTACCGCTCTTCGCGAGCAGCCTTGCGACGGTCGAGCCCGCAGCCCCACTCCCGACGACGATCGCGCGCTTCATCGCATGGCCTTTCGAGTTCGTGCAGCCGCCTTGCTTTGCGCGCGCAACGCTTTGACCAAGGGTGCGATGCTTTTCCTGCTCAAGGCTGCACCGGAACCGGACCCCACCGTCGACACCGGCCGTCGCTCGCGATACCCACCGTGCGGGAGGTACACGTGCGGATCACCGAAGCCTTCGTTCGGCCCTTTACCGGGTCCGAACAGAGCCGAGTCGTAGATGCTGTTGCCCTCCGGCTGCGTGTCGCCGTCCCACGCGATGTTCTCCCATACGCCGGCGTCGCGATGCTGCCACCGATATTCGGGCAAGCCGTACACGGCTTGGAATGTATGCACGGTTATCAACGGGAACAGCGCCTTGGCAGCGTCCGGCGCACCCGGGGGAGCAGGCAACGGGAATTGCGACAGCACGACGTTGCCGGCAGCTTGGAGCATCAGGTCTTGTTCGATGGAGGATGCGCTTGCGAACGGAGTACCGAAGGTCTTTTTCGAGAACGCGTCGAACGAATCGAGCCCATCCGCGTACGCTTTGCGGATCGAAACAGGGGCAGGCAGCAGGTTGCCGATCTGCGCCCGCCACTTCTTCGAGACGTACGTTCCGGCCGGCGGGTGATCCAGCGCCGAGACGCCGTACAGCTGCGCGCGCCACGACATCTCTTGGTGTCCGGTCAGGGGTAGGAATTGCGCGCGCCGACCGCTCAAGAAGTCGTCGCCTGCGTGCCCGTTCCGGTCGCTGAACCGCCCGCGGATGTATATCGCGGGGCCGTCGGCGACGACCGAGGGCAGCTCGAACGCAGCTAAGAATCGGTCGATAAAGGTGATCGCGTGCGCTTCCGTTGCGCCCGGGCTGCCCGGGTCGGACGGGACGATGCGCGCGCAGATCGCAGCACAGGTGCGCGCGCGCGCCGGGGTCAAATAGAACAACTCCGACGATCCAGAACTCGTGACCTGCCGGATCGCCGCTTCCAGCCTCGGCGAGACCGCAACGGTTGCGCCCATCGCCAGGGCGGCGACGAGGAAGTCACGGCGACTCAGCTCGGGCATGAGGTCTAGATTCGACCCCGGTCGCCGTCGCCCCTGCTACGCGGGGGTGTGCCCGATCCGCTCCAGGATCGCGATCCGCTCTTCCAGCGGCGGGTGCGTGTCGAACAAGTGGTGGAACCAGCTCTCGTGATGCTGCAGCGGATCGTCGATGCACATCGCAGCCGTCGCATGATTGAACTTCGCGAACGGCTTGTCGTTCGCCTGCAGCTTCTTGAGCGCGCTGATCAACCCCGCGGGGTTCCGCGTCAGCGCGACGCCACTCACATCGGCCAGCTCTTCGCGCCGCCGCGAGATCGCGAGCCGGATCAGCGGCCCGACGATGAACCCGACGATGCTCAGCAAGATCGCCGCGGCGAAGATGACCACGACCGCATTCCCGCGGTCACGCCCGCCGCCACCCCAGCGCATGTAGAACACCGAGCGCCAGATCACGCTCGCGATCAACCCCGCCAAGCCGATCAGGGTGCTGACGATCAGGATGAGCCGCACGTCGTAGTTCTTGATATGACTCATCTCGTGACCGATGACGCCTTCGACCTCTTCGCGGTTCATGATCTCGAGCAGCCCTGTGGTTGCCGTGATCGCAGCCTTGTTCGGGCTGATGCCGGTGGCGAAGGCGTTGGGAGAGGGATCGTTGATCACGTACACCGCAGGCTTCGGCATGCCGTCGCCGATCGCGAGACCCTCGACGATGTTGTGCAGCTGTGCGTACTGCTGCGGGTCCGCGGGGCGCGCGCCGGACACCGAGAGCACGAGGCGCGCGCCCGAGGACAGAGCGAACAGCGTCGCTGCCACGGCGAACAGAGCGGCGATGACCACGCCCGCGACGATCGCCTGTGGATGTGTCGCCGACAGGTTCCCGGTCACCGGGTCGACGCGCGCGGGGTAGAAGATGGCACCGATGGCGGCGCCGATCCCCGCCCAGACGACGAAGAACACGAATACGTAGAAAACGGCCTTGCGCTTGTTGGCTGCGATCTGCTCGTACATACCTCAGATGATAGGAGCCTGGAGGTGGTTCCGCTTCAGTCCTGGTCATCGTCCCTCGTGAGGCGTTTCCATCGCTGCTGTACGGCCTGACGCGAGACGCCGAGCAAGATAGCCACGTCCCAACCCCGCCATCCTGCTGCGATCGCCTGAAGGATGAGCTCTCTTTCCCGTTCCGCGAGCAGCTTCTTGAAGTACTTGAGGGCGGCGAAGGATCCGATGCTCGGGGGCTGGCGAAGCCGTCTCAGCATCTCTTCGTCGTTGTAGATGTGGTGCATCGGACGAGGATGACACGGCGTGGATCCACGGGTGGTCGCGCGCGTCCGTTGCGCGGCGAACTGCTCGATCTGATCAGCGACGAACCATCGGCCTCACGGGTGCATAGTCAACGGTGCTTGCTTCGTTACGTCATCTTGCCTGCGAG
>DATGHY010000253.1:0-5335 GCA_035307625.1 Actinomycetota bacterium
CTCGGCCGCTGCCGTCCCTTCACCTGCGGGGTCCCAGTCGGGCCAGTCGGCCCCCTCCAATGGGCTGCTCAGGATCGCCTCGATCTCACCCTGGATCGATGGAACGCACCCGTTCATCGTCACCGCCCAGGTCCTGAACCAGACCGAGCTCACGCTGGACCAAGCCGCGCTGACCGTATCGGTCTTCGCCCGCGTCGGAACCCGCTCGCAGCTCGGCCAAGCGCTCAACGGCTCGCCGCCCACGGAGTCGCTGGGCTCCTTCTCCCAGACGATCCCCGGGCCGATCGCGCCGGGCCAGCAACAGACGGTCACGCTCGAGCGGCCGGTCGCGGCGCTCCTCGGTTCGATCGCTCGCACCGGCGTCTATCCGATCCAGATCACCCTGCGCGACTCACGCGGCGAGGAGACATCGTCGACCGCGGTTCCGTACTTCACTTCGCCGGCGACGAACCCACTGAACGTCACATGGATCGTTCCGATATCGGCGCCAACCGTGCGACCGGTCGACGGCGCCTACTCGCAAGCTTCGATCGATTCTTTGGGCATCGCCGAGCTGACACAGCAGCTCCAGGCGATCACCGCGCGCCCCGGCGCGAACCTGACGCTCGCTCCCGATCCGTCGCTGCTCGACACGTTGAGCGATCTCTCAGACGGGTTCGAGCTGCTGACGCCGACGGGCAGGGAACAAGTGAAGGCCGACGACCTCACGGCGCGCGGCGCGGCAGGGCTGCTCGACCTATTCCGTCGCAGCGCCGCCGTAGCCGGCGAGATCGCCACCGTCCCCTACGTCCCGGCAGATCTTCCGACGCTCGCGCAACGCAACATGCAGTCGGATGCTCTGCGGCAGATCACGCTCGGGCGTTCGGTTGCCGAGCAGGTCCTCAAGCGGTCGCCGTCGCTGTCGATCCTCGTACCGCCGAACCTCGCGTACGACGAGGCGAGCGCGAACGCGCTCGCGCCGCTCGGTATCACCGGTGTCGTGATCGACCCTGCGACGTTGCCGCAGAAACCCGTCGAGCCCTTCCAGCCCGGCCTGTTCGGACCCTCGAGACCGGTTGCGCTCGGCGACGGCTCGCCGCGCGCGCTCCTGCCCGACGCACCGGTAACCGCGCGGCTCGCCGGGCCCGAGCAAGGAATCCTCCTCGCGCAGTCGATCATCGCGGAGACGGCCAGCTCGTACCTCGAGCTTCCCTCGTTCGGCTCCGACCGTGTGTTCGTCATCGATTCCCCGGCTCGCATGACGCCGACTGCGCTGGCGGCCACGATCGACGGGCTCACGAGCGCGCCGTGGGTACGGATGCGACCGGCTTCCGAGGCGCTCACTGTCTTGCCGCCGGAAGGTGCGAACCTCCCCTTCCCAACGTTCGTGCGATCCGACACGCCGTACCTCTCTGGTGCGCGCGCAGGCCGCACGGCACTGTCCACGCTCGATGCGATCCTCGTGCAGCCCCTCGCGAACGGGGACGAGCTCGACCGCAACCTGCTCGCGGCGGAGTCGTGGGAGTGGCAGAGCGATCCCGCGTCCGGGCTTCGCCTCGCGCGCCGCGTCCGTTCGACGGTGCTCGGCATCCTGTCCGGCATACAGGTCGGCTCCGGCCGGCGCGTGACGCTGACGGCGAAATCGGGAAGTGTTCCGGTCACGGTCATCAACACGAACGCGTTCCCCGTGCGGCTGCGCGTCAGCGTCGACAGCGCGAAGGTCGGATTCCCCAGTGGTGCCACGCAGCTCACGCAAGTGAATCCGCCCAACGACACGGTCGACTTCACGGTGCTCGCGCGCGCAGCCGGATCATTCCCCCTCGACGTTCGGCTGGAGACGCCGGACGGTGGGCGGTTGATAGCGCGCGGCAGCGTCGTCCTTCGGTCGACCGCAGTCAGCACCGTCGCGTTGCTGGTCGTCGGCGGGAGCACGCTGTTCCTGTTCCTCGCGTGGGCGCGTCGCACGCGGAAGCGGACGAAGGCGGACGCTCGCGCGCTCGGCGCGACATCACCGGCAGATACCGCATAGAGATGGACGAACGGACGCCCGCCGGAGCGCTCGCCCGCTGATACCCTCGCCCTGATGTCCTCCCTCGATCCGTCTCCGCCCCTCACGGGTCCGGACGACGCGGTACCCGCTTCGGAAGCAGCTCCGTCGCTCGCGCGCGCGACGTTCGCGATGAGCATGGGCACAGCGCTGTCGCGCTTCACTGGATTCGGCCGCATCGCGGTGATGGCGTGGGCCATCGGCGCGACCGAATCCAAGTTGCCCGACACGTACAACCTCGCGAACTCGATGCCGAACATCGTCTATCAGCTGGTGCTCGGCGAGATCCTGGCGACGATCTTCGTGCCGGTGTTCGTCGAGCACATCAAGACCAAGAACCGCGAGGAATCATGGGACCTCGCGTCCTCGATCCTGAACATCGCCTTCGTCATCGCGGCGGTGTTCTCTGCGATCACCGTGCTCTTGGCGCCGCAGCTCATCAAGATCTACGCGTTCCACGTTCCGGCTGCACAGCGCGCGGCGCAGGAAGCAGTGGGTGCCTTCTTCCTCCGCATCTTCATGCCACAGATGGTCTTCTACGCGGTCGGCGCAGTGATGACCGGGCTTCTCAATGCGTACCGGCGTTTCGCGATCCCGATGTTCGCTCCCGTGCTGAACAACCTGATCGTGATCGCAACGTTCGTCATCTTCCGGCTCGAGCACGGGACGAAGACACCGACCCTTACCTCGCTGACGCTCGGCGACAAGTGGCTGCTCGCCGGGGGGACCACGCTGGGCGTGATCGCGATGACGCTCGTGCTCGTGCCGTTTCTGGCACGGTTGCCGGGCGGGTATAGGCCGCGCGCGTTCCAGTGGCGTCATCCGGCGATCCGCCACGTAGGGAACCTCGCCAAGTACTCCTTCGGATACGTAATCGTGAACCAGATCGGCCTGTGGGTTCTGTTCGCACTGGCCAACGGGAAGCAGGGCGGTGTTACGGCGTTCAACAACGCGTGGATCCTGTTCCAGCTGCCGTACGGGATCTTCGCCGTCAGCGTGATGACGTATTTCGTCCGGGAGATATCCGAGCACTACGTGACGCGCGACCTAGGAGCCGTGCGGCGCGACGTCTCGCTCGGGCTTCGTACCACGGCCCTTATCGTCCTTCCGGCGTCGGCCGGCTTCATGGCGCTCAGCATCCCGCTCAACCGGTTGCTCCTCCAGCACGGCACGTTCTCCGCGCGCTCGACGATCCTCACGGCGGACACTTTCGTCCTGATGTCGATCGGCCTCGGCGCGTTCGCCGCGTTCCAGCAACTGATGCGGGCGTTCTATGCGATGCAGGACACGAAGACACCGTGGGTCGTGAACGTAGTCACCAACGTCGTCAATATCGCGACGGCAGTGCCCCTGTACATCGCGATGGGTGTTCCGGGGCTCGCCCTTTCGATGACGATCTCGTACCTGGGGGGCGCCGTTTACGGCGCGGCCGTCTTGCGGTCGCGGATCGACGGCATCGACGGCGCGCGCCTCGTGACCTCTCACGTGCGCATCGGCCTCGCTTCGGTTGCGACCGGGCTGGTCGCGTGGGTCATCGCGAAGAGCGTCGGATCGGCCGTAGGCGTTGCACATTTCCCCGGCCAGCTCGCTCAGGTAGGCTCCGCGGTCCTCGGCGGCATCGCAACCTACGTGGCTGCCGCCAAGCTACTCAAAGTCGATGAGCTCAAGCCGCTCATCGGGATGGTAACGAGCCGGTTCCGGCGAGGGGAAGCGATATGAAGAGCGCGCGCGGAGGCATCGTGCTCGGCTGGATCTTCAAGATCATCGTCTTGCTCGCTATCCTCGGTGTCGCTTCGTTCGAAACCGGCGCGATCATCATCTCCAAGGTCACCGCCGACCGTGTCGCCATCGACGCGGCCCAGGAAGCGGGGCGCGTGTACGCCGGATCCCACGACATCGACAAGGCGAGAGAGGCGGCCAAGCAGATCGCGGCCAAGGACGGCGTAATCGTGACCGATGTTCATCTCATCGCCGGCGGGAAATACATCCAAATAACCGTCAGCAAGAAGGCATCGACATTCCTCGTGCAACACATCGGGTTCTTGAAACGATTCGCGACGGCGAAGTCCACGCACGTTGGCTTGGTGCAGTGACTCCTGCGAAAACTCCACCCCCGGCACCGGGCGACATCCTCGGCGAGCGGTACACGCTCAAACGCATCGAGTGGACGAGTCCACTCGGATCCGTCTGGCTCGCGCGCGACCGCGTCCTCGATCGGGCGGTGCTCGTGCAACTGCTCGACCCCTCGCTGGCGGCCGACCAGACCACACGTCGCGCCTTCCAGAAGTCCGCCGCGCGCACGGCGCAGATCGGAGCCCCCGGCTTGCTGCAGGTTTACGACATCGGCGACCAGCCCGCGTTCGCCGTTCTCGAGCACGCCTCCGGCGGCCGCCTGATCGATCGTTTGAGCGCCGGACCGATGCGCACAACCGACGCGGCGCGCGCCGCACTCGCGATCGCGCGCGGCCTCGAGTCGCTGCACGAGCGAGGAAGCTGGCACGGCGCGCTGTCGCCGTCGACGATCCTGTTCGATGAAGAGGGCCGAGCGAAGATCTTCGCGACCGGGATGGCAGACACCGCGCGCGCGAACCCGAACATAGACGTCGCGGGCGAGCAGCCGGTGGAATACCGGACGCCCGAGAAGGACCCGATCCCTGCCGACGCGGACCGCTACGCGCTTGCCGCGCTTACGTACCAGATGCTGACGGGGAGCCCGCCCGAGCCGGGCGTGAGCGCGCGGGCCAAACGCCGCAGCGTGCCCGTGCAGATCGATGAGCTGTTGAAGCGCGCGCTATCGGTGGATCCGACCGCGCGCCCCAGCCTCGACGAATTCGAGGCCGCCCTGGCGCCGTTCGCGCGCGTGCTGCCCAAGGACGTTAAGGAGCCGCACTTCGCGATCGCGGAGTTCCGATGGCTGGTGCCGGTGATCGTCGTCGTCGTGCTCGCAGTTCTCGCTATCACGTTGGGCGTGGAGCTGGCGAACAACCTCGGCAACAAGAAGAGCGCAACTCCCAAGACGAGCGCGACCTCTTCAGCGAACAACGAGCTGACGGTGATGAGCGCAACCGATTTCGATCCTCTCGGCAATCATCACGAGCATCCTGCCCAAACGAAGTTCGCGATCGACGGGAATCCCGTCACCAAGTGGACGACCGAGGACTACAAGACTGCCGACCTCGGAGGGAAAGGTGGGGTTGGACTTCTGCTCGATCTCGGCTCTGTGAAGTCGATCGCCACAGTCGAGATCCAGACCGGGATCCCCGGATGGCAGGCGGATATCCGGGTCTCCGACACCCAGGGCTCGCAGCC
>DATGHY010000254.1:0-6263 GCA_035307625.1 Actinomycetota bacterium
CCAGCGCGCGCAGCAGCAACGGCGGCACGGCCCCAAGGAACCCCGTGCCGACGGTCACCCCGAGGAACCAGAAGATCGCGACCTTGTACTTGGCCGCCAGCTTCAGCGCGCGCGGGATCGTCCCCGGGGCGAGCTTGTATCCCTTCTCGAGCTCATCGCTGCGCCCGTGCCGCATGAGCATCCAGGCACCGCTGCTACCGCCACCGAACATGGAACGAGTATAAGAGCGCCCCGACGCCCCCGCCGGGCCGGATCAGGCCAAAAGCGCGCTTCTCGGGTACGCGATCTCGGGGTCGGTGACGATGTTGAGCAAGCTGGGACCGGGCGTCGCCAGTGCGCGCGCGATCGCATCGCCGAGCTTCGACGGGTCGTTGACCATCTCCCCATGCCCGCCGAGCGCGGTCATCACTTCGTCGTACCGCGTCTCCGGACGCAGGTCCGCAGCGACGTCGTACCCGTACAGGAACTTCATGGGGTGTTTCTCGAGACCCCAGATCCCGTTGTTGCCGCATACCAGCGTGACGTTCACGGAGAAGCGAACCAGCGTGTCCCAGTCGGCCAAGCTGAATCCGGCCGCACCGTCACCGAGCATCACGACCACCTGCCGCTCGGGATAAAGGAGCCCTGCTGCAAGCGCGTATCCGGCGGAGATGCCAAGGCACCCGTACGGCCCCGGATCGAGCCAGCCGCCCGGCTCGTACACGTCCACGAACTTGCCCGCGTACGACGCGAAGTCGCCGCCGTCTGCGATGACGATCGAATCGCGCGCGAGCCGGGGGACGAGCTCGCCGTAGATGCGCGCGGGATGGATCGGAACAGCATCGCTCTGAAGGTCCGAGGTGAAGCCGCCTCGCTTCTCTTGCTCGACGGCGCGCAGGGACGCAACCCAATCGCTTCGATCCTTCTGAGCGGCCTGCGCCAACGCTTCGAGCGCCGCAGTGAGCGGACCTGCAACCCAGGCCGAAGGGTTCGCGTGATGACCGACGACGCGCTCGTGGTCGGCCACGTGAACGACCTTCGCTTGGCCGAAAGCGCCGAAGCCGATGCGGAAGTCCAACGCGGTGCCGACGACGACCACCAGATCCGCCTGTGCGAAGCCGGCCCCGCGGGCCGCGCTGAACGCGAGCGGATGGTCGGCGGGGATCACACCGCGGCCCATGCCGTTCATGAACGCGGGCACCTGCAGCGTCTCGACCATCTGTCGAGCAGCCTTCTCGGCGCCGTCCGCCCACACGTCCGATCCGAGCAGGACCGCAGGCCGCTCGGCATCGGAAAGCAACCGAACCGCAGCGTCGACGTCGCCTTGCAACGGCGTGTCACCATTGCGGGACGGCGCCGGCACGTCGGTTTCCGCGCGCATGAACAACGCGTCCATCGGGAAGTCCAAGAACGTCGGCCCGCGATGACGCGCGGACGCGGTGCTCAACGCGAACGACGTCCGCTCGGCCATCGCAGCCGTGTCGAACACCGTTTCAGCGAGCTTCGTGACCGACCCGAATAAGGGGATGTGATCCATCTCTTGCAAGCTGCCCTGGCCCCACCGCACTTGCGGCGCGCGACCGCCGAGCATCAGCATCGGCGACCCGTTGAAGTGCGCCGACACGACGGCGTTCATCCCGTTGATCACGCCGGGGCCCGCGGTCAGCGCCGCGACACCGGGCGTGCGTGTCAGCTTGCCGTGCGCCTCGGCCGCGAACGCAGCGGCCTGCTCGTGCCGGACGTCGATGATGCGCATCCCGCGCGTGTGCAGGCCGTCGTAGATCGGAAAGATGTGGCCGCCGGACAGCGTGTAGATGCGGTCCGTGCCGTGCGCGCGGATCGCCTCCGCGACGAGGTCGCCGCCGTGCCCTTCGATTCTGTCGGCCATGGTCACGCGATAGTGCATGCCGAAGCGCGCGCGCTGCAAACCCGCGCCCGACCGGTTTGCCCGCCTCCGACACGCCGGGTACGTTCGAGCAGCATGAAGCGCCTCGCGATCGTGGTGTTGCTGCTGGTCCTGGCGGGCTGCTCATCACGCGCGAAGCCGAACGCCAGTGGGACGCCGGGTGCGACGACAACGTCAACGCCGAGTGCAGGATCGAGCGCCTCTTTATCTCCGGGTGCTCAGCCAGATCGGTCGGCCACATCGGTTGCGCCAAGCGTCACGGCGTCCACCCGATCCACTTCGACACCGAAGGTCGTCGGCGCGGGTGCCGTTGTTCCGGCGCCGGGTCTGTACCACTACACGCAAAGCGGAAGCGTCCAGGCCGGCCCGCTGGGGTCGAACGCAGACCCGCAAGGCACGCTCGCCTTGGGTGCGCCGGTCGCCGATAGCGGCGGGCAGCGGCAACAACAAGAGCGCGCCTATTCGGGCAGCTGGTCCCAACAGCAGATGCTCGTCTTCCACTCGACTGCGGTGTACCTCAAGTCGGTGACGACGCGGCTCGGCTCGGGCGGGTTCCAGAACGAGCAGACGTGTACTCCGTCTCATCCCTTGAAGGTCATCGTCCTCCCGCTGAAGGTCGGGAATTCGTGGAGCGATCAAGCGACGTGCGACGGGCGCACCGTGGCCGTGCATGGGAGCGTGCTCCGTACCGAAACGCGCACCGTCGGGGGGACGAGCGTCGCCACCGACGTCGTCGAGATCAAGACGACGCAAACGGGGAACGGGTACAACATATCGATCGACCTGACGATGTGGATCGCGCCGAAATACGGCTTGTCGGTCCACTCGACCACGACCGGTACTGGAACGGCGCAAGGCTTTCCGTTCAACGAAAACCTCACGGAAGACCTGATCCGGCTGACCCCCGATCCGTGACCATCACCGAACCGATCGACACCCTCGCGCGCATCCAAGAGGCAAGCTTCGCGCGCGCATCCGAGGCCACGCGCGGTGCGTTCCCCGCGGACCGTCGCATGGACGGCGCGATGCTGCTCTCGTTCCTCGGACGGAAACGGTATGCGGTCCTGGCGACGACGCGACCCGATGGACGTCCGCAGGCTGCTCCCGTCGGATTCGCCTTGGTCGGGGCGAAGTTCGTCATGGCGTCCCTGCCGGACGCGCAACGCGTCCGGAACCTGCAGCACGAGCCCCACGCGTCGCTCGTGATCGAACAAGACGAGAGCGACCGGCACGGCGTCGTGATCGTCGACGGGACGACACGGCTTATGCAACCGCTCGAAGCCTCACTCGAGATGCGCGCGCCGTTCCGCGACCAGGCTGGAACCCTCCCCGACTGGATCGGGATCCTCGTCGTTCTCACGCCCGAGCGGCTGCTCTCTTACGCAGCACCCGGTTTTCAGGCCTGATTCGCTGAAAGTCTGAGATTCGGGTAAAAACCCCTGCACTATGAATGTTCTCGTCTTGGTCAAGCAGATCCCGGACCCGAACAACCCGTACCAGCTCGCGAACAACCGCCTGAAGCGCGACGGCGGTCAGAACGTGCTCGACCCGGGTGACGAGTTCGGCGTGGAGGCCGCCCTCCAGCTCACGGAAGCGAACGGCGGAGAAGTAACGGTCATCTCGATGGGCCCCGAGTCTGCGATGGAAGCGATCCGTCGCGCGCTGTCGATGGGCGCGCACAAGGGCGTGCTCATCTCCGACGAATCGCTCCAGGGCGCGGATGCACTCGTGACCGCGCGCGTGCTCGCCGCTGCGATCAAGAAGACCGGCTTCGACCTGGTTATCGCCGGCGTCGAGTCGACCGACGGATCCACCGGAACCGTCCCGGGCACGATCGCCGAGCTTCTCGGTGTGCCGCTCGCAAGCTTCGCGAAGCACCTCGAGATCAAGGACACGACGCTGCACATCCAGCGACAGACGGAGAAGGGATACGACGACGTGGAGTCGCCGCTCCCGGCCGTCCTGACGGTGACCGCCGGCGTGAACGAGCCTCGCTACCCCACGTTCAAGGGCATCATGCAAGCGAAGTCCAAGCCGGTCGAGCAGCTGAAGGTCGGCGACCTCGGCCTGTCCGCCGACGAAGCCAAGCCGACGCAGACCGTGAACGAGGTCACGCCGGCTCCCGCGCGCGGCGCAGGCGAGAAGTTCGAAGACGACGGCACCGGTGCCGCGAAAGTTGCCGACTTCTTGAAGGAAGCGAAGGTCATCTGATGGCGAAGATCTGGGTGTACGGAGATCCAGCGCAGGACTCGACGGGCTTCAAGACAGCGCTCGAGATCCTGACGAAGGCGCGCTCGCTCGGTGGTGAGGTCGAAGCGGTCGTGTTCGGACCGGGAGCGACCGAAGCGGCGAAGGCGTTCGGCGAGCACGGCGCGACGAAGGTGTTCGCGGGGGACGACGCGGCGTTCCACGACACGATCGGTACGGTCGCCGCCACCGCGCTGCACCAGCTTGTGCAAGAGCACCAGCCGAACATCATCCTGTTCCCGATGAGCTACGACGCGCGCGACGTGGCATCGCGGCTCTCGGCGAAGACCGGCTCAACGCTGATGAGCAACGCCACCGACGTTACCGGCGCCGAGGGCGCGAAGACGGCCATCTTCGGCGGCGCGCAGATCGTCGACGTCAAGTTCGATGGCCCCGACCCGAAGCTCGTCTTGATTCGGCCGAAATCGTTCGACGCCGAGGCCTCGGGCGGCAGCGCGGAGGTCGTCAACGTGACCGCTCCGGCCGCGGAAGGCGCGAAGGTCGTTGAACGCCACGAGCAGGCCGCAACCGGCCCGAAGCTCGAAGACGCGAGTGTCATCGTGTCCGGCGGCCGCGGCTTGCAGGACCCATCGAACTTCAAGCTGCTCGAAGATCTCGCAGCGTTGATCCCCGGGGCTGCGGTGGGCGCGACGCGCGCCGTCGTGGACGCAGGCTGGGTGCCGTACGCGATGCAGATCGGTCAGACGGGCAAAACGGTCAAGCCAAAGGTGTACATCGCGGTCGGCATCTCGGGCGCGACGCAGCACATCGTCGGCATGAAGTCGTCCGACCGCATCATCGCGATCAACAAGGATGCAGAGGCGCCGATCTTCCAGCTCGCCGACCTCGGCATCGTGGGCGATGCGTTGAAGGTCGTGCCGAAGCTGACCGAAGAAGTCAAGGCGCGCAAGGGCTGAGCCCTAGAAGCAGCGGTAGTCGGCGTCGAAGTTGTTCGCGATGTACTGCGTCAGCTGGACGCGCGCGCCGGTGAAGCTGTAGCTCGCGGAACAACGCGCTTGTGCGTCGGACAACGACGACGCGCCCGGGACCCAGTTCACATAGCTGGTCGAGAAGTACGCGGGGCTGGTCGTCGCATTCAGCCCGGTGATCTGGCTCCACTGGTAGCCGGTCGAGTAGAAGCCGATCTGCGCAACGCCTTGCGCCGCGAGGTATGCGGCCGCACCTTGCAGATCGTTCGTGTTGAGCGCGGCCCAATCCGGCGAGTCGGACGCCGACGCCCAGCTGTTGCCGGTCTCGACGTCGAGCCACCAGTACGCCGCACGCGTGGCGGTCGTGCCGGCGACACCGACGGCCTTCGCGAACGAATCGGCCGCAGCGTTCCAACCGTAGTCGTACGAGCAGCCCTGGCTCCACGTCCCGTCGCAAACGGCCGGCGTCGTCTGGCCCGTCGGCCAATGGGTCGAGAGTATCGGACCGGGGTTGCCGGTGTTCGCGTAGAAACCGACCTTCGGATAGGTCGTCGAGGTCGAGGTGGTCGACCACGCGTATTCGCTCGCGAGACATGAGTTGGTCGCGTAAGCGCGTCCGCCGTTTACACCGACGATCCCGAACATCGGCGACTTCGGCAGAGTGCTCGAACATTGTGGGTACGAGACGTCGTATCCGGTCGGCGAGGGTGGTGGCGGTGGTGGCGGCTTCCGATGCGCGCGCGCCGGCCTCGAAGAAACGGTGGCGACGATTCGGTCGAACGGAACGAACGCAGCTGCCGGCGATGCCGCACCGGCCACAACGGCGGCGGCGGCGATAACGGCCAGCGCGAAAAAGCGACGGGGATAGCGAGCCACGGAACGCACGCTACGGAGCGGCCCGATCGGGGGCAATCCCCCATATGCACCAAACGGGATCGGCCCGACGGTCGTAGGCTTCGCCGGAACTGGAAACGGTTGGTCGAAAAAGGAGACCGGATGCCGCTGTTCGAGTTCGAAGGGAAACGACCGACGATCCACGAGACCGCTTTCATCGCTGACACCGCGTCGATCATCGGCGACGTCACGATCGAGGAGAACGCCTCGGTGTGGTACGGCGTCGTGCTGCGTGCGGACTACGGGCCGCTCGTCGTGCGCGCCGGAGCGAACGTGCAAGACGGTTCCGTCCTCCACGGCCCTCCGGG
>DATGHY010000255.1:0-4093 GCA_035307625.1 Actinomycetota bacterium
GGCGCGCGCGTCAGTCGAGCAGCCTCCAGCGTTGCCGTGAACGTTCCCTTCGCACAGGCGCCGCGCGCACACCTTCGTGTCGCCCATGCACGGCGTTCAGCGCGTCGACCATGCGCTCGAACGTCGCGCGATTCAGCTCAACCATGCGCGCGACGGTAACCGCGCGCCCGCCGGCCGGTCAACCGAGGCTTTCGCGCATAGGCAAACGACCGTACGCTGCGCGCATGCCGTTCTGTCCGGTCGATGGCGATGAGTTCAGGCCCGGGGTCTTCACCTGCCCGCAGCACCGGGTGGCCCTGGTCGCGTCGATCGAGGGCGAGGCCGACGAAACCCCGGCGGCACCTATCGATCCGGCGGACGTCGTTATGGGCGCGGAGCTCGGCGTCTTCAACCGCATCGTCGCACCGATCCTCGTCGACCTGCTCCAGGAGAAGGCGATCTTCGCGAAGGAAGCCGACGCAACCACTCGGTTGTTTCGGCGTTCCGGCCGTCCCGACGAGTCGCTCGTCATCGTCCCGCGAGACCAGATCGACGCCGCTCGAAAGGTCGCGAACGAAGAGCTGCCCGCCCGCCTTGAGGAGCTGGAGCGAGAGACGGAGCAAGACCCGTCGTTCCGCGACGACCAAGACGATGCGCCGCAGGGTGGCGAGGAAACGGGGCCGTGGGGCTTCGAGCAGCCCGATGGCGACGACGTAGAGGAGTACGACGCTGTTCCTATCGGCTTCATGGAGCCGGCCGTCGCACAGGTGTTCCTCGATCTATGCGAAGAAGTCGACATCGGCGCCGACACCGAATACCCACTCGATCAACCGGCGCCGCCGTATGCGCGGGCAGACGGCCGCGTGCGGGTTCACGTCGAAGACGTGCTGGTCGCTCACGCGATGAGCCTGTTGCGAGAAGAGCTCCCCGGCGAGCTCGCGCAGCGAGGGATCACCTACACGGAACCGATCCTAGAGCCGGAAGACTGACGCTACTTCCATTCGACGAGCACCGTGTCGACGGGCTCCGTGATCCCTTTCAGCGTTAGCGTTCGCGGCGACGAAACCGTGTAAGCGGTACCTGCCGTCGTCTCGACGCTCGCGATGATCTCCCCACCCTCCGCTTGCGCTGAGATGCGCGCCGCTTCATGCACACCCTTTCCGGCAAGCGTCTTCCCCACTTGCGACGCGGCGGCGGCGTGAACGCCGATCCGCACCTGCGGCGCGAAGCCGGACGTGAGACGGTGCTCGCTGAGCTTCCGCTGGATCGCGACGGCGCACGCGAGGGCAGCTTCCGGACTCTCGAACGATACGAAGAATCCGTCCCCAGGGTTGTCGATCTCTTCGCCCCGATGCGCGTTGAACAGCGCGCGCAACGCTTCGTTGTGCCAGCGCAGCACCGACTCCCACGCTTCGTCGCCGATCGCTTCGATCAGGTTCGTCGACTTCACGATGTCTGTGAACATGAACGTGGCCATCACGCGCTTGTTGGTCTTGGCAGCGCTGCCTCGGATCTGCCACGGCAGCAGCTCTTCGACTTCCTCGATGATGATCGCCTGCGTCGGGCACGAGAATGCCGCTTGGCGTAGCAGCTCTTCGTCGACGGAATCGGTGTCGACGACGTCCGCCTTCGCGAACTCACCTTTCAGCCAGGAGAACGCCGTCGGCGCAAGCGTGATGCAGGTCCCGGCGCCGACGCACCGTTGCCGCTCGATCCGAACGCGGAGCATCAGACCATCCGTCCGATCAGCGCGAACGCCGTCGCTTCCGCGCGCGACGTGGCGCCGAGCTGAGCGAACAGCTCGGACAGCTGCAGCGCGATAGCGTCTTCCGTCGAACCCAGCGCTTCCGCGATCTCGGCGTTCGACTTCCCCTCGACCAGCAACGTCAGCAGCTCGGTCTGCTCAACGCTGCCCATCCCAGCCGGCTTCACCATCTCGGGGATCTGGATCGGGCCGGCCAGCTCGGCCAGCGGCGCACCCCAGGGGCCGCGCAGCCAGCGAACCCGGATGTCCTGATCCATGATCCGTTGGGCGAAGGCGGCAAGCAGGAACTGCAGACGATCGCGTATCTGCACCTTCTCTTCGTCCGAGCCGCCCTCGAGCAGCGCGCGCGCAGCGGGGATCACAACTTCGAGGTGTGCGTCCTCCGTAGCTCGCTCATCGAGCTCCCTGAGAGCGGCGCGCGCATGATCGGCGGCTTCATCGATCCGGCCACGCGCAAGCTTCGCGCGCGCCAGCGCCGCTTCCGCTTGCGCGGCCCACGTTGGCTGACCCGGCAAGAGCGAAGCGACGTTCTTCGCATCGAGCGCCGATGTCTCGGCAAGGTCGAGCAAGCTCTCGTCGCCTGCGTTCGCGCCGAGGACCGCCGCAGACAGTGCGAGCCAGGCGAGGGCCTCACACCGCGCAGGTGCTCGACCGTGATCGAGAGCAAGCTTCACCGCGCGCTCGAGGTGCGATCGCATGCGCGGCGCGTCGCCGGCCGTTGCGGCAACGATCCCCCGCCAGAGCTCCATCTGGCGAGAGCGGTGCCGCGTCGGCATCGCCGTCGCGACGGCGGCCGCGCGATCCAGCCAGTGCTGCGCCTGCGCATCGTCTCCTATCTCTGCCGACGCCATCGCCATGCCGCCTGCCGATGCGAACTCGAGGAGGCGATCCCCGGTGCGGCGCGCCGACTGGTAGGCCTCGTCGCCGCGAGTGAGTGCCAGGTCGGGGAAGATCTTCGCGCGCGCGTACACGTGCACGCCGTAGAGCATCTGTCCCTCGGCCGCCTCGCGCTCGCTCTCTTTCGTCAGCGAGTAGAACTCCGTCGCGAGCTTTCGGATCTCTTCGATCCGTTTCGCAGAGCCTGGGAGATGGATGTCCGGCGCCCAGCTGATATAGGCGAGCGCGATGATCGTCGACATCAGCCCGCGCCGGTCTCCGAGCGCCTCGTACAGCTTGACTGCACGGTGCAAACGCTCACCCGATTCCAGGAAGATCGGCCAGACCGGAGTGTCCACGAGAAACGTCTCGAACTGTTCGCCGCCGACGACGCGTCTCATCATCGCGGGATAAAACTCCGTCGACATCTGTTCGATGAACCATGCGCGCGCGCGTCCGGTCGCGATGACGCCGAGCTCTCTCTCGCAGTCGGCGATCAGATGCTCGTCCCCCAGCTGGGTCGCGATCTCGAGCGCGCGCTTGTATGCGTCGGCGGCGCCGTCGAAATCGGACTCGGTCGGGTTGGGGTTATAGCTCTCGCCTATCGGCGAGCGCATCAGCGACTGGCCCAGCTCGAGCAACCCGTCAAGCTGCCCGCGCGCGTCTCCCTGTGCCATCGCACTTTCAACGACGCGGCGAGCGATGTCTGCAGCGCGGTCCTCTTCTTCGGCGGAACGGAGCGCGGCCGCACGGCGAAGCATCACGTCGCGCTCGCGCCTCGGATCCCCGAGCGCTTCGGTTAATGCATTGAGCTCGGCCAGACCTTCAAGCCGCTCGGACGGACGACGCAGCATCGCAAGCGCTTCGTCACGCACGCAGAGCAAAGACAATCGATCGGACGCGCCCGCCACGATCGGAAGCGCAAGCTCAACGAGTCGGAGCGCTTCCTCCGGCGCGTGCGAGTCCAGCGCAGCGCGCGCAGCCGCGGACGACAGGAGGGCGGCGCGCTCGCCATCGCCAGCTTCGAGGGCGTGGTGTGCGATCAAAGCGAGGCTGCCCGTCGGCGGATCACCCGACGCCGTCAGCATGTCGACGATCGCACGATGAACGGCACGCCGCCGAGTGGCCGACAGCGTCGCAGCCGCGAAGCTGCGGACCTGTTCGTGCGTGAAGCTGAAATCGGCGGGGGACGACGGGGGGTGCTCGTTGAGCAGCCCTGCGGTCACCGCGGGCATCAGTAGGTCGCTCAACTCGGTCGAATCGTCTTCGCCGAGCCGGTTCCTGATCTCCTGAAGGTCGCGCAGGCTGAACGTGCGGCCGAGCACGGCCGCCTCGCCCAGCGCTTCGCGCGCATCGTCGGGGAGATGCGCGGCACGGCGTTGGATCAGCGTCTTGACGGCCGACGGCATCAGCCGGTCGACGTTCTGAGCAAGCGTCCAGACCCCCTCGACCTCTTGGATAAGCCCGTTGTCG
>DATGHY010000256.1:0-2348 GCA_035307625.1 Actinomycetota bacterium
GCGCCAGGGTCGGACCGATACAGGCCGAGCGGCAGGAACTTGTTGAATCCCTGGTCGATCCACTGGCCCTCCACCGAGGAGCCGGGGGTACCGCTGCCACCGTCAAGATTCAGCATGCCGAAGGCTCCGGGCGCACCCATCGAGCCGTAGTCGAGCGACGTCTCCTGGTGGAAGCAGGGGCAGCCCGAGCCGCTGATCAGCGGGTGGAGCTTGTTCACGACCATCGGCGCGACGTACATCGCCTGTGCCGGCAAGGACGCGCGTGCCGCCGCAGATGCGCCGACGCTCACGGTGTTGATGCCGAAGAGCTTGCTGAAGAAGCCCGGCGCGCTCGAGTGCTCCTGCACGGTGATCGTGTCGTTCGCGCTGTAGTCGCTCGTAATCGCCACATCATTTGCGGAGATCGCACGGCCGTTCGTCGCCGCGTACTGGAGCGCGAACGATGTCGCGTTGGCAGGGCTGCCGGGCAGCGACTGCGCACCGGCAAGCGCTGCCGAGTCGGCCGACAGCTGGAGTTGGCGCTTCTCGCGGAACCACGACCCAACGTCGAGCACGAGTGCCGCCATCCCGAGCAGGCCCGCGAGGAACAACACCGTCAGGACGATTGCCTGACCGTTCTCTCGCTTGATACTCATTCGACTGCCTCCGTCGTCTTGGTGGTGAGGTTCCCTGAGGTGACGACCCACCCGAGCAGGGAGATCGAATACGGGTACGTGGCCGTCACGGTCACGGGTGACCCGGGCGACCAATCCGACGACACGTTGACGCCGAGGTTCGACTGATTGAGATCGCCGGCGGACGACCGCACGGCGGACGTCGCGTTGCCGACAGGATCAGAAGCCTGGCGCGACACTGCGGCGGCGCGCGCGCCTGCGCGCACGGCGTCCGTCAGCGTCACGTAGTTGTTGAAGAGGATCCCGAACTGCACGATCCCGAAGAGCAGCACGACGAGAATCGGCAGGATGACGGCGAACTCGGTCATCGACTGACCGCGCTCGTCCCTGATCCGAATTCTCTTGGTGTTGATCATTTCGTTCCTCCTGAGCCGGCTCGGATGGGGCGCGGAATGTGCGCCCCATCCGAATACGGCTGACTAGGGCAGGTAGCCCGCCAGTTGCACGAGCGCTGCCGTAACACGGCTGCCGAGCTCGGCCAGGAAGAACGCAGAGCCGGACGAGACGACCGCGAGCACGACTGCGTACTCCGGCATCGCCTGTCCTCGGTTGCGGCGAAAAAAGTCTTTCGCGCGGCGTGTGTTGCGGCTCATTGCATATCCCCTATCCGGTTGCGGCTTCCGGGTCTTGCCATCCGACTCTGCTACGGGAGCAGCGACGTCACGTTGTTGATTGCCTTCGAGATACCGCCAGACAGCGCGGTGAAGGCGACGATCGCACCGACGGTGATCACGGCTAGAACGACGCCGTACTCAGCCATCGTCTGGCCGTCCTCCTTGCGCCAGTTCTGACGCGCGTACTCGAGCCACCAAGAAATGAACATGTGAGCTATTCACCTCCTCTCGCGTGTCCGGCCCGCCCCATGCTCGGGCGTGCTGCTTCCGCGTGAACCGAAAGAAACGTCCAACCGATTGCGTCAATCTGCGCCACGCGTTCAATCCCCCGTGCTTCTTTGGCGTGGCCGAGACGCCAAGTTGATCGTTGTGCGGTGATGATCGAACCGTTGGGCTTCGAGGCGAATCCCCCGCGTAGGTGATTCGAGCAGCGGATCATCCGATCGAGTGAGGGCGCAGCGCAGGAACCGCCGATATGCCACACACGAGTTCCCTTCGGTGCGCGGCCACCGCTACTACGACGGAGTTATCAGGTTGGCAACGCACGGTTCTCACGAACGCGTACTCGCGACGGCTGACGGCGCAATCGTCTGCGCCAGCTGCCGCATAGCGAAGGATCCGTGGACGCGGATGCGCGGCCTGCTCGGCCGCAAGGCGCTTGGCGACGGCGAGGGCATCTTGCTTCGCCCTGCGTCCTCGGTGCACACGTGGTTCATGCTGTTTCCGATCGACGTGGTCTTTCTCGACCGCGACCGTCGTGTTCTGCGCGTCGTGCCGGAGCTGCGCCCGTGGCGCGCGGTCTGGTGTCGCGGCGCGGCTGACGTGCTCGAGCTCGCGGCCGGCGAGTGCGCCGCGCGCGGCGTCGAAGTCGGCGGACACCTCGACTGGGTCGACGCATGAGCGTCGTCGCGTTCGCGGCACGCCGCCCGATTGCGACCCAGATCGTCACCTCAGCGCCGGTTGCGCTCCTGTGGCTTCTCTTCGCCGCTGCGAACCTCTCGAACTGGCAGTCGACCCATCACCCGATCGGGCTCGGCGCAACCGCGCTCGAGCTCATCGT
>DATGHY010000257.1:0-19590 GCA_035307625.1 Actinomycetota bacterium
ACTATGGTCGACCCTTCCAGGGTGATTGTCACAGCCTGCCCGCATGAGACTTGGGAGGGGGGGTAGCCTCCCTGGGCTCCAGGCTGCTCGAACAGGTGTGCGGCTTAGATCTGGCCGAGGAACATCAGGACCGCCTTGACCCGGCGGTGGACGTCTTTCTCTTCGGACAGGGCAAGCTTCGAGAAGATCGAGTTGATGTGCTTCTCGACCGCGCGTTCGGTGAGGACCAAAGTGGCTGCGATCGCGGCGTTGTTCTTGCCTTGCGCCATCTCCGACAGGATCTCGCGCTCGCGTGGGGTCAGGCGTTCGAGCGGCGACTCCTTCGCGCGCGCCTTCGCGGCCACGAGCACCTCGACCACTTTCGGGTCGATGACCGAGCCGCCCTTCGATACTTGCTCGACCGCGTCGCGGATCTGTTCGACCTCCGACACGCGCTCTTTCAAAAGGTAGGCGCGCCCGGCGGCGCCTTTCTCGAGCAGCATGAGCGCGTACTCCGGCTCCGCGTACTGGCTGAGCACGACGACGCCGACCTCCGGGTGCGAATCGCGAAGCTGCTCGGAGGCTTTGATGCCTTCGTCGGTCGAGGTCGGGGGCATCCGGATGTCGGTGATGACAACCTCCGGCGAAAACTCCTCGACGGCGGCCAGCAAGCTCGGGAGATCCTCGACCGCGGCAACCAGGTTCAGCGCGGGCTCTGTTTCGAGCAGCCGCTTCACACCTTCGCGAACCAGGTAGTTGTCTTCGGCGAGGATGACCTTGATGGGCATGGGCCCAGAGGATATCGGGCGCCGCGCTCTCAGGTCACTCTTGCAGCTAGCTCTCGGCAGATCACTCTTGCCAGGAGTACCGCTGCTCTTCGAAGGGGAACGCCTCGTTGTGGTAGCCGCGGACCTCCCAGAATCCCCGTTGATCGTGGTCGAGGAACTCGACCTCGTTGGCCCACTTCGTGCTCTTCCAGAAGTAGCGCTTCGGAACCACCAGCCGGAGCGGCCCGCCGTGCTTGGGCTCAAGCGGCTCACCGTCGTGGTTCCACGCGAACAGCACGTCGTCGTCCATGAGGGCGTCGATCGGCAGGTTGGCGTCGTAGTCGTACGGCGCCTTGACCAACGCATGCGTCACTTCCGGCTTCACGCCGGCACGCTTCGCGACTTCGCTGAAGAGCACGCCGTCCCAGGTGTTGTCGAGCTTCGACCACGCAGTCACGCAGTGGATGTCGCTCGTGACCGTGACGTGGGGGAGCGCGCGGAACTCGTCCCAGGACCACTCCGCGCCGTCGCAGAGGCCGGTGCAACGGAAGCGCCAGGTCGCCGGATCGAACCGAGGGACGGGACTCGCCGAAAGCACCGGCCAGCCCCGAGTGAGGTGCTGGCCGGGCGGGATGCGAGCGGCCATCTCGGGATCTCTCTTGCGGAACATCTCAGCTCTCCGTTTCGAAGCGCGCGATGTCGTCGCGGCGGGTCGCGATCTGCGCGCGGAAGTTATCTCCCGCTTTCTGTTCGAGCTGCCCGGTGAGAGCCTCGGCTTCGTCGAGCACTGCGCGCGCTTGTGCGTACGCCGTATGTGGGTCACGGTTTCGCGCGTATTTCACGAGCTCATCGGCGCGTTGAACGAGCTTCCATACATCGGCGGGATCGGTCCCCATCGGTTCCGATGGTAGCGCGCTTCGGGGATTGGAAGGGTTCCGACCGGCCGGTGTAGAAGAGACTCGCACGTGATACGAAGAGCCCCCGTCCTTCTCGTGATCCTGGTCATCGTGGCCTTGCCCGCGGCCGGGCAAGCAGCCGCGTGGAGCGCGCGCCCGGCGCAGTTCCCGAAGGTCTTCGTCGAGCGCGACGTGCCGATCAAGATGAGTGACGGCGTTGTCCTGTACGCCAACGTCGTGCATCCCGCGAACGCCGCCGGCACTGCCGTTGCGGGTCGCTTCCCCGTTCTGCTGACGCAGACGCCGTACAACAAGATCGCAACCGGTCTGAACTTCGAAGACGACTACCTCGTGCAGCGCGGATACGTCCAAGTGATCGCCGACGTGCGCGGGACGGGAAGCTCGGAAGGGGCGTGGACGTCGTTCGGCGAGCGCGAGCAACGTGACGGATACGAGCTTGCCGAATGGGCGGCGTCGTTGAAGCGGCCGTGGTCCAACGGGCGCGTTGGGCTCCACGGCACGAGCTACGGCGCGATCAATCAGATCTTCACCGCTGCGCAGCACCCGAAAGGGGTGCTCGCCGCGTTTCCGATCGTGCCTGCCGGTGACACTTATCGCGACGTCGCGGTCACCGGTGGTCAGTTCGACATCTCGTTCATCCCGGCATGGCTCGGGTTGGTCACCGGCACCAGCATGATCCCGCCGACGTACACACCGTCGAACCCCGCCGAGGCGGCGAAGGTGCTCTCGCAGCATGCAACGAACGTGACGGCCTTCCAAGCGAACACCGTCGCGCAAGGGGTGGTCGGCGGAGATCCGATCTACGACGGCCCGTTCTACCGCACGCGTTCGCCCTTGGAAGTGATCGACAAGGTTCGCATCCCGACGTTCATCGTCGGCGGGTGGTACGACCTGTTCCAGCGCGGCGAACCGCTGCTTTACCAACATCTCGTGCGCAATCACGTTCCCACCCGGTTGCTGATGGGACCCTGGTACCACACGTCGGAAGCGATCAATTCCGGGTTGCCGGCCGACGGTGTTCCGTCCCTCGATGAGCTCGAGCTCCGGTGGATGGACCACTACGTGCGCGGTGTCCCGGATCCGACGCTCAACAGAGACATCGCGCCGGTGACGGTGTTCCGTCTCGGATCCGGTCACTACACGCGCGCGACCTCTTGGCCGCCGAAGGATGTCTCTTACGCGCCGCGCTTCCTGACTGGGAACGGTCTCACCGGTGGGTCCCTGATCGCGAACTCCGGCGCAGCCAGCGGCTCCGACGTGGTTCCGTGGGTTCCGACCGCGGGTCTGTGCTCGCGATCGCTCGCCCAGTGGACCGCGGCCGGAACGATGCAAGGTTGTGAGAAGGATCAGCGTCTGAACGATCTGATGGGCGTGCACTACGACATGCCGGTCACGAAGGACACGCTCATCGCCGGGCCGGCCAGCGCACACCTGTTCCTCACCACGAATGGGCACGACGCGCCGCTCACTGTTCGATTGGAAGACGTTGCCCCCGATGGCACGTCGACCCAGCTAACGGCCGGGTGGAACCTGCTCTCGATGCGCGCGCTGACGATGTCGAAGACGATCAAGGCCGGCAGCTGGATCGTCGAGCCGTATCACCCGTTCACGAAATCCTCGGTTCTGCCGACGCCTGCCGGCCAAGTGATGGAGCTCTGGATCGAGATCAACCCGACGACCGCGGTGATCCCCGCCGGTCATACGCTGCGCCTTGCGATCCAGCAGACCGACACCCCGCATCTCGCCCCGTCGATCCCCGAGCAGATGTCCATCCTCGGCAACATGTTGACGATCCTGCACGATCGCGCGCACCCGTCCGCGGTTGTGATCCCGTTCGAGCAGTAGGCCCGTCGAGCACCCTCGGGTGAGTTCCTTCTAGTCCTCGTCGGCCATGCGCTCGGGCCCGTCGCATGCCGATGACCTGGGTGTTACACCGACGGAGGGCCCATGGACGAGGACTTGATCGACCAGGGGCGAGAGGCGACGGCAGTTCAGGGCGCGTTCATCGGAAACGCGGAATCGCTCCTGAACGAGCTGAGCGGAGCGTTCGACGAACCCACACCACCCGAGCCGCCGCAGCCATTCGTAGAAGAGGCGGCCCTCACTCCCGAGGAGATCCCCGTGACCTCACCGCCTCGCGTCGAACCGCCGGTGATGATCTGGAAGCCGTCACGCCGCGCGCGCTTCAAGCTCCGGTTGCGCTAGTCGTCGACGCCGACCCATCGTTCGCCGTCCTCGAAGATCTCTTTCTTCCAGATGGCCGCATCGGCCTTGATCCGGTCGATGAGCCAGCGCGCGCCGTCGAACGCCTGATCGCGATGCGCGGCGACGGCCGATACCACCACGCTGACCTGACCGACGGGCACGACCCCGGTGCGGTGCGCGGCAACGACGCCTCCGAGACCGAACGTGTCGACGGCTTCGTTCGCCAGTTCCTTCAGCTGCGCGGCGGCTCGCTCCTCGTAGGCCTCATATTCGAGCAGCCTCACGACCTTCCCGTCGCTCGGTGAGCGCGTCGTTCCTTCGAACGTAACGACGGCACCGCAGTCTTCCCGCCAGATCCGACGGATAAGCCCGATGATGTCGAGCGGCTGCGCGCTGAGCATCGTGACGATGATGGGCGCCGTCATGAATGCAGCATCTCGACCGCGTGCGGCAGGATCCCGATCACGGCGTCGAGGCCCTCTCGTATCGCCTTCGGCGAACCGGGTAGGTTCACGATCAGCGTCGTGCCGCGCGCGCCCGCGACCTGACGCGACAGCGCGGCCATCGGTGTGTTCGTGATCCCCGCCGCGCGCATCGCTTCGGCGATGCCGGGCGCTTCCTTGTCGATCACTGCTCTCGTTGCCTCCGGAGTAACGTCGCGCGCGCCGAGCCCCGTGCCTCCCGTTGTGAGGATGAGATCGACGACGCCGTCGTCGGCCCACTCCTTCAAGACGGTCTCTATCTCCGTGCGTTCGTCCGGCACGAGCGCGCGCGAGACAACTTCACTGCCGGCGGCGACCACAAGCTGCTCGACCAAGGGACCGCCTTCGTCGGCGCGTTCGCCGCGCGCGCTGCGGTCGCTGATCGTGAGGACGGCGACCTTCACTCGAACGTCACCGAGCCCGACTTCCCGCCCGACTTCGCGACGATGCGCAGACCTTCGATGCGCATCCGCGGATCTTCTGCCTTGGCCATGTCGTACAGGCTGAGCGCGGCGATCGCACACGCGGTGAGCGCTTCCATCTCGAAGCCGGTGCGGTCGCGGCCCCGGACCGTCGCGCGAACCTCGATCGCGTCGCCGCCCAGGGGCGCCGTCGTCACTTCGACGAACGTGGTGCGCACGGGATGGCACAGCGGGATCAACTCCGGCGTCCGCTTCGCGGCGAGCATCCCTGCAACCTTGGCCGGACCGACCGCGTCGCCCTTGGCGACCGCGCCGGTGAGCAGCCGGTCGCGCGTGGCCGGATCGCAGACGAGACGGCACGCGGCAGTCGCCTCGCGTTTGGTCTCTTCTTTGTCGCCGACGTCGACCATATGGAAGTCCTCGCCGCCCGAGACGGGAGGGAGGACCGCGATCTCATCGTGCGCATCGAGGTGCACGTCCCACCATCGATCCGGCTTCACCGTTTCGTCTTTGTGAAGGACGGTGGAGATCTTCAGGACGCGTTCGAACCGATCGCCGAAGCGTTCGGTTGCGATCTTCAGCGCCTCGCCGATCGTGGACGCGTCGACGTCCGCGGTGCGCGCGCCCGCCGCTTCCCGGATCGCCGCGAAGAACAGGAGGCGCGCCATCAGATCATCTCCACGGTGACGCCGGCGCCCTCGGGCAAGCCGCCCGGAGGCACGATCGCGAAGCCGTCGGCGGGGATGATGTTCGACAGCACGACGCTCGATTGCGCGGGCAGTGGAGTTGCGACGTCGCCGTCGAGAGCCACGCGCGCGAAGAGCGTTCGGGATGGCGAGCCTTTGACCGCTGCGCCCAGCTTCGCGCGCACCGAGGCGGGTTCTATCGGACGAGCAGCCAGCGCGCGGATCGCGCGCGCGACGAAAACGTGCATGCCGACGAATGCAGAGCCGGGATTCCCCGGGAGCCCCAACACCGGCGTGTCGTCGAACCGTCCGAAGGCGATGGGCTTCCCCGGCTTGATGGCGACCCGCCACAGCTTCAACTCGCCCTCGGCTTCCAGGATCGCGCGTATCCAATCGTGCTCGCCGACACTTGCTCCGCCCGTTGTCACGATGAGGTCGGCGTGGCGTGCAACCTGCCGCAGCCAGGTTGCGATGACGTCGGGCTCGTCTCCGATCAACGCGGTCGCAGCGATGTCGGCGCCGGCGCGCGCGCACGCCGCACTCAGCAAGACGCCGTTGGCGTCGTAGACGTGGCCGGGCTTCAGCTGGTCGCCGGCGGCGGCTAGCTCGTCTCCGGTCGACAGGATCGCGACGCGCGGGCGACGGTGCGCGCGCACATGGTCTAAACCGAGCGAGGCGATCACGCCGAGGTGAACGGGTCGCAGTTCGGTTCCTGCCTGAACCACGACGTCTCCGGCGCGGATGTCTTCACCGGCCGGACGAACATGTTTCCCGCGCGTCGTCTCACGCAGCACGACGACGACGTCGTCCCGCCGCTGTGTGTCTTCCCACGGAACGACCGCGTCCGCCCCCGGCGGCAGCGGTGCACCGGTCATGATCGTGGCGGCAGTACCCGGCCCGATCTCGATTTGCGGATCGCTTCCTGCCGGGAGGTCGTCGACGAGGTGCAGGATCGTGCCGGGGGTGTCGATGTCGGCTGCTCGAACCGCATAGCCGTCCATCGCGGAGTTATCGAAGCCGGGGACGTCAAACGTCGCGACGACCGGTTCCGCGTTGGCCAGACCGAGCGCGCGTTCGAGCGGAACCATCTCCGGCGGTAGCGGCGCGAAGGCGGAAAGGATCTGATCGACCGCCTCGCGGTACGCGATCAGCGGCCGTTCCAGCTCCTCTTTCGTGACCGTTCGCTTAGTCACCGTTGGCGTTCTCCTGCACGACGGCGATCGCCTTCTCGAGCGGAACGCCCTGCGCCGACAACATCCCCAACACGTAGCATAGAAGCGGAGCGTAGATGCGCTCGCCGCTCGAATGCGAGGCGACGCGCGCAACGTCGAGCAGCGCGCGCACGGTGTCGGGGGACAGTTCGAGCGTTGTCGCGTCGACGCCCGTTTCAGTCGCGAGAGAGGTCGTTACCTGATCGAGCCACGTCACGCTGCGGGCCTCCTTCTCACCGGCGGCGCGTCGCGTCGCATGCGTCGGGACAAGGCCACGATCGATTTCGGCGGTGTCGGGCTCGCCGTTCGTGTGGCGCGCGCGCTCTCACAGGTAGCGTACCCAGTCCTCACGGTCGGCATCGAGGCCGGCACCGGCTTGCCGACGGTCGACGACCCGCGCGAAGGGCCGCTCATCGCGTTCGTGAAGGGGGCCGACGAGCTGCGCGCGCGCGGCCACGAGGGCCCGATCCTCCTGTGCGCGTGCGACATCCCGTTCATCGAGCCCGCGTTGCTATCGCACATCGCGGGGTCGATCGAGGGATTCGATGCGGCGATCCCGTACGTTCGCGGGCGCGAGCAGCCGCTCGCGGCGTGCTACGCGCCGAGTGCCGTTGCGATCGCGCGCTGGCTGGTCGCGGATGAAGCCGACGCGATGCGAGATCTGATGCGCTTGTTGAACGTCAATAGGCTGCTCGAAGAGAGCTGGGATCACATCGCGCCGTCGTGGTCGCTGGCCGACCTCGACACGCCGGGCGCGTTGTTGCGAGCCAAGCGGATCCTCCGTGGCCCTGCGTAGATGTTGAAAGAGTCGCTTCGCAGGAATCCGACGAGCGTCATGTTGAGCTCGTTCGCCAATCCGACCGCGAGCGACGACGGCGCGGACACGGCGCTCACGATCGGTATGCCGGCGACGGCTGCCTTCTGCATGATCTCGAACGACGTGCGTCCGCTGACCTGAAGGATCTTGTCGTAAGCGGGCAGGTGGTCGTCCATCACCAGCTTGCCGATCAGCTTGTCGACCGCGTTGTGCCGGCCAACGTCTTCGCGGATCAGCTTCAAGTCGCCGTTGACGTCGAACAGGCCGGCCGCGTGCAAGCCTCCGGTTCTCTCGAAGATGCGCTGGCGCGCGCGCAGCTTCTTCGGGAGCGTGTTGAAGATCTCGTGCTCGACCTCGGGGCCGTCGCCGATCGGCTCCGACTGCACGCGCACGGCGTCTAGCGACGCCTTGCCGCACACGCCGCACGACGACGTCGTGTAGAAGTTCCGCTGCATCTCGCCGGGGTCGAACGGCGCGCCATCGGTGAGCTCGACCGTGACTTGGTTGTAGAGCTGCTCCGGCGGGCCGCTCGCGCAGTAGGAAACCTTCGACATGTGGGTGCGCGCGCGGATCAAGCCTTCGGAGAAGAGGAAGCCTGCGGCGAGCTCGAAGTCGTTTCCGGGCGTGCGCATCGTGACGGCCACCTGATGCTCGTGCCCGCGATGCTGGACGCGGATCTCGAGCGGCTCTTCGGTTGCGACCTCGTCGGTGCGGGTGCGCGCGTCGCCGTCGGGGGTGACGGAAGTGATCTCGGCGCGAACGGTCGGTCCGGGCCGCGGCGTCTCCGGGGGCTTGCGGAACCCGACGTCGATGGGCCGTGACTCACTCATGCTGGGAGTATGCCCCTCGCGGGTGGGGGCGCGCTCGCGCCTCCGTCCCGCCGGTCGGACCGAAAGACTCGGGCGCCGAGGGCCGATGGGCCCCTGACGCTCGCGCCGGTTGCCCGGACGATTTGATCGAGATCTCCGCAGAGGGACGGTTCGTATGGTGACGGTGAAGGTCGTGGTGGTGGAGCACGGGCGAGAGTTCGTGCATACGGTGGCGGAGGCGCCATCCCTCAACGCCGTCCGCGATGTCCTCGAACGGCTCCGCGCTTACTTCGGTGACGGCGATGGGCGTATCCAGATCGTCTCCGAGGCACGCATCGACGGGCGCGTCGAAGGTGCGATCTAACCGCCGATAAGAGACATCGAGCGCGCGGGGCGCGCGAAGTCTGCATCGTTGATCTTGTGGCCGGCCCACTTACCCGCCACGGCGATCTGGATCGCATTCGCGATCTCGGCATCGGTCGATTCGTCTCGCAACAGCGCGCGCAGGTCCGTCTCTTCCATCGCGAACAAGCACGTCCGGAACTGCCCGTCGGCCGTGATCCGGATGCGGTTGCACGACGAACAGAAGGGTTCGCTCACGCTGGCGATCACGCCGATCGCGCCGGGCGCGCCGTCACGGAACCGCCACATCGTCGCGGGCTCGGGCCCATGCTCGATGGGCTCGATCGGGTACGTCTCGTCGATACGTTGCAGAACCTCTCGTGACGGAACGACTGCTTCGCGCGTCCATGTTTCTTCCGCGTCGAGCGGCATGAACTCGATGAAGCGAACCTCGTATCCGGTTTCGCGCGAGAAGCGCGCGAAGTCGACGACCTCGTCGTCGTTGGTGCCGCGCACGATGACGCAGTTGAGCTTTATCGGCTGCAAGCCTGCGGCTTCCGCCGCGCGCAACCCATCCATCACCCGATCGAGCGCATCGCGTCGGGTCATCTCTGCGAACCGGTGCCGAAGGAGCGAATCAACGCTGACGTTCACGCGCTGAAGCCCGGCGCGCGCCAGGGGACCGGCGTGCTCGGCAAGTAGAACGCCGTTCGTCGTCAGGGAGAGATCTGGGACGCCGCGCCCAGCCAGCATCTCAACGAGCACGGGCAGGTCGCGGCGTGCGAGCGGCTCACCTCCGGTCAGGCGCACGGTGTGAACGCCCAGCGACATGAACACGCCGACGAGGCGGTCGATCTCTTCGTAGCTCAGGATCTCCGCCCGCGGCAGCCATCGCATTCCTTCGGCCGGCATGCAGTACGTGCAGCGCAGGTTGCAGCGATCCGTCACCGAGATGCGGAGGTCGTCTGCGACGCGGCCGAAGGTGTCGATCAAAGGCATCGGGTGGAGTGTATGCCCCGCTCCGAGACGGGGCCTTCCCCTGGCTAGACTGCGCGCGTGTCCCGCATAAGAGCGTGCGTCGCTCTCGTCCTCGCGGCGGCCGTCTTGACCTCGCTGCCGGCGCCGGCCAACGCCGCGCCCTTACGTCGTGTGTTCATCCTGTGGCTCGACGGATCAACGATCGCGGATTGGGCAAAGCCTTCTCTTCCAAACTTCAACCGCGTGCTGAAGGAGTCGGCCCTCGGACTGCTCTCGACGAGAACCGCGAACGAATCGAGCGACCCGGTCGTGATGCGTGAGAACGCGGCGGTTACGTTTGGCGCCGGCGCGCAGGCGGGGGCAGATCAAGGCAAGCCGATCAAGGTTGCCGGAGCAACGCCGGGTTTGTTGGGCGATGCGCTTGCGCGCGGGGGCTACATGAGCGCCTACGTCGGTCCGTTCATTGGCGATCCAAACGTTTCTCTGGCCCTCGCTCGCAGCGACGGCAGTCCCCCCGTGTATATCAATCCGAGGTTTGTCGCGGGGCATGGGACGAATGCTTTCTCCGTTTATCTCATCGACGCCGGTCGCGATTCCATTGCAGACGTGGATATCAGGCTTGGTGCACTCTTAGGCGCAAGGGCCGCGCATGATCTGCTCGTCGTTGTCTCGGGCGACCCACCGGTCGCGCGCCAGAAGAAGGGCGTCCGTCTCTCCGCGGTCGCGATCCTGGGTCCCGGCTTCGGCCCAGGGCTGCTCACAAGCGGAACGACGAGACGCGACGGCTTGATAACCCTGACCGATCTCGCGCCCACGATCGTCGATGCGCTCGGCTTGCCACCGCTGAAAGGCATAACCGGCCGGGTCGCCACGGTCGTCCCGCGCGCGCACGCTGCGACCTACCTCCAGCACTTCGACAGCGACATCGTTCGAGCAGCCCTCGACCGCTACCCCCTCACGCGCTGGATGCTCATAATCGCGATGGTTCTGGTCGTCCTGGCGCTCGCCGTCACGATCCTCGCCGGCTCCGCGCCGAGCACCCGCGCGCGCATCCCGCGGGGCGCGCGCGACTGGCTCGCGACGCTGTTGCTCGCGTCTGTCGCGACTCCACTGTCCCTCTACGTCAACGGCGCATTCCATCCGAGCAGCCTCCAGGTTGCGGCGATCGAAGCCGCGGCCGTTGCGCTCGGGCTTGCGCTCATCGCGCGCGCATCGGCCGGGTTGATCGGCGGGCTCGTCATCGTCCTCGGCCTCACTGCGATCGTTCCGCTGATCGACCTGCTGATCGGGACTCCACTCGGCGTGCGCTCGCCGCTCGCGTTCCAAGTGGCGGGCGGCGGCCGTTTCTACGGGATCGATGGAGGGATGCTCGGCGTCGTCGTCGGCGCGGAGATATTTGCGGCCTCCCTGCTGATCGAGCGCGCGCGCGACCGGCGTCGGGCCGGCCAGCTTGTCGCATTGCTGTTCGCCGCGAGCGTCTGGCTGCTCGGTGCGCCTTCCTACGGAAGCAAGTTCGGGGCCGCGCTGACGGCGGTGCCCGCGTTCGGCGTGCTCGCCCTGTTGATCGCGGGCAAGCGCTTGACGCGCGCATCGGTGGCCCTGATCGCGGTGACGACACTCGCCGTCACCGGGTTGCTGATCGGTGTCGACGCGCTCCGCACATCAGGCGCGCAGTCGCACGTTGCGCGCGCGGTCGAGGGCCGCACCGGAGCGTGGGCCATCATCACGCGCAAGGTTCATCTGCAGTGGGTCACGACCGTGCACACGATCTGGACGCCCGCGATCCTCGTCTTCGCGGGTGCCGTTGCAGTCGTGTTGTGGCGTCGGCGGGACCTCGTGGCGCGCGCGATGGAGTGGCACACGCTGTTGCGCCCGGCGCTGCTGGCCGCTCTCGTGGGCGGCATCGCGGGGTTCGCTTTCAACGACGGCGGTGTGCTGGTGACGGCTCCCATCGCGATGTTCTCCGCAGCGGTCGTATTTTCGACCCTGCTCACGCCCGGCTGACGGCGTACGCTGAAGACATGAGGCCCTATCTGCTTGCCGGGGAGTGGCACCGAGGCCGAGCACCCCTCGCGGTCACCGACCCGTTCACGCGCGAAACGATCGACGAAGTTCCGATGTGCACGTGGGCGGAGATGGACGAGGCCTTGAACCGTGCGACGTCGTCGTTCGAGCGCACGCGCAAGCAGAACGCGGGGGAGCGCGCGCGCGTCCTGCTGGAAGCCGCCGCTGCGATCAAAGCACGGCGTGAAGAGCTGATAACCACGATCGTTCGCGAAGGCGGCAAGCCGTGGAAATACGCAGCCTCGGAAGTCGATCGCGCGATTAACACGATGACGTTCGCGGGCGAGGAGGCGAAGCGTTTCACCGGTGAGCTCATCAGGCTGGACACCGGCGAAAGCGGCCGCCTCGGGGTTGCGCTGCGGTTCCCGCTCGGACCGGTGCTCGGCATCTCGCCTTTCAACTTCCCGCTGAACCTGGTCGCGCACAAGGTTGCGCCTGCGCTCGGCGCCGGCAACACGATCGTCGTGAAGCCCGCGCCGGCGACGCCGATCAGCTCGTTCCTCCTCGGTGAGATCCTCGTCGAGGCCGGCGTCGGGGACGCTATGTCCGTGCTGCTCGTGCCGAACGAAGACACCGAGCGAGCCGTCGGCGATGCGCGCGTACCGGTCGTGACCTTCACCGGTTCCACACCGGTCGGCTGGCATCTCAAGTCGCTCGCACCGCGTGCGCGCGTGACGCTCGAGCTGGGCGGGAACGCCGCCGCGATCGTCGAGCCGGACGCCGACATCAAGCACGCGGCCGCGCGCGTCACGATGGGCGGCTTCTACCAGGCCGGACAGTCCTGTGTGTCGGTGCAGCGGGTGCTCGTGAACGAACGCATCTACGACGAGTTCATGGATCAGCTCATTCCCGACGTTCAGGGTTTGGTCACCGGCAACCCGATGGATCCAACCACGGACGTTGGTCCGTTGATCGACGCGAAGGCCCTCGACCGCATCGACTCGTGGGTGAAAGAGGCGCTTTCCGGCGGTGCGCGCGCGCTCACCGGCGGCGAGCGCGACGGCACCTGCTACCTCCCGACGGTGTTGGTCGATGTGAAGCCCGAGATGAAGGTGTCGTGCGAAGAAGTCTTCGGTCCGGTGATCACCGTCCAGCCGTACTCGACCTTCGAAGAGGGCGTTGCGATCGCCGATGATTCGCCGTTCGGCCTCCAGGCAGGCGTATTCACGAACGACGTCGAGAAGATCTTCTACGCGCACCGCGAGCTGCGCGTCGGCGGTCTTATCCACAACGATGTCTCTGCGTGGCGTGCCGACCAGATGCCGTACGGCGGCGTGAAGTCGTCCGGCATCGGCAAGGAAGGCTTGCGCTACGCGATGGAAGAGATGACCGAGCTCAGGCTGCTCGTCCTGTCGGGTATCGACCTATAGATGGATCAGCCGTCACCGCGGCCGTTGCTGGACAAGCTCGGCGTGAAGCCCGAACACCGTGTGGCGTTGATCGGCGCCTTCGATGCGGATTTCGTCGAGCAGCTTCGCGCGCGCGGCGCTTCCGTCTCTCGGCGCATCGTTCAAAACGCGGATCAGATCTATCTCGCGGCCGGCGCCAACAAGGACCTGACGAAGATCGGTCCCCTTCGGAAGAGTTTGCGCAAGGACGGATCGTTCTGGGTCGTGCGGCCGAAGGGCCCGGAAACCCCGGTGACCGAGGATGGGACACGCCAAGCGGGGCTCGACGCCGGTCTGGTCGACGTCAAGGTGGTCGCGTTCAGTCCAACGCACTCGGCCATGAAGTTCGTGTACAGGCTGGCAGACCGATGAGCGACCCTGGAAAGAGAGGAGGGCTCCTGCAAGGAGGAGCCCTCCAACCGCCCACCTCGCCGCCCTGCGGGTGGGGACCCTTCTGTTGTTTCCCTACAACCCTCGCGCACAGATATGCCCACGCCACGGCGGATCTAACCCGGACCGACCCGGGAATCTGGTAGGGAAGCTGTATGACACCCACCCAGCGCAAACGAAAGATGGCTCCTCGAGCGATCGAGCTGCCGAAAGTCGACATCGCGCCAGACGCGGTGAACGTCCTGGAGGGATCGACCTTCGTCGTCTCGGACGTCCGGGGCGATGTGCAGGAATCGACCGTCGCGGGATTCTTCCACGACGACACGCGGTACCTCAGCCGGTTCGTGCTGACCGTCAACGACACGAAGCTGGATCCCCTGACGGCCGGCAACATCAACTACTTCTCGGCAGCCTTCTATCTGACGAACCCCGACATGCCCGGTCTCAAGGCACGCAGCATCTCGGTGCGGCGCGCGCGCTTCGTCGGCGACGGTCTGACCGAGGAGATCGGGATCAAGAATCATCTCGATACCACGGTAACGTTGCGAGTTCGCCTTCTCTGCGCGATCGACTTCGCCGACCTGTTCGAAGTCAAGAGCATGGATCTAGAGAAGCAGGGGGCTTTGAGGATCGCTCCCGACGAGAACCGTACGCGCCTTAACTTCGACTATGTCAACGGCACGTTCCGCGCGCGCGCGCAGGTCCGCAGCTCGTCGTCGGCGGAGGTGACCGACGAGGGATTCCTATACCAGCTGAAGCTGAAGCCCCGAGAGGGGTGGACGACCAAGATCGAGGTGCTCGTTCACCAGAACGATGAGTTCCTCGCGCCGAAGCATCGTGCGTTCGCCGATCCCGAGAAGGAGGGCGAGCTTCTGTTCAAGAAATGGCGCGACGAAGTGCCGCAGATACGCGCCGCATGGGATTTGCTGCATCACATCTACCGGAAGTCGATCGTCGATCTCGCCGCGTTGCGACTGCGCACGGACTTCGGCTCCGACGAGTACTGGCTGCCGGCTGCGGGTCTGCCGTGGTTCATGGCGATCTTCGGGCGAGACACGATCATCACGAGCTATCAGTCGCTATGGGTCGGGCCGGAGCTCGTGCGCGGCGCGTTGCACGCACTGGCCGAGCTGCAGGGCACGAAGATCGATGATTTCAGAGACGAGCAGCCCGGACGGATCCCACACGAGCTTCGTTTCGGCGAGCTGACCGCGCTCGGGCTCAAACCGCACAGCCCCTATTACGGCACGTGCGACGCAACGCCGCTGTGGCTCGTGCTGCTCTCCGAATATTGGCGTTACACGCATGACGACGCGTGCGTTCACGAGCTCCGCGAGAGCGCGATGGCTGCGTTGAATTGGATCAACGAGTTCGGTGATGCCGACGGCGACGGCTACGTCGAGTACAAGACCCGCTCGACGCAAGGCTTGGATAATCAAGGATGGAAGGACTCGGGCGACGGCATCACCTTCGCCGACGGGCGGCTCGCCAAAGCGCCGATCGCTCTCGCGGAGATCCAGGGTTATGTGTTCGACGCGAAGCGCCGGATGGCGGAGCTCGCCGAGCGGGTGTGGAAAGACGACGAGCTTGCCGCACGTCTTCGCCGAGAGTCCGAGGAGCTCGCGAAGCGGTTCGAGCGCGACTTCTGGATCACGTCGCGCGGCGGCTACTACGCGCTCGGACTGGACAAGGACAAGCAGCTGATCGATTCGAAGACGTCGAACATGGGACACCTGCTGTGGTCGGGGATCGTCCGGCCCAATAGGGCCGCGAAGGTCGTTAAGCAGCTGCTCGGGAGAGATATGTTCTCCGGATGGGGCATCCGCACGTTGTCGTTTGACGACGCGGCGTTCAACCCGATCGGGTATCACACCGGGACCGTGTGGCCGCACGACAACTCGATCATCGCGGAAGGGTTCGCGCGCTACGGCTTCCGCGACGAAGCCAACACGATCATCCTCGGGATGCTCGAGGCTGCTCGTTATACGGAACACCGTCTGCCGGAGGCTTTCGCCGGGTTCGCGCGCGAAGCTAATGCGTTCCCCGTGCGTTACCCAACAGCGTGCAGCCCTCAGGCGTGGGCGACCGCGGCGCCGTTCCTGTTCCTGAAGACTCTGCTCGGGATCGGGGTATCCGACGACCGGCTCGTCTGCGATCCGCACATCCCCGAGCGGCTCGGTCGCATCTTCTTGCACGGCGTGCACGCCTTCGGGTCTCATTACGACGTGACCGGGGAAGCGACGAGCGGCAAGGTGGGCGCGTCGGAATGAGTTACGACTACAAGGATCGGGTTGCGATAGTCACCGGCGCGTCGAGCGGCATCGGGCGTGCGATCGCGCTCGACCTTGCCAAGAGAGGCGCGACCGTCGTCGCAGCCGCGCGCCGAGCCGACATGCTGGAGGACGTCGCGCGCGAGTGCAGGACGTCGTCTCCGGCGAGCGAAGCGGTGGTGGCGGACGTCGGCGATCGAGCTGCCGTCGAGAACCTGATCACCGGCGTGCTCGAACGGCACGGGAAAGTCGATCTCCTTATCAACAACGCCGGGATACCGATGCGCGTGCACGCGACACGCCTGACGTCGGATCAGATCGAGCGCACGATGCGGATCAACTACCTCGGCGCCGCGTACGCGATCACGGCGGTGTTGCCGTCGATGCTCGCGCGCAAAGAGGGGCATATCGTCAACGTCGCGTCGGTCGCAGGTCGCGTTGGGAGCCCGCGCGAGTCGGCCTACACGGCCTCGAAGTTCGCGATGACGGGGTTCAGCGAGGTGCTCGAGGCCGATCTCGACGGGACCGGCGTGCACGTGCACGTCGTGTACCCGGGGCCGATCAAGACCGAGATCTGGGAGAAGGTCGAAGAGCCGCCCGCGTATCGGGGCAAGCTCTATCCGCCGCAGATCATCGCGGACGCCGTGCGGTCGTGCGTCGAGCACGGGCACTTCGAGCGGTGGGCGCCGCGCCGGATCGGGTTCGTGATGATCGCGCGCACACTTTTCCCGACGCAGTTCATCAAGGGGCTCGCGAAGTACGACCGCCGATCAGCGCGCCGCTGAGTCGGCAAGCGCCGCGCGCGCGGCGTTCCAGCCCGGAGCGCCGCAGACGCCGCCGCCCGGATGCGCGCCGGAACCGCAGAGATAGAGGCCGTTGATCGGGGTGCGGGCGCCGAGCCGCTCGCCGAAGATCTGGCCCGGCAAGATCTCGCCGTGGAAGATGTTGCCCCCGCTCAGCCCGAAGCGCGCTTCGAGATCGGCCGGACCAAGCACCTGCCGGTGGACGATCGCGCGCTTCACGTTCGGCGCATAAGAGGCGAGCGTGTCGATGACGGCGTCGCCTGCGCTTTCGCGCATGCCGTCCCAACGATCCATCGGAACCGAGCCCGGCGCGTACTGCGCGAAGCACGACGCGACGTGCGCGCCATCGGGCGCGAGCGACGGGTCCGTCACCGATTGGATGTAGACCTCCATGTACGGGCGCGAGGACACGCGGCCGTCCTTCGCATCGTTGAACGCCTCGTCGAGAGCCGCAACGGAGGGTGACAGTTCGATCGTGCCTGCCTGCTGCGGACCGGCACCGGGGAGACACGAGAAATCGGGGAGCTCGGAGAGTGCAAGGTTAACCTTCACGACGGAGCCGGTCGTGTCGAGCGCGCGCACGCGCGCAACGAAATCATCGGGGAGCGCACCGTCCGGAACGAACGACAGGAACGTGCGCTTCGGATCGGCGTTCGACATCACAACGGGAGCGCTGACGAGAGTGCCGTCGCTCAACTCGACGCCCCCGACTGCAGCCCCATGCAGAACGATCGACGAGACCGTGGCGCTCGTGCGGATCTCGACGCCGAGGTCGCGCGCGCGCGCAGCGAGCACCTGCGTCACCGCGCCCATCCCGCCGCGCACGTACGCCCACGTCGCAGCGCCGTCGACCAGCTCGCCACCGAACGCGTGGTACGTCATCACGAACGCGGTCCCCGGGTCGTGCGGCCCGGCGAACGTTCCGATAACGCCTTGCCCGACGAACGCGCCTTGAACCTCGTCGCTTTCGAAGAACTCCGCGACCGTGTCCGCCGCGCTACCCGCTATCGCGAGACGGAACATCTCGCTTCGCCCCTGATCGGCCATCTGCTTTTCGAGGGCGTTGAGTGAGGGCGGCTCGGCGAGGATCAGCGGGCGGATCACGTCCGCAACGTCGTCCCAGAATGCGTTCCAGCGATCGTAGGCGTCGGCGTCGTGCGCGTTGATGCGCGCGATCTCCTCGCGCGTGCGCGCCGCGTCGCGCCAGACGAAGAAGTGCCGGCCGTCGGGCTGCGGCACGAACATTCGTGGTTCCTTGGGGTAGAACGACAAGCCGTACTTCGCGAGCTCAAGTGCGTCGAAGATCTCCGGGCGAAAGAGGCTGAACGAATACGCGGCCGTGGAGACACGGAAACCGGGTGCGATCTCTTCGGTCACGCAGGCGCCGCCCACGATGTCGCGCGCTTCCACGACGAGCACGCGCGACCCGTCACGAGCGAGCGCGCACGCCGCGACCAATCCGTTGTGGCCGGCGCCGATCACGATCGCATCGAAGTCCATCGGCGACAGCGTAGCGGCGGTGGAGTCGCTCAGGATCCGGCCGGCGCGCGCCTGCTCCACGCAAAGGCGGCCGCGATCAGCGCCAGGAGGAACGCGCCTCCGGCCAAGACCGCGTAGCGCTCCGTGACCTTACGCAGGTCGGCGTCGGCTTTCTTCACCGGTTCCGAAACGGCCACCGCCCAACCGTAATCGGCGACGGGTTGGGCGGCGACGACCGAGCCGCCGCTGCGTTGGAGGTTGGAGCCGCCCTTCAGCGCAGGACCGACGATCGGATCGGTGGTGTAGATCTTCCCCGAGGCCTCGGACGAAGGCGAGACGCGCTCACCGGCCTGGTTGTAGATGCGCACGGTCCATCCCGCGGGGGTGTACGGCGCGACGAGCGCATCGAACGCGGTGATCGGCGTGGTCGCTGCGAGCACACCGTAGATCCCTCCGTGATGGAAGATCCGGATCGAATACGCGATCACCGGAACGCGCGGCTTGCCGAGCTGTGCGAACAAGCTCGATACGTGCGCGAACCCAGAGTTGCGTGCAGCGCGGAAGTATTCCTGCTGGCTGAATAGCTTCCCGGCGATCGAGGGTTCGTTCGGGATCCGCGTCACGAGGCGCCCACCGCCGTCGTACACGGCCACGGTGGCAAGTCGGGGCTGAGTTGCCAGCAGCTCGGAAAGGTACCCGTGTGTCTGGACGTAGTTCTTGTTCACGACGGCGAGGTGGAAGACCGGCCGGCTCGTCGTCCCGATCACAGCGTTCACGTCGTCCTTGATCGCGTCGTGCACGAGCTGCGACACGACGCGCGCGCGATCACGGACGGCGGCGTTCGCGTGGTGCGCAACGTCGGCGCGCGCGCGATACACCACCAACGTTCCGAGCGCGCCGACGCCTGCCACCGCAAGGATGGTGACGAGGGCAACGAGCGCGCGCATGATCCGGGACAATTCCAGGATCCTCCATCTCGTTGAGCGGCCGATGGGCGAACCTGGGAAAGATACCCCGGGCGGGCCGACGAAACGCTGTGCGCGGGGCCGAAGGTCCCGGGCGCGCGTTGGCAGTTGGTCCTACGCAGATGCCGTTGTTGGACCATGGTTTCGGCCCCACTGCGCTACTAGCCTGCGAACTCTGATCCGCGCGCGGCCGGGTGGCCTTAGGGGGGCCCGGCCGCTCGCGATTCCTCCAACAATTCCCGCGCATACACTCTCTCCGACGTGCCCGATGATCGGAGAAGATGAGCCCCACCAAGCGCCCTCACCCACGACGCGTCCTCATCACAGGAGGCGCGGGTTTCATCGGCTCGAACATCGTCGACGATTTCCTGGCGCGCGGACACACGGTGTTCGCCGTCGACGACATGTCGAGCGGTCGCGAGGAAAACCTCCGTCGCGCCCTCGACGCAGGAGCGCAGCTCGAGAAGCTCGACGTGCGTGCGCGCGACTTCCGGTCCCTCGTTCGAACAGTGGCTCCCGACGTCGTCGTGCACACGGCAGCCCAGATCGATGTTCGCCGGTCGGTCCAAGATCCGATCGGCGACGCCGACCAGAACGTCTTAGGCACCCTGAACGT
>DATGHY010000258.1:0-13702 GCA_035307625.1 Actinomycetota bacterium
GTCGTTCAAACGCTCGATCTGAAGGGCCTTTCTTGCCCGATGCCGATCGTCAAGACGGCAAAAGCGATGAAGCAGGTTTCCTCCGGCGAGATGGTGGAAGTCTTCGCGACAGACCCCGGATCGGTGGCGGACTTCCAAGCATGGTGCAGGTCTACCAGGAACACACTTGTCGAATCGGATGTGACCGACGGCGTGTTCCACTATGTCATTCAGAAGAGGTGAGCCAAGATGCCGTACACGGAGCTCGATCTGGAAATGAAGCCGGACGAAGGAAATGAGGATGAACACAAGCTCGTGATCTTCGCTTGGAGCGGAGACCTCGATCGCGTGTGGCCTACCCTGATCCTCGCAACGACCGCAGCCGCCATGGGCTGGTCCGTGACGGTCTTCTTCACCTTCTGGGGCTTGTTCCCGTTGGTGAAGAACGACGTTCGCATGACCGGAGACAACTGGATGCAGCGGATGATGAGCGTGATGAACCGAGGAGGCACCGACCATTTGAAGCTCTCGAAGATGAACTTCATCGGCGCGGGACCCAAGATGATGCGCAAGCTCGCACGGGACAACAAAGTGGCATGCCCGCAGGAGCTGCTCGCAGAAGCCCGCGAGATGGGTGTGCACCTTGTGCCTTGCCAGATGACGATGGATCTCCTTGGACTGGAGCGCGCCAACCTCATCGAAGGGCTCGAGCGGCCGGCCGGTGCAACGACCGCCCTCCTCGAGGCCGACGGCGCGACGACGCTTTTCATCTGAGATTCCTAAGGCTTCGGTCATGGGAGAACTCGTGGAGGGGGCGAACAGGTGAGCGGGCACGTGAAGGGCACTCATTCCCGGCCGAGACGTATCGCGAGCACGGACCTTACGGTCATGCTCGTCGACGATCACGACGTCGTACGGAGCGGCTTGAAGAAGCTGCTGGAGGAGACGGGCGATATTCAGGTCGTGGCTGAGGCGAAAGGCGAGGCGGAAGCCGTCGCCGAGGCGCTCAGGACGAAGCCCGACGTCATCGTGATGGATGTGCGCCTCGGACCCGGGGATGGGGTCATAGCTACGAGGGAGATCCGGTCCTGCATACCGGGCGCTCGCGTTCTCATGCTCACATCCTTCGACGACGACGAAGCCTTGGCGACGTCGATCCTCGCCGGCGCCTCCGGGTTCATCCTGAAGGAAGTTCGCGGAGCAGACATCGTTCGAAGCGTTCGCGCCGTCGCGCGCGGGGAGCTCCTGTTCGATGAGGAGGCTGCGCGCGCCGCGATTGACAGGCTCACTCGAGGCAAGCATTTCCTCGGAGATCGGTTGGCTCTCCTGTCCCCGCAAGAGGAGCGTGTCCTCGAACAGATCGCGCGCGGCCTCACCAATCGCGAGATCGCCATCGAACTAGACCTCGCCGAGAAGACGGTCAAGAACTACGTCTCGAACGTCTTCATGAAGCTGGATGTGGACAGGCGCGCGGAGGCTGCTGCGTATCTGACGAGGCACACCGCGCCGGCGGGCTAGGGCCGGCTAATGCACCGGCCCGTAGAACCGCTCGATCGCCTTGCGTGCGTGCTCTCGGCCCTCGATCGCTTGCTCGCACACCGGAGGGTCCCCACAACGTGAGCGGCCTTCCTCCGTCGCGAAGTTGTAGTTGCAGTCGGGGCAGAACACGTTGAGATCCGCCGGAAGATACGGACACTCGAACCAGTTGCAGGCGCGGAGGCCTTCCCCGGTTACGAAGTCGTAGTTGCATCCTGCGCATTGCACGAACCGCGGTGGTGGCGACGCCTTCGCGTGACGTTTGGATGTGAGCATGTTGGCCACCTCCTTCGTCCTCATAGTGGTGAGCCCTCGTCGGCCCCGGTAGGGCCGTCCGACCTGCCTCCCGCGTGCCCCACTTCGGAGGGCGAAAGGAGGTGCCCCTCCGGGCCGACCGGCCCTATCGGATCTCGCCAACTGCCATACACAGTGAGGTGGACGAGGGAGGATGACATGAGCGATCGAGACGAAAGAAGCCCGCACCGCAGGCCTCTGGTCACCCTGGTGGGCAAGTATTCGGACGACCGAGTTGAACTGGCTCGAGAGCTGATCGACGACGGATGCGCCGTGCTGTTGTGCGCCGGCCCTCCGGGTTGCTCGTTGATGCGTGGCGAACCGTGTGCGTTGCTCGAATCCACCGACGCCACGGTCCTTCTTCCTACCGACACCCACGAGCAGAAAGTGCTCGGGGGTCTTTCCCTTTGCGCCCAGAACGCACCAGGCTGCATCGTGATGGAGCCCTCGACCGTCGGGATCCGCGGCGGCGCAGTTCACGTTCGATTCGCAGAGATGGACCGAGTAGCAAGCTTCGTCTCTTCCGTCCTTCATCATCCATCCAGCCGGCGGAACGCCGAGAGCGCCGGCTAGAAACGACGCTCGACCGCGAGATTTCAGGAGCCGTTGGGACGCGCGCTCTTGCGCGGATGCGTGCCTTAGGTGTCTGCCGCTCCTCGTAGGGGTCTGCTAGGTATCGGCGACTTCGAGCGCGGGTTCATCCTTCAGTGAAGAGGCGATCCGGTCGACGAAGTCCTTCACGCTGGCCTCGGCGATGTGGTGCATCAGCACCCGATCGATCGCTCGCCCGAGGTGCCCGAGTGGGGGCACGTATGACCCTCGGAATGTGAGCTGCGTCAGCTGGTCTCCCAGGGACGAGATCACGATGTCACCCTCCATGGTTGGAAAGAGCCCTGGTGTACCGGTCGCCTCCCACGCGATCGGGACCGACATCTCGACCTCACCACTGCGGGGGACCCCAACGTCGATGCGCACAGCCTTTGCGACGAGCGGCTCGGACGACCAGCCGACGCCGATCTTTCCACGCAGCGCCTCACCGTCTCGATAGGCGGCTGCTGCCATCCCATCCAGGCCTGCGAGCAGCCCGCGGAGACGGCGATCCACAACTCTGAACGGAACGTCCAAGTGAAGGTAGTAGTAAACGAACATCGTGCCCTCTTCCGATGAGTCGGGTGCTTTCTCCTAGCGTCGGTGAGGCCGCTATCACTAAGAAGTGCCAACCGGCCCTTCTCTCTGGGGCCAGATAGGCACTTCACGCATCGCCACCCTAAGGACCTATCGAACAGGGGCCCATCGCCACTAGGCGGCGTTGCTCGCGCGGGAGACACTTCAGCGAACGTTCAAGGAGGGTGTTATGCGCGCAGTCATCTATCACGGCCCCGGACAGAAGAGCCTCGATGAGGTGCCGGACCCCAAGATCCTGGAGGACAGTGATGTGATCGTTCGCATCGACGCGGTCACGATCTGCGGGACGGATCTTCACATCTTGAAGGGCGACGTTCCGGAAGTTACTCCCGGCCGCGTGCTCGGACACGAAGCCGTCGGGACTGTGGTCGAGAGCGGCATCGGCGTGAAGTCCGTCCGCGAAGGAGATCATGTGCTGATCTCATGCATCTCCGCGTGCGGGCGGTGTCGGTACTGCAAGACCGGGATGTACGGCCAGTGCCGCAACGGTGGCGGCTGGATCTTCGGTCACCTGATCGACGGGGTGCAGGCCGAGTACGTGCGAGTTCCGTTCGCAGATCAGTCCTTGTACAAGATCCCTGAGGGGTTAACCGACGAGCAGGTCCTCTTCCTGTCGGACATCTTGCCAACCGGCTACGAGGTCGGGGTCTTGAATGGGCGTGTTCAGCCCGGTGATGTCGTTGCCGTGGTGGGTGCCGGACCGATCGGACTTTCCGTCATCCAAGGCGCGCGGCTGTACTCGCCCGGTGCGATCGTGGCGGTCGAGCCAACCGAAGCTCGGCGTATCTGGGCGAAGGCCTTCGGCGCAACGATCGCAGTGCCGCCGGAAGGGGCCAAAGCGGCAGTCGATGAGCTGACCGACAGGCTTGGCGCGGACGTCGCGATCGAGGCGGTTGGCGTCCCAGCCACGTTCGAGCTGTGTGCCGATCTGATCCGGCCGGGTGGCCGGGTCGCGAATGTCGGTGTTCACGGCAAGCCGGCAACGCTGCACCTCGAGTCGCTGTGGATCAAGAACGTCACGATCACAACGGGTCTCGTCGACACATTCACTATCCCGACGCTCCTGAAGGCGATCCAGTCGGGCCAGGTCGATCCGACAACCTTCGCGACGCATCGGTTCCCATTCACGAAAGCGATGGACGCGTACGACACGTTCTCGCGCGCGGGAGAGACCAATGCGCTGAAGGTCGTGATGACCCCAGCATAGGTAGGTGCGCCCCGGAGCTGTTCCCCGGGCACACGTATCCACATACGATCGCAGGATGCGCCCACACTCGCGGGATGACATCGGAGGCGAGTCCGAGGCCGCCGGCTGGCGTGGTCTGATGCTCGCTGATTCCGGTGCACTCGATATCACGAACGTGCTGGCGAGACTTCAGACGACGCGCACCGGCTTGACCGCGAACGAGGCGGCCTCGCGATTGGACGAGGTCGGACCGAACGCGATCCGCAGCCACAGCGCGCGCGCGCTCGACGTGCTCGTGCGACAGGTCCGCAGCCCGCTCCTATTGCTACTCGCCGTTGCGACCGCGATCTCATTCGCCGTAGGACAGCACACCGATGCGCTCATCATCATCGTCATAATCTCGATCAGCGTCGGCCTCGGATTCTTTAACGAGTTTCGGTCGGAGCGCGCGATCGAGGAGCTTCACAGTCGCATCCGGCACTCGGCCATCACGACGCGCGACGGAAAGAAGGTTGCCGTCGATGTTGTTGGGCTCGTCCCCGGCGACCTCGTGACTCTCGACGTGGGTGACATAGTCCCCGCGGACATGCGGGTGATGGAATCGAACGGTCTCGAGATAGACGAGGCCGTCCTCAGCGGCGAAGCTGAGGCCGCGAGCAAGCAAACAGAAGCTCCGAAAGACGCGGACGGTGTGACGCTCTCGTCTTGTGCGTATATGGGGACAGTCGTCCGCGCGGGAACGGGGTCCGGGTTGGTCGTGAAGACCGGCGGAGCTACCGAGTTCGGGACGATCGCGAAGAGCCTCGGCGATCGGCCTCCCCAGACCGCCTTCCAGCACGGACTTCAGGACTTCTCGCGCCTGCTTGCCGGAGTGACCCTGGTGCTCGCGGGTTTGATCTTCGTGCTCAATGTCGCGTTGGGACACGGCGTTCTTCGCGCAGGCCTCTTCGCGCTGGCGATCGCAGTCGGCCTGACACCGCAGCTCCTTCCGGCGATCGTGACGATCAGCCTATCCACCGGCGCGCGCCACCTTGCTCGTCGATCAGTCGTCGTGAAGCGGCTGCTCAGCATCGAAGACCTCGGCAACGTCGAGGTGCTGTTCACAGACAAGACTGGAACGTTGACCGACGGCCGGATCTCATTCGTTTCTGCGATCGATCCGTCGGGCCACATCTCGGCAGACGTCTTGCGGCTGGGACTCGGGTGCTCATCGGCGGCCGTCCAGTCCGGGAGCGTCATCGGGGGGAATCCGCTCGATCAAGCCTTGTGGCAGGCTCCGGATGCATCGTCCAAGGCGGGCGCGTTGGTTCGCATCGCTGAGGCGCCCTTCGATTACGAGCGACGCCTCATGTCCGTCCTGGTCTCGGACGGCGAACGCCGCGTGCTTATCGTCAAAGGCGCCCCCGAAGCCGTGCTCGCGCGTTGCGTCGCGGTCCCGAGCGAAGCCGGTGGTGTTCTGGACGAGCAGTTCGGAGCTGGTGCGCGTGTCATCGCTGTGGCGACGCGCGACGGAGCGAACATGACCTCCGTCACACAGGAAGATGAATCGGGCTTGCATCTCCAGGGCTTCCTCACCTTCAGCGATAGACCGAAAGCCGATGCAGCTGCATCGTTGGAGCAGCTGCGCACGCTGGGCATCGTCGTGAAGATCGTGACGGGGGACAACGAGCGCGTGGCAGAGAGCGTGTGTAGCCGTCTCGGGGTCCCGGTCGAGGGCGTGCTCACCGGGTCTGCGCTCGAGAAGATGGACGACGCCGCGCTCACCGCGGCGTTGGCCCACACGACGATCTTCGCCCGGGTTTCGCCGGGGCAGAAGTCGCGCATCATCCGCGCGCAACGAGCCGCCGGCCGGGACGTCGCATTCCTAGGTGATGGGGTCAACGACGCGGTTGCTCTTCACGAGGCCGACGTCGGGATCTCCGTCGATTCAGGAACGGACGTTGCGAAGGATGCAGCGGACATCGTGCTGCTCGAAAAGGACCTGGGGATCTTGGCGGAAGGCGTGATGGAGGGGCGCCGCATCTTCGCCAACACGATCAAGTATGTGCTCATGGGAACGTCGTCGAACTTCGGCAACATGTTCAGCGCCGCCGGCGCCTCGCTGTTCCTTAAGTTCCTCCCGATGCTCCCCACCCAGATCCTCCTCAACAACCTTCTCTACGACGTGAGCGAGATGACGATCCCGACCGATCGTGTCGACGAAGACATGTTGAAACGGCCTGCGCATTGGGACACCAAGTTCATCCGACGATTCATGTTGTTCTTCGGGCCTATCAGCTCGGTGTACGACTTCTTGACGTTCGGAGTGATGCTTTGGGTGTTCCACGCCGGTGCACCCTTATTCCACACAGCATGGTTCGTTGAGTCGCTATCGACTCAGACTCTCATCATCTTCATCATCCGAACGAAACGCACCCCCTTCTTCCGAAGTCGTCCGAGCATCCCGCTCGCGATCACCACCGCAGCATGCGTCATCGTTGGGCTGGCGCTGCCGTTCAGCCCCCTCGCGCATGTACTCGGTTTCACGCGCCTTCCGGTTTCGTTCCTGGCGATCCTTCTCGGAATGGTTGTGACGTATCTGGCCCTCGCCGAGGCAGGCAAGGTCTATTTCTTCAGGCCGGTGTCGCAGGCTGCGTCTCTTGCGATCAAACGCCCTCCTTTACGTCGCCGGATTCACAAGCTCTCCACGCGGTGGAGTAAGGCCTAGGCACGTCGCCCAACACGCGCGCGAACGTTGTTTGGGTTTGCACCCTTCGTCTCCTCAACCTCGCCATCGGTCCCACGGAATGGCTGCCGACCTCCTCTGATGCCCGCGCGCGCTCCGGATGAGACTCGAGTCAGAGAAAAGGAGGGCGTCATGAAATCGTCTGTCGAGTTAAGGACGTCTCCTCCCGCCGCTCCTCCAAAGCTGAAGCGGGAGTTGGGGACGTCGATGTCCACCGCGCTGGTCGCGGGCAACATGATCGGCTCGGGTGTGTTCCTCCTGCCGGCCGCTTTGGCGGCTGTGATGGTTACGTCCGGGTCGGGATCGCTGCTCGCCTGGGTGTTCACCGGTGTGGGGGCGATGCTGCTCGCCTTGGTCTTCGCCGTTATGGGGCGCGCTTATCCCCGCACGGGAGGACCGTACGCGTATACGCAGCGAGCGTTCGGTGATTTCGCCGGTTTCTGGACCGCGTGGGGTTACTGGATCGCTGCGTGGGTCGGAAATGCAGCGATCACGGTGGCATTCGTCGCATACCTCGGAGTGTTCTGGCCAACGCTGATCTCCAACCACTTCGTCGCCGCGCTCGTGGGTATCGCCACGATCTGGGTGCTCACGGCGATCAACATCGCCGGAGTCCGCCGGTCGGGCATCGTCCAGGTTGCCACAACGGTGCTGAAGTTCGTCCCGCTCGCGCTCATCGGGATCATCGGACTCTTCTACATGCACGGGGCCAACTTCCACCCGTTCGCACCGCATGGGTTCGGAACGGGGAAGGGGATGATCGGAGGGATCACCACCGCTGCTGCTCTGACGCTGTGGGCCTTCATCGGCTTGGAGTCCGCAACGATCCCCGCTGAAGAGGTTAAGAACCCTCGTAAGACGATCCCTCGTTCGACGATCTGGGGCACGCTGGTCACGACGCTCGTCTACATCCTTGCGACCGTCGCGATCGTTGGGATCATCCCGGCGGCGACCCTTCAGAACTCGAACGCGCCGTTCGCCGACGCTGCAAGAGTGATGTTCGGTGGCGGCAGCTTCCTCGGACTGACGTGGGGCAAGCTCGTGGCCTTGATCGCGTTGATCTCGACGTTCGGCGCGCTGAATGGATGGATCCTCATCCAAGGACGCGTGCCGCTCGCTGCGGCGCAGGACGGGCTATTCCCCAAGCAGTTCGCGAAGGTAAGTGAGAAGCGAGGCACGCCGGTGTTTGGGCTCGTCGTCTCGTCCGTGTTGATCTCGGGCCTGATGTTGCTGAACTACAACGCGAGCCTCGTGAATCAGTTCTACAACGTCATCTTGCTCGCGACGCTGACAACGCTCGTCCCGTATGCATTCGCGGCAGCCGCAGAGCTCTACATGATGTTCACCGATCGAGCAGCCTTCAACGGCCGCAAGATCGCATGGAACGTCGGTGTGGCTCTCCTGGGCTTCGCGTACGCCGTCTGGGCCATGATCGGCTCGGGCAACAAGACGATCGCGTGGGGATTCCTGCTTCTCATGGGTGGGATCCCCGTCTACGTCTACGTGAAATGGCGCCGCAGCCGTGAGCTGACGGCTGAGCTCGAAGCTATCGAAACGAACGGACACAAGTCGGTCCCGATGCCGATCGATATGGGGGTTCACATCGGTTCATGACAATGCGGGTGGCCGCCGCGGGATCGGGCCCGCGACGGCCACCGCGAATGGAGAGGAGATCGAAATGAGACGCATCCTGATCATGGGAGCCGCCGGCCGAGACTTCCACAACTTCAACGTGGCGTTCCGGTACAACACCGACGTGGAAGTCGTCGCGTTTACTGCGACGCAGATCCCGTTCATCAATGATCGGACCTATCCAGCGGAGCTTGCGGGGCCCCGTTACCCGAAGGGCATCCCGATCCGCCCCGAGGAAGAGCTCGTCCGGCTCATCCACGATCTGAAGGTTGATGAGGTCGTATTCTCGTACTCGGATGTCCCGCACACCTACGTGATGCACAAGGCAAGCGAGGTGCTTGCCGCAGGCGCCAGCTTTACGCTGCTCGGTCCAGACCAGACGATGCTGGAGTCCCACGTTCCGGTTGTCGCCGTCTGCGCGGTGCGGACCGGTGCTGGGAAGAGCCAGACGTCTCGAGCGGTTGCGCGCGCGCTTCGCGATGCGGGATTGCGAACGGTCGCGGTCCGTCACCCGATGCCCTACGGAGATCTGGCTGCAGAATGGGTGCAGCGGTTCGCGCGTATGTCCGATCTCGACCGCGAAGGCGTGACGATCGAGGAACGTGAGGAATACGAACCGCACATCAAGGCCGGCAGCGTCGTGTTCGCCGGTGTCGACTACCAAGCGATCCTGACGGAGGCAGAAGCGGAGGCGGACGTCATCATCTGGGACGGCGGAAACAACGACTTCTCCTTCTACCGCCCGACCCTCAACATCGTCGTCGTGGATCCGCTCCGCGCGGGGAACGAAACCGCGTACCACCCCGGAGAGACGAACCTTCGGATGGCGGACGTCGTCGTGATCAACAAGATCGACTCCGCGCAGCCTGAGCAGGTCGCGGCCGTTGAGGAAACGATCGCCGAGTTGTCTCCGCGAGCGACGGTCATCAAGGCGAGAAGCCCGGTCAAGGTTGATCGGCCCGACGTTCTACGGGGGAAGCGCGTGCTCGTGATCGAAGACGGGCCAACCCTGACTCACGGCGAGATGAAGTTCGGGGCCGGCGTCGTTGCTGCTCGGAAATACGATGTTGCTGAGATCGTCGATCCCCGTCCGTACGCGGTCGGGACACTCGAGGACGTCTATCGGAAGTACGACGTCGGACCCGTCCTGCCTGCGATGGGCTACTCGCCCGAGCAGCTTGCCGAGATGGAGAAGACGATCGATGCGATCGACTGCGATCTGGTTGTCATCGCAACGCCGATCGACTTGCGACACGTCCTCACGTTCTCGAAGCCGTCGGTGCGGGTCACATACGAGCTCGAGGAAGTTGGGAGTCCGACGCTTCGAGACGTGTTGAAGCCCGTGATCGAGATGGCCAAGGACAAAGACTCACGCTGAAGCGATGAAAGCACACGGCTCCGGGTGCCTCAGGAGGTACCCGGAGTCGTGGTGTGCCGCGCGAGATATGCGGCAGCCTCGGCCCTGCGCGTCACTTCGAGCTTCCCGAGGATGGTCGAGACGTAGTTCTTGATGGTCTTTTCGGCCAAGTTCAGCGCGGTACCGATTTCCTTGTTCGTCTTGCCTTCTGCCACGAGGGCAAGGATCCTTTCCTCCTGCGGCGACAAGCGCGCGAGCTTCTCGTCTTTCAGAAGGTCGCGCCCCTTCCGCAAGCGCTCGAGAACCGCGCCTGTCATCGAAGGATCGAGCAGCGATTGGCCATCCGCAACCGCACGGATCGAACGGAGGAGATCGTTGCTCTTCACTTGCTTCAACACGTAGCCGGCGGCGCCGGCCATGATCGAAGCGAAGAGCGCGTCATCGTCGGCGAACGTGGTCAGCATGATGACGCGAGTCTCTGGTCGCTGGGCTCGGATCTCGCGGGTAGCCTCGATGCCGCTTCCATCGCTGAGCCGAACATCCATCACGACCACGTCGGGTCTCACCAGTGCCGCTCGGTCGACCGCCGCTTGCACTCCGTCGGCCTCGCCCACCACCGTCATCGTCTCGTCGGATTCGATCAAAGCCTTCAGGCCCTGCCGAACAACCTCGTGATCGTCGACGAGCATGATCCGGATCTTCTTGCCTGACGACTGGGCCACCATCTCCTCCTAGAGCGGGATCCGAACGCGCACCCAGGTTCCCTGGCCGGGTTCCGACTCGATATCTAATTCGCCGCCCATGGATTCCGCCCGACTACGGAGGTTCTTCAATCCGTTTCCTTTGCCTGCGGCCTCCGACGGACTGAAGCCCTTGCCGTTGTCGGCAACCTCCAGCACTGCGGTGTCGGTCGTGCACGCGAGGCTGACCCGAACTGTATCGCCGCCCGAGTGTCGCACAGCGTTCGAGATCGCTTCGCGCGCAGCTTGCAGCACATCCGCCGTCTTGGCAGAGAGCCGCGCAGCCGCGGTGGGGTCGGCCACTACCTCGATATCCGTGTTCGAAGCTGCCGCGAATTCGCGTGCGACGTCCTTCAGCGAGCGCTCCAGCGCGTGGTCTGCCGCTGCCCCCGGCGTCAAAGCGAAGATGTAGTTGCGCAGGTCTCGGATAACGCGATCGATGTGTTCGACCGCTTGGGTGATCCTCGTTTCCATCGCTTCCGGGTTGCCGACGATGGCCAACGAAGACTGGAGCGCCATGCCTTCCGCGAACAGGGACTGGATGACGTCGTCGTGAAGCTCCTTCGCGATGCGCTCGCGATCTTCCACTAAAGCGAAGCGTTTGAGCTCACCTTGGATGCGGGCCTGCTCGAGCGCAACCGACGCTTGTGCGGCGAAGGTTTGGACTAATCCCACGTCTTCATTCGAGAACAGTCGGTCGCCCGGATGGTTGCCGACCGCGAGCGTGCCAAACGCGCGATCCTTGACCCCAAGAGGCGCGAAGATCGCGGGCCCGATGTCTCCGAGCTGGACGAAAGGCTGATGAGTTCGTGAGTCGGAGAGCGCGTCGCTGAGAACAAGCGTTTCATTCGACCGCATCACTTCGCCGGACACCGAGTTCGACGCCGGGAAGACGAGACCCCCGAGCGCCTCAGCGCGGTCGCCGTTCGCCACCCGGACGACCAATCGGTCTTGATCTTCCTCGTCCGGTGTCACCACGGTTGCGATCTTGGCGTCGACGAGCTCGCGCGCATGGTTCGCGATCAACGGAAGGAGGTCATTGGCGTCTTGGCCTTGCAGGATGGCTTGCATCACATCGTTGACGGCGGTGATGCGGCGGTGGCTCATCTGCGCCTCGGCGTACAGGCGCGCATTCTCGATCGCGACGGCGGCTTGGGCGGCAAGCTGCAAAACAGCGTCTTCGTCGCTATCGGTGAACTCTTCGGCGCCCTGCTTCTCGGTGAGGTAGAGATTCCCGAAGACGCGACCGCGGATGGCGATAGGGACGCCGAGGAACGAGGTCATCGGCGGATGGTTCGGCGGGAACCCGCTGGAGCTCATGTGTTCTCGGATGTTGCGCAGCCGAAGCGGCGTCGCCTTCTCGATCAGCACCCCGAGCAGCCCATGTCCTTCGGGAAGAGGGCCGATCCGGTCGCGCTCTTCCTGCGTGATCCCATGCGTGATGAACTCACTGATCCGACCACTTGCGCCAATGACGCCCACCGCCCCGTACTTGGCGTCGGCGACGTCGCAAGCGAGGTCGACGATCTTCTGAAGGACGATCGGAAGGGACAACTCAGAGACGAGCGCGAGACCAGCTTCCACGAGGACTTCGTGGCGTCTGGCTTCTTCACTCAGGCGTCCCATATGAAAGAGCGTAACAGGGCAAAGCAGCCGTGTAGAGGGCTACTTCACAACAGTCAACTCGACGGGCCTGGGTTCGCCGGCTGCTCGAAATCAGGAGGTTAGGTTGTGTGTTTTGGGATGATGACGAGCGGCTGGTGGGCGTGGTGAGCCAACCGGTGGCTCACGCTCCCGAGCACCAGCTCCGCGAAACCACCACGACCTCTTCGCCCGACAACGATCATGTCCGCATTCTCCCGGTCGGCAACCGCGATGATGGCCTGCGCCGGGTCCTGCTCTATTACCTCCGCGCTGAAGTGGATCCCTGCGTCGGCGAGCGGCTTGCACCACTCTTCCTCCATCAGCTTCAAGAGCTCCTTGCGCCAGGTGTCGTCGAACAACGTCGTCATCATCATTCCGTACGACGGGTACGCATCGATCGCGACGCCGTGCACCGTGACCACCTGTGCATGGAGAGACGTTGCCATCTCGACACACCAGCGAGTCGCGGCCGCCGATCCATCTGAACCGTCGAGGCCAAGTACCAGCTTCTTCGTCATCGCACTTCCCTCCCATGGTCTACTCGAATGAAGAACGCCCCCCCTCCCGGGGGTTTCTGGGAGGGGGGGCGCGCTTCGGTCTCCTTGCGAGCTATGCGGAAACGCGCATCTCCTCAACAGGAGCAAGGATCTGCTCCTTCGGAGACACCCGACGGAAGTGGATGAACCCGAAGAGGGTCAAGATCCCCATCAATCCCGCGAGCGCGAAGGAGACGATGCTCCCGATCAGCGCCAACTGGCCGATCTTCCAGAACGCGTATGCCTGAAGCAGCATGCTGCGAAGCGTCTCACCCTTGAAGAGCGTCGCAACCTGACCCTGAAGCGTCGTGTCGGTCGGGTTGGCCTGCGCCTTCGAGCTCACCTGCGCGTACGTTTGACCGCCGGCAACCTCCTTGAGGTGCACGGCGATGAAGTGGTCAGCGTACGCTTCGGCTTGCGCACCCGTGGTCAGCTGTTGACCTGCGTACTTGTTCAGGTACTTGCCGATCTCCGGCGACGCTAGGGCCGGACTTCCCGCGGGCGGGAAGAAGATCTGCTGGGCGGCGAGCTGGTCGTGAACGTTGTTGTTCGCGAAGCTGTAGCCCCAGAACATCAGCGCACCTGCGACGATAAGTGCCCCGGTGAGAACAACGCCCACCGAGGAAAGCAACATGTCGAACGTCCGGCGTGGCATGGCTTCCTCCCTTGTTTCTCGCTGCCGAGCCCCCTGGCTACGGCTTCATTGGTCACGCTAACGGGCGGATTGCGGTCTGAAAGGTGCCACTCGGCCCCTAACCATTGGGCCCAAGGTCCGTGCGTGCCTGAGAGGCCGGGATATCCGCCGAACGCTCGACCACTTGCCACGCGCGGAGCAGCATGCTCGGGCTGCTCGATAGCTGCGTCGGAAAGCCCTTCATCCCAAGGCCC
>DATGHY010000259.1:0-2686 GCA_035307625.1 Actinomycetota bacterium
CTACAGCGTCTATCTGTCCCAGTACGAGACGCAGTACGAGTTCTGGGGCAACCCGCTCGTCATGACCGTCAAGATCTGCGGCAACAACATCCTCTACTGGGGCACCGTCGGCTTGCTGTTCTTCCACAACAAGCTGACGGACACCGAGTTCATGGCGGCTGTGCGCCCCGATCTCGAACGGATCTGGGCGATCACGCGCCGGCTAGAGGCGATGTACCGCGAATGGAACGCGATCGAGGCGCGCGAATGGCGGCGCGCGATCGTGCCGACCGCTGCGTTCCCGGGGATGTTCCAGCGGCACGTCGACATGGCCGGCGGCTTCGACGACGAGACGCTGAAGGCGAAGCTCGCATCGACGGCCGACCTGATGGAGGCCATGGCCGTGATCGTCTTCCACCGGGCCGCGCAGGGGCTCCCCGATGCGCCCGGCGAGGACGAGAAGATCAATCCGTACGCCGTGAGCCTCGACCCGGACCGCTGGGAGGCGGACGGCATGCTGAACGGCGAGGGCTACTCTCTCGTCGAGGCGCGCCAGACGGACGCGGCGGGAATCGAGAATTTGTTCATGGAGGCCGTCGCGCAGCCTGCGTGACGGCGCCGGCGGGAAGGAGTATCGGATCGATAAACGCGGCTAGTCCGCCGCGCGACCCGCGCGCTCACGCCGGCTGAGCGATCGCCTCCATGAACAGGTTCTCCATGCCGGCCGCCGGCGTCCGGCGCGCCTCGGCGACCGACATGCCTTCGCCGTTGAAGAGGCCGTCCGCCTCCCAGCGATCCGGGTTGAGGCTCACCGCGTAGGGATTGATCTTCTCGTCCTCGTCCGGCGCGCCGCCGGGCAAAGCCTGCGCCGCCCGGTGGAAGGCGAGTACCGTGAAGGCCTCCATCAGCTCGGTGTTCTCGGCGAGCCGCGCCAGCAGCGCCTCGTCGTCGAAGCCCGCGACGAGGTCCATGTGCCGGTCGAACATCGCCGGGAAGGCGGACGACGGCACCATCGCGCGGCGCCACTCGCGCGACTCCAGCGCGTTCCACTCGCGGTACATCGGCTCGAGCCGCCGGTTGAGCGCCCAGATGCGGTCTACGTACGGACGCGCACGCTCCATGAACTCGAGGTCCGTGAGCTTGCGGTGGAAGAAGAGCAGCCCGTTGGCGCCCCAGTAGAGGATGTTGTTCGCGCCGATCTTGACGTTCATCACGGCCGAGTTGTGCCAGAACTCGTACTGCTTCTCATAGAACGTGAGGTGCGTTCTGTACGCGCTCCGGTACAGATCGTCGTGCGCCTTGGCGCGCTCCGTCACGTCCTCACCGTCGAGCGAGCGCGTGATCAAGTCGGTCGCGAACGTGTTGGCCATTGCGATGAAGTCCGAGCCGGGGGAGTAGAACGGATCGAGGAACGCTCCCGACTCGCCGACGAGAACCCAGCGGTCGCCGCCCGAGAACGTCTGCTTGCAGCCGTACGAGAAGTTCTGCACGCTGAGGAAGTCTTCGATCTTGTCCTCGCGGCCCTCGATCGACTCGCGAAGCTGCGGCTCGTGCTCCGCGATCCAGTTGAGGGCGCCCTCGAGCGTGTTCATCTCCTCCCAGGGATGGAAACGGGGATCGGCCACGATGCCGATCGAGACCGGCCCCGAGGAGAGCGGGATCAGCCAGACCCAGTAGCCCTCGCCGCAGATGTGATTCGTGCTGTTCTTCCGGAGGCCCCGCTCGGACATCCGGTCGAAGAACTCCTCGTCGTTCGGGTCGGCCCAGTCCTCGATGTCGAGCCCGCCGCCGAGCCTGAACCACGCCGCGTTGATCACGTGCCCGTTCTCCTCGAAGAGATCGAGCTTCTTCTTGAGCGTGAAGGCGCGGCCGTTCGCGTCGGCGAGCCAGCGCGCGCGCGTCGTCATGGTCTCGCCGCCCCGCGTGAACGTGACCTCGTGGTACTCGTCCCCGAGCTCGACGTCCTCGACAGTCGTGCCGCCGAACAGGTCGATCCCCGCCTCGATGGCCTGCGCTCCGAGGAAGTTCTCGAACCGGCCGCGGTCGAGCTGGTAGCTGGGGACGTGCGGTTTCCCCGACGGGCCCCGCTCGATGCGCTGCGTGAGGTCTGTGTTGTCACCCGCGGGGAACCAGAAGCGCAGACCGCACTTGCGGATGTGCTCGTTCTCCAGGTGCTCCCTGAAGCCGAGTACTTCGCCGAAGTAGTTGCAGGACATCTCCTGGGTCGACTCTCCGACCTTGAACGCAGCCTCGGGCGCATAGCCGTCGCGCCGCTCCGCCATGAAGATGCTGGTCTCGGGCCGTGCCTGCTTGATCTGCAGCCCGAGCGTCAGCCCAGCGAGGCCGCCGCCGAGGATCGCAACGTCATACATGTCGGCCGGCCGGCGATCGTTCCCCATGCTCGCGTGGGATCTTAACCCGGAGCGCCGAGCGCTTCTAGGTGTAGGACTAGCCGAAGAGTCCCTGCCAGCGCGTGATCAGCCCCGCGTCGATCCCGAACTGGTCGAGGATCTTCGTGACGGTGTGGTCGACGATGTCGGCCAGCGAGACGGGACGGTGGTAGAAGGCGGGGACGGGCGGCAAGATCAGCGCGCCCATCTCCGTCGCCTGGGCCATCAGCCGAAGGTGGCCCGCGTGCAGCGGCGTCTCGCGGACCACGAGAACCAAGCGGCGCCGCTCTTTCAGGCAGACGTCGGCGGCGCGGGCG
>DATGHY010000260.1:0-23204 GCA_035307625.1 Actinomycetota bacterium
CGGAGGCGGCGGTGGCGGGGGCGGCGTATACGTCGGCAGCAGACGACGTCCCCAGACGAGCCGGCTGTACCACCAGGAACCGTTCCCGATGAAATCGATCGATACGCCGCCTCTGCTGCCCGACGAGTGCACCATCCAACCGTTGCCGAGGTAGATCCCGGCGTGATCGACACCCTGCCACCCCGTGCCTTGGCCATCGGTGTTGAATCCGAGCAAGTCTCCGGGTTGGAGCTTCGAGTAGTAATAGCGAACCGGTGCGTCGCCCGTCATCGCGGCCGCGCCGCGTTCGAGGAGCGTCCAACCTTTGTAGCCGCGGATGCTCGAGTTGTCCCACCCCTGGCCCGGCGCCTTCAACACCCACCAGGCGAAGCCGGAACAGTCGAAGCCACCTTGCAGTTGCGTGCCGCAGCAGTAACCAGAACCGGTCGGCTTGTACCACTCACCCGCGTACACGTAGGGGTACCCCGCGTACTTGAAAGCGAAGTTCACGACTTGCTTCTCGACGTCGCTCATCTGCGGCAGGACGATGTTCGCGTAGGACTGGATCGAGCCGAGCTCCCACTGACTGAGCGTCTTCGCTTGCCAGAGCGCGTACGCGATGAACGCGCGCGACACCGGTGAAGCTGCGAGCACCTCTTGCTTCTCGAGGGCGCTCGAATAGTCGTGATTCAGATGTAGCTCGTTCGTGATGATGTAGTAGGCGAACCAGGACGTGTGCTGGAACCGATAGCCATCGGTCGACTGGATCTTGTTCAAGCCTGCTGCGACACCGTTCAAGCCAAGCGCGGCGACGAACGCCTTGTCCATCGTCGCCTTGCTCACTTGGCCGGACGGATCGAAAGCACCGTTGGTGGTCGACAGCCAGCCCTTCTTCACTGCGACGTTCGCGACCTGGTAGGCGTAGCCCGGCGTCGTCGCCGGCAGGTCCGTGAACGTGATCGTTGGATCGACCGGCTCGCTGGGCGCGAAGGCGCCCGTCAGGGCGCGCGCAAGCTCCAGGCGCGTCGCGAGCTGATCCGGACGGAAGCCGTTGCTGTACGGCGTGATGAAGCCGTTCGACGTGACGTACTGCACCGCGGAGTAGGCCCAGTGCGACGTCGGAACGTCTGCGAACGTCGTCGCAGAGGCAGCGGGCATCACCGCGGTCATGAACCCGACGGCGGCGAGCGAAAGTACGAGCAGTCTGCGCAGGATGTCTCCCTCCGGCTTTGATATCGGCCGCGGAGAGTGGTCTCTTGACCGGAAAGCCCTGGTAAAAGGCCTTAGTCCGAGAGGGCTTTGCGGATCAAGGCAGCCATGTCGGCCATCTGCTGCTCGTCCTGGTATTTCGTCCGCGGCCAGAAGAACCCGCGGAGGCCATCCTTGCGGCGGCGAGGCACCACGTGCGCGTGCAGGTGAGGCACGGACTGGCTCACTTTGTTGTTGATCGCGACGAAGGTGCCGTCCGCCTCCAGGCCGGCTTCGACCGCGCGCGCGACCCGTTGGACGGCGGTGAAGAACGGGGCGATGAGGTCGGCAGGTAGGTCGGCCAGCGTCTCGATGTGCGCGCGCGGGGCGACGAGGGTGTGGCCGAGAAAGACCGGCCTGTGGTCCAGGAACGCGACCGTCACCTCGTCCTCGTAGACGACCTGTGCGGCGATCTCTCCCGCGACGATCGCGCAGAACACATCGGGCTTATCGATAACCGGCTCCCCTCACGCGCGCGCATCTTCGATTCGGTCGAGCAAGCCGGTCAAGGCTACCCTTCGGTCGTGGAACCCATCGGACTCGAACCGCGCGCGCGCGCTCACCCGGACAAGCCGGCGATCGTCGCGGAGGACCGCCGGGTGACCTTCGCCGAGCTCGATGCCCGCACGAACCGCGTCGCGCGCGCACTGCGCAGCTCGGGCATCAAGCCCGGCGACCGCATCGGCTGCGCCCTGAAGAACCGCATCGAGTTCTTCGAGGTCACGTTCGGCGCAGCGCGCGCAGGCGCCGAGCTCGTGCCGATCTCCTGGCGGGCGAAAGACGATGAAGTGTCCTACCTGCTGAAGGATTCTCGGGCAGGGCTGCTCGTCGCAGAAGAGGGCGTTCGGGCGGAGATCCCTGTGTTGCACTTCGGCGATGAGTACGACGCCGCGCTACGCGCCGAGACCGACGAGCGCCTCCCCGACGCGCCGCCGATCGCGCCGCCATCGATCCGCTTCTACACGTCGGGAACGACCGGCCGGCCCAAAGCCGTGGAGCGCGCGCGCTCCACGGTGGACAGATATCTAGCGGCCGCGCGCGAACACCTCGGGATCTTCAACGTCGAGCAGCCCGGCGAAGTGCACCTCTGTTGCGGGCCGCTCTACCACAGCGCGCCGCTCGGCTTCAGCGACTACGCATTGCTCATGGGTCAGACGGTTGTGTTGATGGAACGATTCGACCCCGAGGAGTTCTTGCGCGCGATCGACGCCGAGCGAGCGACGTGGTCGATGATGGTTCCCATCCATTTCGTGCGGCTGCTCGCGCTGCCGGAAGACGTGCGCGCGGGTTACGACATCTCATCCATGCGGCGGATCATCCATGCCGCCGCGCCGTGCCCGCCTGAGGTGAAGCGAGGGATGATCGAGATGTTCGGCGACGACGTCGTGTGGGAGTTCTACGGGATGACGGAAGGGCGCGCGACGGTGATCACATCGAACGAGTGGCTCCGCAAGCCCGGAAGCGTCGGCCGGCCGATGCCGGGTGCGCGCGTCAAGATCATGGACGGAAACGGCGCCGAGCTTGCGCCGGGTGAGACGGGACTGATCTACGTTTCCACGGGCGGAAAGTTCGAGTACGCGGACGCGCCCGATAAGACCGCGGAAGTGTGGAACGGCGATTTCTTCAGCGTCGGCGACATGGGTTTCCTGGACGACGATGGCTACCTGTTCCTCACCGACCGCCACCAGGACATGATCATCTCGGGCGGCTCGAACGTGTATCCGGCCGAGGTGGAAGCCGTGCTTCACCAGCATCCCGCCGTGGCCGACGTTGCCGTGATCGGCATCCCCGACGCGGAATGGGGTGAGGCGGTGAAGGCCATCGTCGAAGCGCACGCGCCGGTCGGCGCGGACGAGCTGATCGAGTTCTGTCGCGCGCGCCTTGCGCACTACAAGTGCCCGAAGACGGTCGATCTCGTCGAGCAGCTTCCCCGCGAGCCCAACGGCAAGGTGCGGAAGAGGGACTTGCGCGCGCCGTACTGGGAAGGACGCCCGACGAAGATCTGAGATCGTTAGGTTGGTGAGGAGTCCGTCCGATACACTTCGAGACCTGGCCGACGTAGAGCAGTCTGGAGTGCTCGTCACCCTGTCAAGGTGAAGGTCGCGGGTTCAAGTCCCGTCGTCGGCGCTGACCTGCGGAAATGCATAATGAGCACCACCCCCCATGAGATCCCGTCGCGGACGCTTTCACGCAAACGTTCCTGTCACACGCTTGCAGTACGTTCTCTTGAATGACATGCGCGATGTGCGGTGCGGCCCTCAAAGGCGACCAACGTAGGTATTGCAGCAAGAAGTGCGCCGATCGTTGGCGTGCGATCGTTCCTTCTAAGCCATTCGATTGTCCGGAGTGCGGAACTCGCGTCCTTGTTCCGGCCAACAAACTAAGTCGCAGGAAGTACTGCACGCGCAGCTGCGCAACAGCCGCTTACAACACGCGGAATCTCTTGGGTGAGCGAAATCCCAACTGGCAAGGCGGGCGCGCTCTCTCCTACGGCCCCGGTTGGAAGGCAGTCAAGGAACAGGTCCGCGCGCGCGACGTCGTCTGTCAAGGATGCGGCTTGACGGGCACCGAGAGCGGCCGCGCGCTCGATGTCCATCACCTGCAACCGTTCCGCTTCAGTGGTGACAACCCTCTCGACAACCTCGTCGCGCTCTGCCGCTCCTGCCATATGCGCGCAGATGATCATGGTCGCGCCGGCACGGCCATCTTCTTGCACAACGACAAGCCAAGGCGCCCCACCAAACGAGAGATCCGCCGGCTCAGGCAGCTCATGCGTGAAGCCGAACGTCGCGCGCTCAGGCGGCAACATCAACGCGAAGCGATGACGATGGACCAAGAAGGGATGAGCTTGCGTGAGATCGCGCGCGCGCTCGGCGTCTCGCACCAGACGGTCTTCAACTGGGTAAACGGAAACCACTGCGTACAGGAGGGCGCCTTCCGTTACGCGGCGCACCGCGCGCGCCCGCGAAGCCGTTCCCTCGGGCGGCCCTTGCTATCCTGTCCCCCGCTCCGGCCAGGTAGCTCAGTTGGAAGAGCACGGGTCTGAAGAACCCGGTGTCGGCGGTTCGATCCCGTCCCTGGCCACGCTTCAAACCGTCAGGCTCCATGCGTCGATCTCGCTGAGCTTGCTTTCCATCAACCCCGGAAATGCCGACGACCGCGCTCGCGCGCGGTCGCGGACTCCTTACCGCTACTTCGTTCGGTGGGTCACCACCCGGAATCGGGGGGATTAACCGTTCCGGGTAGCGACACCCTCGAGAAGGCTCATCACTTCGGACTCACGGTAGCGGCGGTGTCCGCCCAGGGTCCTGATGGAGCTGAGCTTGCCCGCCTTCGCCCAACGCGTGACCGTCTTAGGATCCACGCGGAAGAGCGCGGCGACCTCAGCTGGTGTGAGAAGCGTCTCGCCAGACGACTGGTCCCGCTTCATATGTTTCTCCTCCTTCCGAAGCGGCTCCGGCGTGTCCGACGTGCCGCGTTATGTCTGTCCTGTTCCAGGGCCTAGCATCGGCCCTGTACCCCTTCGCCGCCAATGGCCCGTTGTGACGGTTTTCTGGTCACCCAGGGTGTCCACTTCCGGGTCTTTAGCCCGCGGGCGGCGTTCGGTCCTATTTACAAATTTCGGCAGGAGTTTTCCCGAACTTGACATTCCGGCAATACCGACTGACCTGGGATTGGCTGCCATGTGCATTCCGGCAGCCAACCGGACGCACGCGATCCCCTCCACGCGCGTCACCTCGGCGGATGCAACGACGCGCCCCCTCCATCTTCTAGTCCTAAATGACTAGACACAGCTCAAGAACCCCCTGAGTACGATTGCCGCATGGCCGTCTTCGATCGCCTCGGCTCCGAGTACGAGCAGATCGTCTTCGGTCACGACGCCGAGACCGGCCTGCGGACGATCATCGCCGTGTATTCGACGGCGCGCGGTCCTGCACTCGGTGGCACGCGCATGTGGAAGTACGCGAACGAAGACGAGGCGCTTACCGACGCGCTCCGCCTCGGGAAAGCGATGGCGTACAAAGCTGCATGCGCCGATCTGCCGCTTGGGGGCGGTAAAGCGGTGATCATCGGGGATGCTCGCAAAGACAAGACCGATGACTTGATGCGCGCGTACGGCCGGCAGGTCGAGCGGCTCGGCGGGCGGTACATCACGACGGCCGACGTCGGAACGACGGTGAAAGACCTCGACGTGATCGCGGAAACGACGCGGTTCGTCACCGGCACGTCTGGCGGCTCGGGCGACCCGTCGCCGGTTACCGCGCACGGCGTGTGGCACGGGTTGCGCGCGGTCGCCGAAAGCGCGTTTGGTGAGTCAAGCTTGAGCGGCCGTCACGTGGTCGTCCAGGGCGTTGGGAAGGTTGGCTCGGGCGTGGCACGACGACTTCGCGACGAAGGCGCGCGCGTGACGGTGGCCGACATCGACGCAGACGCCGCACGCGCGCTTGCAGACGAGATCGGCGCCGACGTCGTCGATTCAGACCAGGTCCTCGAGGTTCCGTGCGACGTGTTGAGCCCGTGCGCGCTCGGACCCATCGTCACCGAAAAGACGTTGGGGTCCTTCAAGTGCCGGGCGATCGCGGGCGCGGCGAACAATCAACTCGAGCAGCCTGCCCTCGCGCGCGCACTTGCCGAAGCAGGCATCCTCTACGCCCCCGACTACGTCATCAATGCCGGCGGCCTGATCAACGTCGAAGACGAACTGCACGGATACGACGCTGCGCGCGCCCACCGCAAGGCGGAGTCGATCGCGAACACCTTGCGTGAAATCTTCCGCGCGGCGGACATCGACGGCATAACGCCCTCGGAAGCCGCCGACCGCCTCGCCGAATCACGCATCGCGGCCGCGCATTGAAGTCGCGCGAACACCCTTGGGAGGGCCCCGAGCGCAGGGTAGGCTACGCGCATGATCGATAAGGACCCCAAGAAGATCGCGCGCGGGATCCTCCGCAATGCCGCTCAGAAAGAACCCCCGACCGATCTTGCGCGCGTGCTCGCGTACCTGCGCATCCATCACGAACGGCCGTGGCACCTGTCGCAAGACGTGTGGGAGGGGCTCGGCCGGCCCGCTCGGGGTCGAACGCGTTTCAAGACGGCGGGCAAGCCATCGGGCCCCAGCGGACGTTGGAAGCTCGCGCACGAGATCGCGCATCACATCCTGCACGGGGCCGTTCCGCATCTGCGTGGCGGGACGTGGGAGACGCATGAGCTCGAGTACGAAGCAGACCTGCTCGCAGCCGAGCTGCTCATGCCCGACCCCTGGCTCGCGCGCGCAGTAAAGAAGGCAGAGAAGGAGCATCAGTCGGTCGATCTCGAGGAGCTTGCACGGACCTTCCAGGTGGGTAGACAAGAGATGGAGAAGCGTCTTCGGCAGCTCGATCTGCTCCGGGGAGAGGTCCTCGGACGCATGTGATGGGCTTTCGTTGACGCTTACCGATGGCGCTGCGACCATGAGACCCCGGCGTGGCGACCCTGCGCCGAAGCGAACGCGATGAACGCCCACCGGCGATCCCGGCGGGCGGGGAGGAACGGATGAGAGGTTACGTCGACCCCGACGACGTCTCCACGGAAACCGTCCAGATCCTGAAGCCCGACGGCACGCTGGTGCCCGACCACGGCTTCGACATCGACTTGAAGGAAGAAGACCTCCGCGAGATCTACCGCGTGATGATCCTCACGCGCAGGGTCGACCAGGAATCGACCAACCTCCAGCGGCAAGGCGAGCTGGGCGTATACACGCCGGCGCTTGGTCAGGAAGGCGCGCAGATCGGCGCCGCCTATGCGCTCGAGCCGCAGGACTGGGTCTTCCCCTCGTATCGCGAGCTCGGGTTCGCCATGCTCCGAGGCGTGCAGCCGTCGCACATCCTTCACCTCTTCCGCGGCACGTGGCACGGCGGGCTGTTCGACTACCGCGAGCATCGCATCGCGCCGTACGCAGTGCCGATCGCGACGCAGACGCTGCACGCGGTCGGCTTCGCGACCGGCGCGAAGATCGATGGTGCGAACACGGTCGTGATCACTTGCTTCGGCGACGGCGCGACGTCAGAAGGGGACTTCCACGAGGCGTGCAACTTCGCCGGCGTCTGGAAGTCGCCGGTCGTGTTCTTCTGTCAGAACAACCAGTACGCGATCAGCGTGCCGCTCTCGAAGCAAACGGCGGCGCCGACGATCGCGGTGAAGGCGCTCGGCTACGGGTTCCCCGGCGTGCGCGTCGACGGGAACGACGTTCTCGCGTCGTACGTCGTAACGCGGGAAGCGGTGCGGCGCGCGCGCCGCGGCGGGGGCGCGACGTTGATCGAAGCAGTGACGTACCGGCGCGGTCCGCATTCCACCGCAGACGACCCGACGCGATACCGCAGCAACGAAGAGCTGAAGCAGTGGGAGGCGCTCGATCCGATCGCTCGGTTCGAGAAGTACCTCGAAGCGGAAGGCGTGCTGACACCGGAATTCAAAGAACAAGCAGACGCCGAAGGGAAGGAAGCCGCGGCCAAGCTCCGTCGCGAGATCGTCGGCGCAGGGCCGCTCGACCCGAACCTGCTTTTTGAACACGTCTACGCCGAACGGTCCCCGATCCTCGAAGCACAGTTCGAGGATTTCAAGCGTGATCAGGAGGACCGGTAGTGGCGACGATCACGCTCGCGCAGGGTTTGAACGAAGCGTTGCGCTATTGCATGCAGCGCGACGATCGCGTCGTGGTGCTGGGTGAGGACGTCGGCAAAGCCGGAGGCGTGTTCCGTATCACGGATAAGCTGCAGCAGGAGTTCGGTGAGCAGCGTGTGATCGACACGCCCTTGGCCGAGTCCGGGATCATGGGCGCCGGCATCGGTCTTGCGATCTACGGGTTCAAGCCGGTGTGCGAGATGCAGTTCGACGGCTTCACGTATCCGGCGTTCGAGCAGATCACGTCGCACCTTGCGAAGTACCGCTCCCGCACGATGGGCAAGCTTCCGCTGTCCGTCGTCGTGCGCATCCCGTACGGCGGCGGGATCGGCGCCGTTGAGCACCACTCCGAATCGCTCGAGGCTTACTTCACGCACACCCCAGGATTGAAAGTGGTCACGCCTTCGACGCCCTCCGACGCGTTCGCATTGTTGGTCGAAGCGATCGAAGACCCCGACCCGGTGATCTTCCTGGAGCCGAAACGCCGCTACTGGATCCGCGAAGACGTCGAGCTGCCCGTCGCGAACGGCGACCGTCGCAAGGCGCGCATCGTTCGCGAAGGAACAGACGTGACGATCTTGACCTACGGCCCGAGCGTTCGAACGGTCGAAGACGCTGCGGAAGAAGCGGCGAAGGATGGGGTCGCGTGCGAGGTGATCGACCTGCGCTGGCTGAACCCACTCGACATCGACACGATCATGACGAGCGTGCGGAAGACCGGGCGCGCGGTCGTCGTCTCAGAAGCACCGGTAACCGGGTCGTTCTCTGGTGAGCTCGCCGCGCGCATCGCGGAGGACGACTTCCTCTCCTTGAACGCGCCGGTGATCCGCGTCGGCGGCTACGACATCCCGTACCCGCCGGCGAAAGTCGAAGACCTTTATCTTCCCGACCTGGACCGCGTGCTCGATGCGGTGGATGCTGTCCTCAACTACTGATGAGCGCGCGCGACTTCAAGCTACCGGACCTCGGTGAGGGCCTCACCGAGGCAGAGATCGTGCAGTGGCTCGTAAAGGAAGGCGACACGATCGAGCTGAACCAGCCGATCGTCGAGGTGGAAACCGAAAAGGCGCTCGTCGAGATCCCCTCGCCTTTCGCCGGCACCGTCGAGAAGATCTTCGGCGACGTCGGTGAAAGGGTCGCGGTCGGCTCGACGATCATCACCGTCGAAACGTCGGACGACGCCCCGAAGACCGGCCGCAAGGAAGTGCTCGTCGGATACGGCCCGGAAGAAGGCGCATCGAAGCGGCGGAAGAACCGCAAGATCGGGCGTCGCGAAGACGAAGCGCCGGACCAGCCCGAGCAGCCTGCGCGCGCGCTCGCAACGCCGCCGGTACGAAAGCTCGCGCGCGATCTGGGTGTCGACATCGATTCCGTGAATGGCTCGGGCAAAGAAGGGCGTGTGACGCGCGAGGACGTGCTCGCCGCTGCAGACTCGGGACCGAAGGACCAGCCGGCGCCCGAAGAGGCTGCCGAAGTGATCTCCTTGCCGGCGCAACCCCAGATCCGCGCGGTTCCCGATCAAGAGGAAGAACGGATCCCCGTGCGCGCGATCCGCCGCTCGATCGCGGAGAAGATGGTCAAGTCCGCGTTCACCATCCCACACGTGGCGGAATGGCTTCAGGTCGATGCGACCGAGTTGATGAGGCTGCGGGCGGACCTTCAAGCATCACCCGAGGCGAAGGAACTGAAGATCTCGCCGCTCCCCGTCATCGTGAAGGCGCTGCTTGCAGCGCTTCGCAAGCATCCCCTCGTGAACTCATCGTGGGACGACGAGACAAACGAGATCGTGGTCCGTCACGCTTACCACATCGGCATCGCGACGGACACCGAGCGAGGGCTGCTCGTCCCCGTTGTGAAAAATGCGGATCACTTGAACATCTTCGAGCTGTCGCGCGAGATATCCAGGCTCGCGTTGAGCGCGCGCGACGGGAAGATCGGTCCGTCCGATCTGACGGGGTCGACGGTCACGATCACGAACGTCGGCTCGTTCGGGATGGAGTCGGGGACCCCGATCATCAACTATCCGGAGGCGGCGATCCTCGCCCCCGGCGTGATAGCGAAGCGTCCGTGGGTCGTCGACGGGCAGATCGCAGTCCGAGACGTGATGACCCTGGCCCTTTCCTTCGACCACCGCGTTCTCGACGGGGCTGAGGCTGGGCGGTTCCTCAGGTACCTGGGCGACCTGATCGAGAAGCCCGCCAGGCTCTTCGGCGTCCTGTAAGTAATCAGCAACGTAGGCCAAATAGCCTCTTTCCTAGGGACGCAGGTCCCACATACACTCACAGCGGCTGATGCCCGCTTTGGGCGTTAAGTGAAGGGATAACCGCGGGTCACGGGGGCGCGCGGGCGAAGAGCCGGTTTCGTTCTGGGGGCGACCGCTTCGAGCGGCCAGCGCAGCCGGTGAAGGGGGGTTGGACCTAGGGGGGCCATGCCATCGCTTCCTTCGCGATGGCTTCTTTTTTCTGAACCGTCTCGAAAATGGGGGGTTTTTGATGGGCACCGAGACGCGCCTTAATGCTTGGAATGGTAGGAGGCTTGCAGCCGTCGTGGCAGGCGTCGCAGCAATGGTTCTGTTCGCGGCATCGCTGGCATGGGCGATAACGATCACGGGAAATATCGCACCGAACACGATCGAGATCGACAATCCCGCCAACTCAACGGGGACTGTGTCGCCGCCCGGCGCCGATCTGTACCCGGGTAACACGACGTGCGGGCAAACGTTCCCGACATCCGGCCCGCTCGACTGGGTGAAGGACTGCAAAGCGAACACCGACACGGCAACCTTGACGGGCGGTGTGGCGACGGGGTTGATCGCTAACACGACATCCGCGTCACCGATCTGCGCGACAACACCGGCGACTTTCCCAGCAACGTGTGCGACGGGGCACTGGAACGGCGTGCGCATCATCGACAGTACCGGTAGCAACGATCAGGACATCTTCCTGAAAGGCGGCAAGGAGAACGACATCTCCACCTGGACGGTCGGTCCGGGGACCGTCGGATCCTCCAAATACGACGCTTCACAGATGTACCTGGCCAACAACCAGACGGACGTTTACTTCGCGATGGAGCGGATCGGAAACAACGGAACAACGGCGTTCGACTTCGAGTTCAACCAGCTTCCACCACGAAACCCAGGTGCGACGACAGACTGCACGGGCACCTGCTACTTCCCGAACCGAAGCCCCGGTGACGTGCTTCTCACACCGGAGATGTCCGGGTCAGGAACTTCGGGCAGCGTGATCATGCATTACTTCACGTGGAACGGATCTGCGTACATAGAGCATGCGCTTCCGGCCGGCGTAAAGGCCTCGATCAACGACTCTGCGGCAACCCCCGGTGAGCCATGGGGGCACGTCGACAGCAAGGGAAACTGGGTACTCGGGTCCCTTGATCGCTTCACGTTCGCGGAGGCTGACGTTCCGTTGACACTTCTAGGGATCACCGGCTCTGCGTGCAACACCACGCGCTACGTGGAGATCCGGACGCGGTCGTCGGCGACCGATACGAGCGACCTGAAGGACACAACGCCGATCTTTACGTACAACTTCGGTGGTCCAACCGCAAAGGCCACACTCGGCACCACCTGCGCCACTGTTACCACTGCGAACCCGCACGGGAACCCAACATTCACCTACGATGGGTCGGGATCGACGAACTCGGCGGGCGGGATCACCGGGCTCACGCATGCGTGGTCCATCAACGTTTCGCCTACCTCGGTGGCGCTGAGCGGGGGCGGCGTGTCGTCCACGACGACCGCCGGGCACTACACCTCCACGCAAACAAGTGGAACCGTGACAGCGGATCTCAACAGTGCCGGCGTCGGATCCGCGACCATCACAGTGCACGACACGGTGAACGAGGGAGGATGTCCGTCTACAACGGGCGATGAAGTCGTCACGGTCTATGCGGCTCTCGGCGCCACGGCCACGCTGACGCCTCATTGCAACAACACGTTCGATTTCACCAGCTCGGTGTCGGGAGGGCTTCCGCCGTACACGCGAACGTGGACGTTCCAAAAGAACAGCCTCGCCGACGGATCGGGAACCTGGAGCCCCGCGTCCGGCACCTTCTCCTCGGGAGACGCATCGTCGGTCGGCGGTACGTTCGTCGCCGCATCGTCGGGCCGTTACCGTGCTCTCCTGCACGTAACGGACACCGCCGGCACGAGCAACGACAGCAACGTCACGCCGAAAGGTCAATGTTCGGCCGACGCAACGTCGAACGAGATCAATGTGTACGACGCAGTGGGCGGCTCGGTATCCCTCACTCCCACCTGCGACCATACCTTCACGTTCAGCGCATCGGGATCTGGAGGGAAAGCGCCGTACACGTATGCGTTCACTCTGCAGGAGAACAGCTTGCCTGATGGATCGGGCACCTGGAATACCGCGTCAACGTGGTCCGCAGCCGACTCGGGGACACCGAACGCCCCAAGCGGCACCATCGACATCGATAACCCAGTCAGTCCGTCGGCGGGAACGAACCCCGGCGGTGCGCTGACCCCGGGCGGGCCAGGGAAGTACCGGCTGCTCGTCACGATCAGCGACAGCCAAGCCGTTCCTTGCACCTTCGATGCAACATCCAACGTGATCGACGCGCGCGACGCTTTGACCGCGGTGGCAACAAAGCACTCGACAAACACGTCCAACATGAGCGTTCAGGTCAACTCGACGGTCACGAATGCCTTCGGAGACACCCTGACGTACTCCTGGGCGAAGTCGACGGATAACACAACCTTCACGACCATCACGAGCTCAAATACGGCCAACTTCACGTACTCGAGCTTCGAAGCCGACGCGACGCCGACGGATCAATCCTTCACGGCCGGGCAGGATAACTACAACGGCAAGGTCTACGTTGTCTATCTGCGCTTCACGGTGTCGAGAACGATCAACGGAACGGTCTGCTCGATGACATCGAACTCCGTTCCGGTGAAGAAGATCATCGCCGTCGACCCGTAACGATCGGTTCAAACAACGAGGCCGCCCAATGGGCGGCCTCGTTCATTTGCTACTTCGATCAGGAGACTGTGAGCTCTACAAAGGGACTGCAAACGCTCGTCGTCTTCCCCTTTGATGTCGAGGACTGGCAGACCTGATACCTGAACGTCCCAGTTTGGTTCTGCGCTTCGTCCAAACCGAGCGTTCCGCTCGAGCTGGGTGTGTAACCCGCGTAGTAAACGTAGGCCCAGCCGACGAATTGCGAGGTCGGCTGCCATTCGCCTTTGTAAAGGACCGCTTGCTTCGTGGGATCGAGGTTCGTCGAAGCGATGTGAATCGCGCTCCCGACTGGAACAGACATCGTGCCGTTGTTGACCGTCGCGGCGCCCGAACTGATCGAAAGCGTCGGGCCCGACACGCGGGGTGATGCAAATGCGCTTCCCTGTGCAAGCGCACTAAAGCACAGCGTCGCCATGAACAACGCCGAAACGAAGGATCGTCGTGGCATCGGGTCTCCCTCCCTTGGCCGCTGAGGAGCGCCTCCAGGACACCCGGAGCTGAAACCACGCCGAGTGCTGAGCCGCAAAACCTCCCCCTCGTGTATCGACCTGTGGTGGGGGCTCTTGAGGACTTCGAACGCGCTGCGTGGCAATCAACGGAGGTGCTCAGTGCTGCGTGGGCCTCGGCCTGGCACCACTCGAACGTATGTTCTATTATCGCTATCTCATGCCGAAGGCCGAGCAGCTCTTCGAGGTCGCGCGCCGAACGTTCGACACGCCGGAGTTCCGCGGCATCACGTTCATCGAGGCCGAGGCGAAGACGGTCATCAACCACGTCCCCGGCAACGCGATGCCGTTCAGTTGGACGATCAATCCCTATCGAGGCTGCTCCCATGCGTGCGTTTACTGCTTCGCGCGCGTCACTCACACCTACATGGACATGAACGCGGGCACGGACTTCGAGACCAAGATCGTCGTGAAGATCAACGCGCCCGAGGTCTTGCGCGCGCAGCTGCGATCGCGCCGTTGGCATGGAGATCACATCGCGATGGGGACGGCGACGGATCCGTACCAGCGCGCGGAAGGCCGCTATCAGCTGATGCGCGGCATCATCGGCGCGCTGACCGACTACCGGAACCCGTTCTCGATCCTCACCAAAGGCACGCTGATCCTGCGAGATCTCGATCTGCTGCGCAAAGCGGCGAAGGTGACCGAAGTCTCGACCGCTTTCTCGATCGGCACGCTCAATGAAGATGCCTGGCGCGCGAGCGAGCCGGGCACCCCGCACCCCCGCGCGCGCATGGAGGCGGTCGCCGCGCTGAACGACGCCGGGATCCCCTGCGGCGTCATGCTGGCGCCGATCCTCCCCGGGATCAGCGATGACCCGGCGAAGATGAAAACCGTGGTCGACGCCGCGGTGACGGCCGGCGCCACGCACATCACGCCGATCCTTCTCCATCTCCGGCCGGTCGTTCGCGAGGAGTACATGGCCTGGCTCGGCGACCGATACCCGGGGCTCGTCAACCGGTACGACCGGATGTACGCGCGCTCCCCCTACGGTCCGAAAGAAGAGCGGACGAGGCTCGGCAGGACCGCGAGCACGCTGATCGCTGCAGCCGGCGGGATCACGCCGCGCGCGCACATCGCGGCTCGGTTCTCACACGCGCGCGCGCCGAAGGAACCGGCGAAACCGAAACAGCTGACGCTGATCTAGCGCTTGCCCGCGCGCCCTACGGTACCCTCGGGGCCATGCCCCAGTTCCGCCCGAAAGACGTCTGCGTGGTCATCCCGACGCGCCGTCGCTGGGACATGCTCGAGCGAACGCTCCACTCTCTGAGGAATCAATCGGTGCCCGGTGCCGAGATCATCGTGCTTGCGGATGCGCCCGAAGACGAGGAGCACAACCTCGAGGGCGCGCGCCTCATCAAGCGGCCGGACACCGGTGTCAGCGAACGCAGGAACCTCGGCGCGCGCACCACGGACCGCAGCCTCATCCTGTTGCTGGGCGACGACACGATCCCGGCGCCGGACTTGATCGAGCGGCATCTCGTGCGGCACAACCAAGATCCCGACCGCACGGTTGCGATCCTCGGCAAGATCGACTGGCATCCGGAGGTCGCGGGGAACGCGCTGCTGTCTTGGCTCGATCGCTCGGGGCTGCAGTTCGACTACGCGAGCATCGCCGGCGGCGACGCGGGATGGGCGCGCTTCTACGCGAGCAACCTCTCCATCAAGCGCGATCTGTTCCTCGAGGTGGGCGGCTTCGACGAGGACTTCATCTTCACCTACGAAGACCTCGACGTTGGGCTCCGCCTCGGCGAAGCGGGCATGCGCCTGCTGTACGAGCCGGACGCGCGCGTCTTCCATCACCACATCTACAGCCTCGACGGCTTACGCCGTCGTTTCGAGGCGACCGCCGAAGGCGAGTGGTTGATGATCAAGAAGCACCCAGACTTCCCTGCGTTCTTCGAGCCGCGGCTCGCACAGGCCGAACGCGCGCCGAAAGCTTCGTACTTCTGGCCCCTCGTGGTGGACCGCATCCCGCAGGGGAATGCACTTCGTCGCCGGGCTGAGTCGCGCGCGCACGTCTGGTACCTGCAACAGGTCGCGGCGCCCTTCCTCGCGCGGTGGGAGGGCCAGCGCGATAAGGAAGATCTGATCGAGTACCTCGGTTCCGAGTACGACGAAAACATCCTTCGGGGCCACGAAGCGTTGATCGAGAAAGAGTTCGACTCAGCGCCGAGCGAAGAGGAGTTCTACCGAACGAGCAAGATGTATCTGTACGACCTGACGATCTTCGCGATGTCGGGAACCAAGCGGCCCTACCGGAAGGCGCTGAAAGGTTTGGTGAAGCCGGGCGCGCGGCTGCTCGACTGGGGATGCGGCATCGGAGCCGACGGCCTGCGCTTCGCCGACGACGGCTACGAGGTTTCTTTCGCCGACTTCGACAACCCGAGCACCGCGTACCTCCGCTGGCGCTTGGAGAAGCGCAACATCGAGGCAGATGTGTACGACATCGCATCGGACGACGTCCCCGGCGGTTTCGACGCCGCGTACTCGTTCGACGTGATCGAGCATGTCGATGATCCGGTTGCATTTTTGGAAGAGCTCGAGAAGCGCGCGCGCATCGTGATGGTAAACCTGCTCGAGCCCGACCCGAACGACATCCACTTGCACAAGCCGCTCCCGATCAAGGAGCTCATCGCGCGCGCGGAGTCGAAAGGGCTCGTCTACTACCGCAAGTTCTACGGGCGTTCGCACCTGATCGCGTATCGATCTGGCGCCCAGGCCTCGTTCGGTGCGCGCGCGCTCGGACGAGCGCGACGGTGGCTGGCGGATCCGTATCCAGGCTGAGCGCTACTTGCTTGCGACGATGTACGACTCGGCGTTGTAGATCGACATCGTGTGGTGCGTCGGGTCTTTGAACCCGGCCGCGCGCAGCTGATCGCTGTATTGCCCGACGGTGTACGCGCGCCCGCCGCGATACACCAGCAGCATCAGCAGGTTGTGAAGCGCCGGCCACACGGGACCGTCCTGATCTTCGTTCATCGGCATCGCCTGGACGACGCAGATCCCGCCCTCATCCAGCGAGTCGTATGCCTGCTTCAGGATGCGAAGGCAGCTCTCGTCATCTTCCTGATGCAGCGTGTTCGAAACCAGAACGACGTCGTACCCGCGTGGGAAATCGTCGGTGTGATAGTCGCCGTCGTGAGTGGACACGCGATCTTGCACCCCGTGCTTCGCGATAACCTCTTGTGCGATCGCGGTGACGGCCGGCAGGTCGAACACGGTGGCCGACAGCTCCGGGTTCGCTTCGGCGAGCAGGATCGAATACGTGCCCGGTCCGCCGCCGACGTCGAGCAGCCGCTTCCGCCCCGACAGATCGAGGTAACGCGCAAGCTCGTGACCGGGGCCCTGCGCGTAGTCGTGCATGCCGATGATGAACGCGCGCGTGTATTCGTCCGACTCACCGAGATGCTCTTCGGGAACTTCGGCCGGGCCGCCGCTCCGCACCGAACCGGCGAGCTTCCCGAACGTCTGGTTCCACGTGCCGATGAGCTCCATCCACGTCGTCATCGATTCCGGCGTTCCCGACACGAGGAACTCGCGCGCGCCGAGCCCGTTGGAGAATCTCTCGCCGTCGCGCTCCAGCACGCCGGTCGCAACGAGCACGCCGAGCAGGCGGCGCGTGGCGTCCGGATCGGTGCCGAGCTTGGATGCGATCTCCTCGCCGGTCGCCGGTCCGATCTCCTTCAAGAGATCGAACAGCCCGAGCTCATTCGCGGCGAACAGCGATTGCGCCGCCCACCCACCGATCGCGAGTCGCGTGAGGCGGAGTCGTGCTTCGAGGCGCGCGCGGTCTGCTCTCACGAGCTCTTTCGCTCGACGAGCGCCGCGATCGCTTTCAAGGAGATGAAGTTGTCGGCCATGAGCTCGTCTTCACCGATGTGCACACCGTAGGTCTGCTCAACGAAGTCGGCGAGCTCCATCACGCCGAGCGAGTCGACGATCCCGGGGAACAGCTCCTGGTCGTCGCCGAGCGGGGCGTCCTTGTCGAAGAGGAACTGCTGACGGATGAAACGACGGATGGGCTCGATGTCGGTCATGGCGGCATTGTAAACGGGCCCTCGCAACTGGGTCGCGCCGGCGCCAACCGTCGGGCCGTGACCCGGAGCCGCAGATGCCATCCCGTACAATCCCCCCGATGAGCCTGGGGTTCTCTCCTTTCCTCGACGAAGACCAGCGGACGTTCGCCGACACGATCCGTCGTTTCGCGCGCGAGCAGCTCGACGATCCAGACATCGGCAGGCGCGACGCCGCGGGCGAGTTCTGGGAAGAAGGCTGGCGCCGGTGCGGAGGGGCAGGGCTTTGCGGCCTCCCCGCGCCCGAGAAATACGGCGGAGCCGGGGCCGACCGTGTCACGACGGCCGCCGCGCTCGACGCGCTCGGGTACGGCTGCCCCGACGGCGGGCTGCTGTTCTCGCTACAAGCGCACCTGTGGAGCTCCGTCGTGCCGCTGTGGCATTTCGGTTCCGACGAGCAGAAGGAGAAGTACCTACCCAAGCTCTGCAGCGGTGAGTGGATCGGCCTGCACGCGATGACGGAACCGGAGTCCGGGAGCGACGCGTTCGCACTGTCGACCGTCGCTCAGCCGACGGACGAGGGGTGGGTCTTGCGCGGCCGCAAGAGCCTGATCACGAATGCGCCGCACGCGAAGCTGCTCATCATCTTCGCGCGCACACCGGGAACCGACGGCCCGAGCGGAGTGAGCGGCTTCTTGCTGGAGGCCGGCACGCCGGGCCTGAGCACCGGACCCTCGACCGACAAGCTCGGGTTGCGCACGTCGCCGATGGCCGACGTGATCCTCGACGACGTTCGCGTCGACCGTGCGTCGATCCTCGGCCGCGAGGGGCGCGGCTCGACGATCTTCGCGACATCGATGATGTGGGAGCGCGCGCTGATCATGTCGAGCGTGCTCGGCGCTATCGAACGCTCGCTCGCCGAAGCAGTCTTGTACGCGCGTGAGCGTAAGCAGTTCGGACAGCCGATCGGGTCCTTCGAAGCCGTTGCCGACCGGCTCGTCGATACTCGGGTGTCACTCGATGCTGCGCGCGCCTTGCTGTACGAGAACGCGCGCCGCTACGACTCGGGCGAACGTGGGGACGGCTACGCGGCGGCGACCAAGCTGTTCGCGGCCGAGACGGCCGTGAAGGCTGCACTCGCGCTCCTGCAGACACTCGGCGGATACGGATTCACACGCGATTTCCCGCACGAACGGGTGCTGCGCGACGTGATCGGGAGCCGCTTCTATTCCGGCACCTCCGACATGATGCGGCGTATCGTCGCTCGGAACATGGGCGTCTGATGCGCGCGGCTTTCACATTGCACGGTCTCGCACACACATCGGCCGAACAGCGGCCGGATGCTCCCGCCGTCGCCGATGCACACGGCACGCTGTCGTACGCGGAGCTCGACGCCGAGTCGGGACGGATCGCAACCGCGCTCCGCGAGCTGGGCGTGCAGCCGGGAGATCGCGTGGCGATGGCGGCGGAGAAATCGCGAGCATCGGTCGCAGCCTTGTACGGCATCATGCGAACGGGCGCCGCCTACGTGCCGATCGATCCGCTCGCACCGGCGCTGCGGAGCGCCGGCATCATCCGTGATGCTGCGTGCAGCGCCGTCTGTGCGGACGATGCCGCTGCCGGGCTGCTCGCAAGCGGATGGGAAGGTGGGGGCGCGCCGCCGATCCTCGGCCTGGGAGACGATGTCACGGAAGCCGCGATCGGCGCTGCGGAGATCGCGCGACTGGCTCCCGACGGAACGATCCGAGGCTGCGAATCGGATCTGGCCTATCTCCTGTACACGTCCGGGTCGACCGGGGTCCCCAAAGGCGTGATGCTGACCCACCGGAACGCGCTCTCGTTCGTCGAATGGACCGTCGATCGGTTCGGCGTCGGCAGCGAAGACCGGCTTTCCAGCCACGCGCCGTTCCACTTCGATCTCTCCGTTTTCGATCTATACGGAGCAGCCCTCACCGGCGCCTGCGTCGACCTCCTTTCGTCGTCGGAGCGGAGCTTCGGTGCCGATATGGCGCGCGCGATCGCATCACGTGGGATCACCGTTTGGTATTCGGTCCCGTCTGCGCTCGTGATGCTGTGTGACGCGGCGCAAGCTGAAGACCTCGCGGGGATGCGCGTGATCCTGTTCGCCGGCGAAGTCTTCCCAATGAAGCACCTGCGCCGGTTGCGCGCGCTCGCGCCGAATGCCGAGCTCGCGAACCTGTATGGCCCGACCGAAACGAACGTGTGCACGTATCACGTCGTGCCCGACGCGCTCCCCGACGACGACAAGCCACTCCCGATCGGGACTGCGTGCGAGAACCAGGAGGTCTTCGCGCTCGACGACGAGATGCGGCCCGTCGATCTGGGCGAGGTCGGCGAGCTATGGGTGCGAGGCCCGACCGTGATGAAGGGGTACTGGGGCGACGAGGAGCGCACCGCGCGCACCCTGCGGCAGAACCCCTTGCACGACCGCTTCCCCGATCCGACGTACCGCACCGGCGATCTCGTACGGCGGCTGCCCGGAGAGGTGTTCGAGTTCCTCGGACGACGCGACCATCAGATCAAGGTGCGCGGGTACCGGATCGAGCTCGGTGAGATCGAAGCTGCCCTGACATCGCACCCTGCGGTACGCGAGGCAGCGGTCGTCGCCGTCCCAGACGAGCGCGCCGGCGCGCTACTGATCGCGTTCGTGACGGCTACGGAATCGATCGACGATCTTACGTTGAAGAAGCACTGCCGCGATCGCGTGCCGAGGTACATGATCCCGACGACGTTGATCTTCCGCGAGCAGCTTCCGCATACCTCGACCGGAAAGATCGACCGGCAAGCGCTGGCGACGGCCGCCCAGCATGAACGGGTTGCGACATGAACGCGCGCCTGCGCCGCTGGCTGCAACCCCGCATCGACGCATTCGACCGGCGCAAAGCGAGCGCGATGATGATCCGCGCCGGTGATCCGTTGGCGTCACAGTTCGCGTCGTTCGGGCGAGGGTCGTACATCGCGTACCCGCGGCTGCTCATCCAGAATGCCGGCGCCGTCGCGATCGGTGACAACGTCGAGATCCGTTCCTACTTCTGCGTCGAGGCGTACGGAGAGCCCGGGCGCGTGACGATCCAGATCGGGTCGGGGTCGATCCTCGGCCACTTCGTGCGCATCGTTGCGGTGCAAGGGGTCCACCTCGAGGAGCGTTGCGGCATCGGCCACAACGTCACGCTGACGGACAGCACGCACGATTGGCAGATGGCCGGCGAAGGAGAGGCGCCATGGGACACGCCGCTCACACTCGGCGAACCGTTGCGGGTGGAAAGCGGCGCGTGGATCGGGAACAACAGCGTCATCGTCGGCGGCTTGACGATCGGGGCGCGCGCCATCGTCGCTCCGAACTCGGTCGTCACGCGCAGCGTTCCTGCCGACACGCTGGTCAGCGGGAATCCCGCGCGGCGCGTTCCGTATCCGCGTGGGATGAAGACCGAGGACTAGCCACCTCGACCACAGCGACGACGTATCCGCCGGCGACCAACGTGCGTGCGACCACCTCCGTGATGTCGTCGAACGGCACTGCCGAGGGCGCAAGGGTGCCCGCAAAGAGGCTCGGCGCGCGCGGCTCGAACGTTACGTCGGCGAACGAAACCGGATGACGCTCGAACCTCGACAAGGCCTTGTATGTCGCTTCTTTCGCGCAGAACAACGCGAGCGCCATGTCTTCGCTCGCGGCGCGGAGCCACTCTCGTTCCGACTCCGTTGAGATGCGTCGGAGGACGCGCGCGGAGATCGACCGGTCGTCCAGTTCCAGATCGATGCCGAGGGCCGCTCGATCATCCACGCGCGCCGCGATCGCTATCGCGGTCCCGTCTGTATGCGCGATCGAACCGACGATGCCGTCGGGCCAGACCGGGCCAGCGGGTCCCGACGTCAGCTCGCCCACGTCGACGTGGAACGAGGCGAGAGCGGCGCGCGCCGCGATCCGTCCCAACGCGGTCTGGTCTGATGGACCGCGGCGCGCCGGGTCGGACTCGACCGCCACCGCGACCGGCGGCTCGACGATCTCGCGGAGCATGGCGACGGTGAGCACGGAACAATCCTACGTGGGTGTCGCCGCGCGGCGGACGCGCGCTCGGCCGGGTTTTCGACGAGATGGCTAGAGGGCCGGCTAGCGGCGAACCGGCAGGGCGACGGTGAACGTCGTGCCTTTGCCGAGCTCGGAGTCCACCCAAACGCGGCCGCCTAGCGCGATCACAAGGCTGTGCACGATGTACAGCCCCAGGCCGACGCTGGAGTGCCCGCGCGCGTTCGACGCTTGGCTGAATCGATCGAACACTTGCGGCAGCTCGTCTGCGGCGATCCCCATGCCTTCGTCGGCCACGGTTAGGAGCACTTCTCCCTCGCCTTCGAAGACGGCTGCTCGAACGACGGTGTCGGGTTCCGAGTACTTGAGCGCGTTGTCCAAGAGATTCGTGACGATGTGTTCCATGGCGGCGGGGTCGCCGAAGAGCCCGAGCTCCCGCGGCGATACATCGACTTCGATCGTGCGTTGCCGCCCCGTGCCCATCTCGCGAGACACCGTACGCACGATGCCGCTGAGGTCGACCGGTATCCGCTGAAGCCGGCCGAGGCCGGCTTCGACGCGCGTCGACTGCAGCAGGTTTTCGATGAGACCGAGGATGCGATAGCCCTGCTCCTCGATAACGCCGATGAATTCGTCACGCTGCTCGAGTGGCAGCGTGTCGGCCCGCTTCCGAAGGATCGTGGCGTACCCGAGCAACGATGTCAGCGGCGTCTTCAACTGATGCGTCACGCTTGCGACGACGTCCGCGCGCATCCGATCGCTCGCCTCCAGTCGCTCCGATGCGTTGCGCTCTTGCTCGAGCCGCGCGTAGAGCTCGATCGCACGTTCGCGCTGATGCAGCAGCTCGCGCGTCAGCACGCGGAACCGCCGTTCGCGCTCGACCGCGTACGCGATGAACCCAACGGAGAGCACGACGAACACGAAACGCATCGCGGAGAAGTTGACCGTGCGACGGATCGCTTCCGGGAAGATCTGCGTCCAGTAGGAGACGACGGCGACCGCGAGGGAGACGACGACCAGCGCGATGAACGCAGTCACCCAGAGGTGCTTGCGCTGACGCTCGATCTCTTCGAGCGTCGGTGCTACACCCAGCACCGTCGTCGCAACAGGACGATCCTCTGTGATCACCCGTCGATCACCACTCCATGCCCGGCCGCGACCTCACCGACAACGGCCGCGGTCTCTCCGTTTGCCCCCAGGACATCTAGCGCTACGTCTAAAGAACTAGACGGTAGGAATATCGCCATCCCGAGGCCCAAGTTGAAGACCTTCCTCAGCTCTTTCTCACGAATGTCGCCCGTTTCGCCCAGATATGTGAATATCGGCGGCCGTTGCCAGGTCCCTAAATGAACGGTCGCTCCGAGGCCTTCCGGGAGGGCGCGCGCCAGATTTCCCTCGATGCCTCCGCCGGTCACGTGCGCTGCCGCGTGGATCTCGGTCGCGCGCGCGGTGGCAAGGACGGCCGGCGCATGGATGCGGCACGGCGTCAGCAACACTTCGCCGAGCGTTCCTCCGAACCCGGGCGGCCGTTGGTCGAGCGACAGATCGCGGTCGAGGATGATCTTGCGCACGAGCGAATACCCGTTGGAGTGAAGGCCGCTCGACTGAAGGCCGACGATCACGTCGCCTTCGCGCACACGCCCCGGGCCCAGCATGCGCGCGCGCTCCACGACGCCGACCGCGAAAGTCGCGAGGTCGTACGCATCGGGATCCATCGCGCCGGGATGCTCCGCTGTTTCGCCTCCCA
>DATGHY010000261.1:0-9771 GCA_035307625.1 Actinomycetota bacterium
GCCTCGATGACCTGCGGCGTGCGCTGAACCTCTTCCGGCGTCCCCTTCGCGATCACTCGTCCGAGATCGAGGCAATAGATGACGTCGGACAATCCCATGATGAGCGGCATGTCGTGCTCGATCAGAAGGATGGTCGCGCCAAGCTGGTCGCGGATGCGGCGCAGCAGTGGGCCGAGCGCTTCGGTTTCTTTCTGCGCGATGCCGCTCGCAGGTTCATCCAGCAGGATGAGGCGCGGCTGCAGCATGAGCAGACACGCGAGCTCGGTCATCCGAAGTGTCCCGTAGCTCAGGTCGCTCACGTTGCGGTGCTTATAGGGGTTGAGATCGACGATCTGCATCACTTCGTCGGCCCGTTTGCGCGCGGCACGCTCGCTGCGCGCGCCCCACGGAAGGCGCAGGGCGCCGGCGAAGAAACCACCACGCATCCGCGAGTGGTACGCGATCAGCAGGTTGTCGTACACGGGGAGCGTCGGGAAAAGGCGAACGTTCTGGAACGTGCGGCCGATGCCGCGCGCCACCCGTTCGTACGGAAGCAACGGCAGGATCTCTTCGCCTTCGAGGACGACTCGTCCGGACGACGGCTGGATCAGCCCGCTGATCGCGTTGAACAGCGTGGACTTGCCTGCCCCGTTGGGTCCGATCAATCCGACGATCTGGCCTTGCTCGGCTTCGATGTTGACGTCGTAGTTCGCGACGAGCCCGCCGAACGAGATCGTCATGTCGTGGACCTCGAAGAAGGCCATCAGACGGCCGCCTTCTTCCGGCGCAGCGCGCGCCACGCATCGCGTCCGAGCCCCGCGAGACCGGACGGTCGGTAAAGCATCGTCGCGAGCACGAGCACGCCGAAGATCGAGAAGGCGATGCTTTGCCCGTTGGGACTTCCGGCGAGCAGCCTCTTCGTCAGCACGACCCAGATCGTGCCGCCGATGAACGGGCCCCAGATCGAGCGCACACCGCCGAGGATCGTCAGGAAGACGATCGCGAGAGACACCTCGAGGCCGAAGGCAGGCCGCTCGCCACCGGCGCTGACGTTCTGAGCCCAGTGCGCGTACAACGCACCCGCGCTGCCCGCGATGAAGCCGTGCAACGCGAACGCCATCAGCTTGTACTTCGCGACGTTGATGCCCATCGCCGCCGCACCGTTCTCGTTGTCGCGGACCGCGAAGCATGCGCGCGCGGCTCGACTGCGCGAGAAGTTCCACATGAAGAGGAGGAACACGCTGACGACGACGACGACCAGAACGTAGTAGCTCTTGTCGCTCTGGAAATCGACCCAGCTGAAGAGGTGAGGCCGCGGCGCCGGGCTCGAGCCACCCTGACCCGTGAACCAATCCTGCCGGAAGAGGAACTGCTCGGCGACGTCGGCGAAGACGAGCGTCATGATCGCCAGGTAGAGGCCTTTCAAGCGCAGCGCGACCATCCCGATCACGAGCGCGACCGGGACCGTCACCAACGCGGCGAGCGGAGCGGCCCACCAGAACGGCGTCGCAGCGCGCGCGACGAGGCCTGCGCTGGCGAACGCTCCGACCCCCACGAACGTCGCCGGCATCAGCGAAAGCTGACCGACGTACCCGGTGACGACGACGATCGATAGACCCATGAGGCCGTAGATCAACGCGAGCGTGAGCGTGAAGTTCCAAACGCCGTCGAGCAAGAGCGGCGGCAGGATCGCAGCCGCCAGGAAGCCTCCGATCGGCACGGCGAGGCGCTTCCAGTTGCGCCCGGGAGAAGGCTGCTCGGGCACAACGACGTCGAGGACATCGGGCGGCGGCGCGTCCAGGACCCTTGCCATCAGCCCAGCTCCTCGAGCGCGCGCAGCTCTTGCTCGAGCGCGAAGAAACGTTCAACGCGGAACAGCAGCAACGCTGCGATCAGCATGCCGGCGAAGATGCTCGAGATGCTTTGGATCGGCGTCGCGAGCAGCGATTCCTGCGCGATCCCAAGCCCGAACCCGCCGATCAACGCAGCCGGAAGGCTGACGAAGCCACCGACCACCGCCGCGACGAAGCCGCGCACCATGTAGCCGACCATCGAATACACGGTAAGGATCGATGTCGGGATGACGAGCACGCCGGCGAGAGCCGCGAGCCCGCCGCCGAGGCCCCACGACATCGCCGCGACGCGGTCCTCTTTGACGCCGAGCAGCTTCGCCGCCATCCGGTTTTGTGCGGTCGCGCGCAACGCGACCCCGAACGTCGTGTACTTCACCAGTGCGATGACGCCGATGCCCACGGCGATCGTGATCAGGATCGTGCCGATGTGCTGCCAGTCGAGGCCGACCGAACCGAGATGCACCACGCGCTGCGAGAATTGCTGTGGCGGCCTAGCCTCTGTTGCGTTCCGCCACAGGAACGCCGCAGCGCCTTGCAGGAAGCCCGCGACCGCAAGCGCGCCGATCACTTTCGCGAGCAGCCCGGCGTTGCGCATACGCCGGAAGATGCCGAGATACGTTGCGGCCCCGAGCACGACGCCGCACGCCACCGCGATCAGCAACGAGACGCCGACGGGGAGATGGAAAGACCGGTCCACCTGGAAATAGATGTACGTGCAGAACATCGCCATCGAACCGTGCGCGAAGTTCAATACCCCCGACGACTTGTAGATCAGCACGACGCCGATACCGAGCAGCGCGAAGATCGCGCCCAGAAACACTCCGTTGGCGGCGTCCTGCGCCAGCAACGATGGACTGAAAGCAAGCATCAGTACCCCCACCCACAGTCGCCGTTGTTCGACACGCGCGCCATCGGGCCGCCGGCCGAGAGCCAGTTCGTCATGCGCCAGAATCTGTTGTTGCAGATCTGCAGCATCATCAGCTGGCCCATCCCAAGGTGATCGGACGGTGACGTCGTTATCGGTGCGCCGACGCCGGTGTCGAAGTTGTGCAGGTTCCCGAGGATGTTCATCAACGCCGGACGCGTGAGGTCGGCGCCGAGCTGCCCCGCCGCGTACTCGAACGCCATCATCCCGATCCAGCCGCCGAGCGTCTGCGCGTCGGCGTACGTCGCACCTTCGGGGTAGTACCGCTCCATCGTCGCGAGGTACTGCTGCATCTGTGGCGTACGGATGCCGGACCAGCCCCAGCCGTTGTTGTCGGTGAAGCCGCCGTTGCATGCCGCGCCGCAGTTGTCGGTCGCAGCCTTCCCCCAGGCCGACTTCGAAACCCAGGGAACCTTCCACGAGTTCCGCTGAGCGGCCTGCATCCCGAACACCATCGTGATGTTCGACGCGCTGAACGCGCCGTTCGCTTGCGCGTTCTTCATCGCGGAGATGAACGAGTCCATCCGCGTGACGGCTTCCTCTTGGGCCGCGACGTACTCCTGCGCCACCACCTTGTAGTCCGGACCCTTCGACTCCCATACCTGTTTGAAGACCGCCGCGCGCTTGCGGTCCTGCGTCACGTCGAGGCCCACGGTCGCGACCCAGTGTGGGTGACTCGGGAACGGCAGCTTCCCGGCCGCCGCCCAGTGGCTCATGACTGTGTCGAGCCAGTCGGCGTAGATCTCCACGGCGTCTTCATTGCGAACCGTGTAGTAGACGTTCCAGGGCGTCTGGTCGGCGGACCAGGTCATGCTCTCGGGGCCGATGCCCGTCCAGCCTTCGATCAGCGGCACCTGCTGCTGATTGAGATAGTTCATCGCTGCGCCGAACGCGTACGTGTTCATGTATGTGTTCACGATCGCGAAAACGTGCTTCTGCTCGACGAGCGCCTTCGCCGCGAGCAGATTCTCGTCCTCACAGTTGATGCATGCCGTTTGCAAGAAGAGCTGAACGAGCCGCCCGTGGATCCCGCCGCGCGCGTTGAGCGCGTTCACGTACGCCTGCGTCGCGCGGTACAGAGGCCGTCCTAGCTCGGCCGCCGGTCCGTCGAGTGGCACGATGATGCCGAGATTGATCGTGGTCGCAGTCACACCCGGGGCGCTTGCGTAGTTCGGCTTCCCACCGAGCTCTCCGCCCCGGCCCGGGACGAACACCGTCTTCGAGTTAGTGCCGGAGATCCCGCCGGTCCCGCCGGGCGTCACCGCGGATGGCGGGAGTGTTTCCGTCACGCGCGACGCGACTTGGATGCGCTGAGGGTGGAATACGGCGCACGACGACAACAGCAACCCAACAGTCCCGAGTGCGAGGACTTGGAGGGCCCGAGAACGGTCGCGATGGCGAGGGGTCATGAGCTTGATGCCTACGGGGGAAGGATTCTACGAGGGGCACTCGCGCTCCTCCCATCCGCCGGCGTGGTTAGACTCCGAGCCGAGATGAGCCAGGGTGAACCGGGCATAACGGAACGTGTCGCGGCTTGGGCCGCGGCGCTTCGCTATGAGGACATCCCAGAGCCGGTCCTCGAGCGCGCGCGCCTGCAGACGGCCAGCGTGCTCGCCGCGATCGTGGCGACGTCCCGAACCGACCTGCACCCGCGCCTCGTACGCGCGGCCGCGCGGTGGGGAAAGGCCGACGAAGCGACCATCATCCCGAGCGGCCCTCGGTCACCGCTGCACGCCGCGTGCTACGTGAACGCTGCGGCGTCGGTTGCATACGACTTCGACGACTATCTGTTCGCCGGGCACACGGGACACTCCGCGGTGGTTGGTTCGCTCGCCTTCGCGGAAGCGTTCGATCTCGACGGGCGCGCGCTCATCGCGACGCAAGTCGCGGCGAACGAGATCGGCGGCCGGCTCGGTGCCGCAGCGTTGCTCGGGCCGCACAACGGCCAGATGTGGGTGTACATCCACAACATCGCGGGTGCGGTCGTTGCAGGGCGCGCGCTCGGCCTGGACACCGATGCGATGCGCAATGCGATCGGCATCGCGCTCGCGCAACCGCCGTATCCGTTGGCGGCCGGCTTCTTCGGGCCGGACTCGAAAGCGGTGCTGTCGTCGGGGCCGCTCGTCGATGGGATCCGTGCCGCGGAGCTTGCGGCGGAAGGATTGACCGGCGACCCGCACATCCTTGAAGGCGAGGGCGGTTTCCTGAAAGAGATCCCGCGCAAACCGCTGCCGTTCGTGTTCGATGCGCTCGGCTCCGCGTGGGTGACGCAATCGCTCGCATTCAAGACGATCCCGGGCTGCGCGTATATCGACACGCCGGTGGAAGCGCTCGAGCAGATCAGGGGCCGGTTCGCCGATAAGCACGGGCGCGCGCTCGCGCCCGGCGACGTCGGCTCGATCCGGATCGACGCGACGCTGTTCACGAACGGCATGGAGAAGATGAGCACGCCTCACCGCGCGGCGAAGCTGCGCGCGACCGACGTGAACTTCTCGGTGAAGCTCTCGTTCGGGGTGCTGATCGCCGCAGGAGAGATCTCGGTCGAGTCACTGTCCCCCGCCGCGCTGGATGCGCGCGCCGACGAGATCAAGGGGATCGCGCGCAAGGTGTCGCTGAAGCAGAGCGTCCCGATGAACCTGCGGATGAGCGGCCTCTCGGAGATCGGCGTCAACGCGATCCGCCTCGTCGACCCGACGTACAAGCCCACGCTGGAGGGTGCGGACTTCGGCAAGTACGAGATGCGGTTCCCGGCGCGCGTGACGCTGCAGACGACCGGCGGAGAGGAATACACCGCCGAGGTCGATGCGCCGGTAGGCGCGCCCGGCCGGCCGCTCGAGGAAACGACCGAAGCCGTGCGCGCGAAGTTCTTGCGCGCAGCCGACGGTGTGCTGGCCGATCCGAAGGCCGCGTTCGAGACTGCGCTCGGGATCGACAAGGAAGACGGCGCAGCCAGACTCGTCTCGCTGCTGACCGCGCGCTGATGCGGAGAGCGCTTCTCGTCGCTCCGATCGTCCTGGCGATCGGCGCGTGCACGTCTCCCCCGCCCCCGCAACGTGATCCCTTCGGCACGACACTCGCGGCTGCAACCGCGCGCGCCTATCAGTCGAAGCAGCCGCTGAAGCTTGCGACCGTGACGACCTTCCAATGGCAAAGCTTCTTCGCGTTCAAGCCGGCGCAGTCTCCCGATCAGATCAACGGCGCGCTCGGGTTTCCGTGGGCGAAGGACTACAGCGATCAAACCGATACCTACTGCTTGCTCGTCTTCGTGTCCGGCAAGACCGTGGTGCATTCGCTGTTGTTCCCTCGATACCAGGGGGACTGCATGACGATCGGCACGGGCCCGTACACAACCACGTCGGCCGTCTTCTCTGTGACGTCGACGCATAAGACCACCGGCGGGACGCCGTTCCTCGAGTTGCACACGGGCTCCTGAGCAGCCACATCCCGTAGAATCCCTTTCAGGTGACGCGGGAGTCAGGTATGCGCGAGTACGGGCTCTTCATCGACGGCAAGTTCGTCGGTTCCACGTCGAGCGAGACGATGGATTCCGTCGACCCCTCGACGGGAGAGATCGTCGCCCAAGTGCCGAAGGCGACGCAGCGCGACGCGCGCAAGGCGATCGACGCGGCCCGGCGCGCGTTCGACGACGGCGTATGGAGCGAGCGCTCGCCTGAGTCCCGGCGTGATTCGCTGCTCGCCTTGTGCGACCGGTTGTGGGACCGGCAAGCGGAGATCGCCGACCTTGAGTCCCGCGATTCCGGGATGACGATCCGCAACGCGACCGTTATGGTCGCGGCGGGGATCCAGCAAGCGCGCGATCTCATCAACATCGCGGCGAAGATCCCGCTCACCGAACCGCTTCCCTACGTCGAATTTCCACTCCCCGCGCAGCACCTCTTGGTGCGCGAGCCCTACGGCGTCGTGTCGGCGATCGTTCCCTTCAATGCGCCATTCGTGTTGATGGCGTGGAAGATCTTCCCCGCGCTCGCCATGGGCAACACGGTGGTCCTGAAGCCGTCACCCCATACACCGAGCAGCGCGATGGAAACCGCGATCGCCGTGTCGGAGAGCGACATCCCGCCGGGCGTTTTCAACGTCCTTCCCGGCGGGGGCGTCGACGTCGGTGAGGAGCTCGTTTCGAACACGATGGTCGACCGCGTCGCGTTCACAGGCTCGACCGAGGCGGGCCGCCGCATCGGTCAGCTGGCCGCGCCGACCGTGAAGCGGGTCACGCTGGAGCTCGGCGGCAAGAGCGCGAACATCCTGCTCGACGACGCCGACCTCGAGATCGCGATCCCCGGCGCCCTGTGGGCGATCTACTTGAACCAAGGCCAGACCTGTCAGGCGGGCAGCCGCTTGTTCGTACCCGCCGAGCAGCACGACGAGATCGTCGACCGGATCGTGTCTGCCGCAACGCAGCTCCGTGTGGGCCCGACCGCGTCGTGGGATTCGGATCTCGGTCCGCTGATCTCTAAGCAGCAGCTCGACCGCGTCGAGCGCTACGTGAAGCTGGGCCGCGAAGACGGCGCGCAGCTCGCATGCGGCGGCCATCGGCTGACCGACGAGGGCCTTCGCGACGGCTACTTCTTCGCGCCGACCGTCTTCACGAACGTCCGCAACGACATGCGCATCGCGCAGGAGGAGATCTTCGGACCCGTTCTCTCGGTGATCCCGTACAAGAGCGTGGATGAAGCGGTGAAGCTCGCGAACGAGTCGATCTACGGGCTCGCCGGGGCCGTTTGGAGCACGGACGTGCCGCGCGCGCTCAGCGTTGCGCGCCGGATCAAGGCAGGCACCGTTTGGATCAACGACTATCACGTGCTCGTGACGAGCGGCCCGTACGGGGGCTACCGCCACTCCGGTCTCGGCAAAGAGCTCGGCCCGGCCGGATGCCTCGAGTTCGTGCAATCGAAGCAGGTTTGGATCGACCAGGGCCGCACACTGAAGTCGCACATCTGGGCGCCGGTCCTCGGCCTCGATCGCATCTTCGGGATCACGTACGAATGATCTTCCTGCACACGATCACGCATCGCTGGTGGGCGCTCATCTTCATCCCCGCGTTCTTCTGGGTTGCGACCGCCGAGCGAACCTGGCGGCGCGCTCTGCGCTTCCTCGCCGTCGCGAGCAGCATCTCACTGGCCGCGGAATACCTGAGTACCCACACGGGCTTCCCGTACGGGCGATACGACTACATCGCAAACACGCACGGCTCGGAGCTGTACATCTCCAACATCCCGATCTTCGTGCCGCTGACGTTCGGCACCGTCATCTGGGCCGGGCGCGCGCTGGTCAACAAAGCGAACGTACGTCCGACGACGCTGATCGCCGGCGGCGCGCTCTTCGCAGCCGCGATCGATCTCGTGATCGATCCGATGACGCTGCGTGGAGGGACCTGGTTCCTCGGCTGGCTGTACAGCTACCGTTCGAGCGGCCCGTGGTTCAACGTGCCGTGGTCGAACTACGCCGGGTGGATACTGGTCGGCGCCTTGATCCTTTCGGTCGACGCACTGTTCGAGGCCAAGGCGGCCAAGAGGGTCGATGCGGTTCGGGGGCCGATGCTCGCGTACGGGACGTGCGGTTTCTTCATCGTGATCGCACTGGCGACCAGCCACTGGGCCATCGCCGGAGCATCGGCAGGCGTGACGATCGTGATCATGTCGCTGGCGCGCGCGCGGCTGGGTGGCGCGCCCTCGCCGGAGCCCGTTAGCTCCGCCGCCCCTCCAGCACAGCTCTGAAGCCGTCGATGGCCTGCTTCACCGCCGGATCTCCGCTGAACGGGATCGCCGCCGTCAGCAGCGCTTCGCCGGCGCGCTGCAAAGACTTCCGTTCTTCGAGCAGCTGCAGGACATCTTCACGGGCGCGCGCCGTCGGAACGACGGGAACCTTCGCCCCCTCGTAATAGCGGCGGATCTCTCCTACCGCGCGCGCGGTCTCAGTCGCCACAGATGCACTCCTCCCGTCGGGTGCTCGAGCGGAACGGCTGCTCGAGCGAAAAAGACTTCCCAGGCGAGGGAAACTGTATCGCATGGTTGAATGAGGGCGATGAGTGAACCACTGTGCTTGCTCCAGGTGCATGCGCATCCCGACGACGAGGCGTCGAAGGGGGCCGGCACGACGGCGAAGTATGCGGCGGAAGGCGTTCGCAACATCCTCGTGACGTGCACGGGCGGCGAGGCCGGGGACATCCTCAATCCAGCCGCCGACACGCCCGACGTCCGCGCCGATCTTCCTGCCGTTCGCATCAAGGAGCTGAACGACAGTGTTGCGATCCTCGGGTATGCGTCGTTGCACCTGCTCGGCTACCGCGACTCCGGGATGCCGGACACCGACGACAACAGGCGGCCCGACAACTTCTGGAACGCTGATATCGACGAAGCCGTCGGTAAGCTCGTGAAGATCGTGCGCGAGGAGCGGCCGCAGGTCATCATCGCGTACGGCGACGACCACTCTTTCTACCCGCACCCCGACCACATCCGCGCGCACGAGATCGCCGTGACTGCGTTCGAGGCGGCGGGCGTCGCGGAGCGGTTCCCAGACGCGGGCGCGCCGTGGGTCCCCAAGAAGCTCTACTACTCCGGGTGGACGCGACGGCGTATCCAAGCGCTCGCCGACGCATTCGCAGGCCTCGACGTCGAGAACCCCTTCGAGGCGTTCCTCAAGGAGATGTCGGGCGACGGCGACCACCTCTTCACAACGGAGATCAACGTCGGCGATTTCCTCGACAAGCGACGGGCCTCGTTGCTCGCACACCGCACGCAGATCGACCCGGAATCGTTCTGGATGGCGATCCCCGACCAGACGCTGCGTGAGGTCTGGCCGGTCGAGGAGTACATCCTCGCGCGGACGCTTGTCGACAACGGGCTCAAGCGCGGAGAGATCGAAACCGACCTGTTCGCCGGCCTTCGCTGACGACTACGTCGCGAGCAGCCCGGCGATGATGATCGCCAGCGCGGCGAGCGTCGCGGCCGCAGCGATGGTGGGCCCCCACGGGCGCGGTGCCTCGGATAGCGCGCG
>DATGHY010000262.1:0-13139 GCA_035307625.1 Actinomycetota bacterium
TGTGGATCCTTCTCCAGGACGGTGACGTCGTGTCCTTCGCGCGCGAGCAGCATGGCCGAGGCCAGCCCGATCGGACCACCCCCGACAACGACGACGCTCCCCATACGCCCCCCGAGTCGCATGTCCGCCCCTCAACTTCTAGCCGACGGTCCTGATCTCGTCCAGAGCTTCGACGCTCAGCCGTCGACAAGCGTGACGTCGAACGGCCCGTGGAACAGGAGAACGAACAGGCAGGCTTCGTCGGCCGTCGCTTGATGCTTCATCAACTCTCCTGCCGCGAAGTGAACGTAACTCCCGGGGCCGAAGATGCGGCCGTTCGCTTCGAGCAGCCCTTGGAGAACGATCATCGTGTGCGCGGCCGAGTGCCGGTGCGCGCGCCCGCGCGTGCCGGGTGGATACCGGATGAGGTAGTGCTCCTCGCCGGCCTGCTCGTCTTCGTTCAGCACCCGCAAGCCGATCGGGCGGTCGTACACGGCGGCAGCGGCCGCTCCGGGCGCCTGTAGCTCAAGCGACGGAAGGTCCTCGATCGCGATCATGCAAGGATTCTCCCGCGCGCGACCGGAGCGCCACAACGTCATCCGAACTTGCCAGACCGAACCTTCCGTCCATTACCATCTGTCCGTGATCCTGACCTCGTTGGACATCGACGGCGCCCAGTTCGAGCGCGCGACGGGCTGGGCCCTCAAGCCCCAAGGGGCGTGCAAGGGCGAGATCTGCGTACCGCTCCTCGCGAAACAGGAAGAGATCGACGCGAACGTGATCTCCGAACGCCTCGGGATGGCGCTCGTTCATGACGAGAAGCACGACGTCTGGGCTCTTGGCTCGGAGACGATCGGATCGAACGCCTTGTCGACGGCGCAGGCGTCAGACTTCACGCTGCCGGACTGGCGCGGCGAACCATTCACCCTGTCGAGCTTGCGCGGGCAAAAGGTCTTCTTGCTCGCGTGGGCAAGTTGGTGAGGGTGTCGATTCGATCTGCCGGTCTGGCAGGAACTTCGTGAAGAGCTCCACCCACAGGGACTCGAGATCGTCACGGTTGCGTTCGACCTCGCCGACGCGGCGCGCGAACCGATCGAGCAAGCGAAGCCACAACATCCCGCGTTGATCGACGAGCTTCACGCGCTCGGAGGGCTGCTCGGCATCGTCAATGTTCCGAGCGGCGTGTGGATCGACGAAGAAGGTGTCATCGTGCGTCCGCCCGAAGTTGCGTGGCCGGGCAAGTCGATGTGGCGCGAAGTGATCAAGATCCCCGACGTTCTGCCAGACGATCTTGACCCGTTCCTCCGCAAGTCGCTCGAGCAGTCGGCCAAGCTCAAGAGCAACCCGAAACGCTATCTGGCGGCACTCCGCGACTGGGTAGCGAAGGGAAGCGCATCGGAGTTCGCGCTCACGCCGGATGAGGTAGTCGCGCGATCGCAGCCGCGGTCATCCGATCACTCGGAAGCGAAAGCACACTTCGAGATCGGCCAATACCTGCAGAAGGCCGGGTACGAAGACGACGCGGTCGAACACTTCAAGCGCGCGCACGAGCTCGACGAGAACAACTGGACGTACAAGCGGCAAGCCTGGCAGTACGTCAGCCCGATGTTGCAGGATGCGCGCGCGGTGTACGGGACCGGCTGGGCCGATGAAGTCGAGCGGCTGGGCGCGGAGAACTATTACCCCCCGTCGGACCTGTAGCCGGCCGGAAACCTTTGGCTAGCTGAGGCGCGTCCTGTCATGTACAGCGCGGCGACGGAAGGCTGGCCTCGTACGGACGTGAGATCGAGCTATGTGATCGACCACGCGTCGACGGCGACGAAAGAGCCTCTCGACTGAGCTCCATGCTTGCCGGCCACAACGATCTTGATGACGTGAACCGCATCCGCGAGGTTCGCTACCGTGCGTACGGCGCGCTCCACCGATATGCCGTAGTTATCGAAGCTTGCAACCAGCTTGCCGTCTATCGTCACGTTGGCGATGCCTTGATCCGGTCCGATCAGCGTCGCCCACGCGATCTTGGTCCCGCGGAACGTGAATGACGCCGTCGCACCTGAAAGATCGCTTGCCACGTAGCGGCCGCCGTAGGCCAGGGACGAAGAGCGCGGACTCCACCCGTACGCCACCGAAGGAGAATCGTTGGTAACGCCCCCTACGGCGAAGCCGTCGACCGACACAAGGGCGTTGGAAGACGCTGCATTCTTCCCCGCGACGGTGATCGTGATCGTGTGACTTCCGGATGTCAGGCCCGCGAACGAACGTGGCATCTGGTAATGCGCGCGCGTCCAGTAGAGATCGAAGGTGCCTTTCGAAACGCCGTCGATCGAGACCTGGGCCCGCCCCTGATCAGGCCCGATCTTCGTGTACCACGTAACACCGGTGCCGCTGAACGTGTAGCTCGCCGTCGCCCCAGCGAGGTGCTCCTGGGTGTAAGACCCCCCGAGCGCATCGGCCGAAGACACCTTCTGCCACGCGAACGCCGCGCGCTGGCTGTACTCCTGCTGGAAAAGGCTTGCGCGGAACGTCTTCGACGTCGAGGCGAGCGGGACGGCGCCGTCGTCCGCGATCGACTGCGAGACGCCCGAAGGATCGAGGCTTACCTGGTAGTACTGGCCTGGGATCAGGTTGGCGGAGGGCGTCACCGTGATGGTGGACGTGCCGCCGGTCGAGCAGTCGACCGCAACGTCGCTCACGTTGAAGCAGGTCATCTGAGACCCAAGCGGAGCCGTTGATCCGGGCACGCGCACATCGACGTTCGACGACGAAACGTGAAACACCGGCTCGTCGAATGAAACCTTGACCGACCCGTTCAACGTTCCCGGGAAGGAGACGGTCGCCGACGGCGGCTTGTCGATGAAGTTCGCGGTCGCTTGCTTCGACGCGTCCATCGTGACGGTGCAAGTGGTTGATGTTCCGGTGCATGCACCCGTCCATTTCGAGAAGAGGGAGTCTGCGCCCGGTGTCGCTTTGAGGGTCACGCTCGTTCCCGCTTGATACGTGGTTTGGCACGTGGCTCGACAGCTGCTCGTTGCGATCGTGATCTGCCCCGGGCCGGTCCCTGAAATGTCCTGCGTCAGCGTGTAGCCGAAGCTCGCCGACACCGACTTGTTCCCAACCATATCGACGGAACACGTCGAACTCCCCGAACAAGAGCCGCCCCATCCAAGGAACGTCGCACCCGGGGCGGGCGTGGCCGTGAGGCCGACGGTGCCCATCGGATCGAAGTACGCCTTGCACGTCGAGCCGCAGCTGATACCGGTCGGTGAGCTCGCGACCGACCCTCCCGCCGTCCGAGCTACGGCCAGCGACGTGATCCGCACAGGCGTGAGGTCAGGGCTGTGATAGCGGTCACCATCGACGCAGCCGGAGATGCCGCTGACGTGCTGGCAATCACTCCACTGCCAGAACGTCCACCCGTGTCCGCTCCAGTTGTTGGCCGGGACAGAAGGGCTCGTCGCGCTGGTCCAGTGGGCTATCCAAAGTGTGTCGTACCCTTGGTCCGCGAACGCGGTCGTGTTCCCCATGTACGTCTGCCAGAAGTTGGGCGACGTGTAGATCATCGGCTTCACACCGAGCCGAGCGAACACCTCTTTCACCCATGCCCACGTCCAATTCTGCAGGGCTGATACCGATAAGCCCCCGGTGACTTCGAGGTCGAGCGCGGGTATCAGATTGCCCGCGGAAAGTTTCGCGTTGTTGAGGAAGTAGTCCGCCTGCGCAACTGCGGTGCTCGTGCTCGAAGTCGGTCGAGCGAAATGGTACGCCGTAAACGCGATCCCGTTCGCCGCCGCCCCCGATTTGTTCGCGCTGTAGTACGCGTCGTAGTAGGTCGTGCCCTCGGTTGCCTTCGCGATTGCGAATTTGATCCCCGCCCCGGCAACCTTGGCCCAGTCGATAGTCGATTGATAACTCGAGACATCGATACCGGGGAGCCACGAGGAGGATGCCTTTGCCGGCGGTGCGCTGCTTGGGAGGAACGACAAACAAGACGCCAAGACGGCGACAGCCGTGGCGCGATGGGCGAATCGACCTCTCCTCCCCACCTAGGAGATATCGGACTCAAAGCCGCGACCTTGACCGGGGCGAACCCTCAGGTTTGCCTAAACTTCCTGCTCACGGCCATGGCTCTCGGTGGCTGGTGCACTTCAGCCGACGGCAACCCCGGAAGAGTTCACGTTGCCGAAGCGGTCGGCTGCGCCCCCGGGGGCCAGCACGATGCGGTTCGCGCTCGACGAACCGGGTATCGCGAACGTCGCACCGTGCGAGAGCGCGACTGTCACCGGCCGGCCATCGACTAACACGTGGAGCGTTCCGCCGTCGACGAGGGCCGGCCACCACGTCAGATCAGCGTTCACGACCGGCGCGCGATACCGCAACGTGAACGTGACATCACCACGGCGGTTGCTGCCTTCTGTTACCAACAGGCTGCTCGAAGGAACGACGTTGAATGCGGTCGACATGAGCCGGTAGTTGTTCGCCGTAACGACGAAGTCGTAACTGCCCGCCGGAGCGTTCAGGGGCACTTGCCACCACGCGGTGTAATTACCCGAGCTGTCGACCCGCCACAGGATCTGCAAACCAAGATCGTCGGCAACCGGAGCCCAGCGACCGCCGACGAGCCGCCGGACGGTAACGAACGCGGTGTCCAATGGCCGGTCGTCACCGCGGGGTCCGCCGTGCCAGGAGAACGTGGCGCGCGCGAAGCGTGGCGTGCGCGCGGGTTCGGCGTTGATCGTCGCGGCCGAGGCGCCACTTGGGAATGGAGCCGCTGTTGCCGAGACGCCGTTCCGCGGATCGTAGGCGTACGGCGCCGGTCCCGGCATTCCTGCAACGAGGTTCCTGACGAGGGCGACCAGCCGCTGCTCCAAGAACACGGAGCTGTACTCGCCGTACAGCGTCGAACCGCCTTCGTAGTGCTGCGCTTCGAACTCCTCCGGCGTCGTGAAATATGAGAGATACTCGTTCGCGAGGCCGGAGATGACGGCGAACCGCACGCCGCTCCCGGCGGCGGCTCGGAGCACGTCGGAGCGGAGGCGGGAGCCCATGCCGACGGTCATCTCTCCGGGGACGGTTACGACAAGCCCGTCATCGATCCGAGCAGCCATCAGCGGAACCGCCAGCGGCGTCGCGCCGCTCATCGCGGGGTCGACCGTGATCTTGTCGCCTTGCGCAGCATCAACGGGGTTCGCGACCGGCAAGTGATCGCCCTCGAACGATACGTGCGTCAGGTCGTACAGAGGACCACGTCCCTCCTCTGAACCCGTTAACAGCGGCAGGCCCACCCACGCGCGACTGTCGACGTGGCCGCCGGGGACCGCCGCGCCGCAGAAGCACGCCCGCGTCCACCGCCAGTCGATGACCGGACGGTCGGTGAGATGGGACCCAGCGGCGCGCCACGCGGTCAGCATCGCGCGCGCCTCGACGCGACCGACCCAATCCGCCGCCGCAGGTCCGCTGCGCACGAGCCCCGCCGACTGATCACCCTCGTCGGTGTTCCCGTACACGTTTACGACGTCCTGCCCCGAAGGCGCGCCACCCGAAGCACGGATCGCAGCCTCAACGACGCGGGTCGCAGCGCCGTGATGGTCGGCGTTGTACACGTTGAACTGATACTTGTTCACGGTGCCGTGGTCGGCGAACGTCGACCACATCCCCACCGGAACATCGCGTCCGCCGAGCAGCTTGTCGACGCGAAGGACGTCCACATTCGGATCTATCGTGTCCGCATAGCCAAGCGGATCCATGGCAACCGTGCCTTTGCCGGGCGGCACGTGGATGCCGAAGTCGGCGAGGTGCGCCTCGAGGCTCCGGTTCTGCGTCAAGCCGAGCAGCTTCGTCGACCCCCACGCGAGCAACCCCGGGCCGAGGTTGTCGTCCGCACGCCGGATCGCAAGGGCGAGCCGGTGCACCATGAACGTGTACAGCTGAGGATCGATCTGGCCGCTGACGTTCTGTTGGGTCAGCGTGTGCGCGGTCGGGAAGACGGTGTTGTACGTGCTGAAGTTGTAGAAGCCGGTGGGCGCCGCGTGTGTGTGCGAGGCGGAGTCGATCACGTTCTGCTCGGTGAACCCGCGATCGTGCACCAGATCTGTGGCCGCCTTCAGCATGCCGCCGGGAATGGCATTGAGGTCCTCCGCGATGAGAGCGAGCTTGCGTCCGCCGCGCTCGAGGACGATCACGCGCGCGAACAGACGCGTGTGTTGGCCGTTCGTGATCGCGTCCGACCGAACCCAGCCCATCATGTAGTAACCGGTCGGCGGAGTGATGTCGGCGCGACCGACACCGACGAGCAGCCGGTCGTCCGAGTTCTTCGTAGCGGACGAAGCAAGGTGTGCGGCGGCGATGACACAGAGGGCGATCACGCACGCGATGAGCGCGCGCGCGGGTCCCTGGAAAGAGCGATCGGTCACTCGCTCGTCTTCGACGAGGCCCAAGTTCGTTCCTGCCCGGCGCGACCTACGTGCCGGCTCGTTCCCACAGTCACCTTGGGCTGTCACACAACCGATCTGTTCCGATACAGTGCCGCGCGATGGGACGCTGGAGCCGCGACGAGCTGGAGAAGGCCTTCGGTCTGTACTTAGAAGCCGGAGCGCGCGCAGGCGCGACGGGCGACTGGAACCAGTGGCCCGAGATCTTCACCGAGGATGCGACCTACATCGAACACCTTTTCGGCACGTTCCATGGCCGCGATGAGATCCGGAAGTGGATCACCTCCACGATGTCTCAGTTCCCGGGGAACGAGATGGACGCGTTCCCGGCCAACTGGTATGTCATCGACGAGGAGCGTGGATGGATCGTCGCCGAGATCGTGAACCGCATGAAAGACCTCGGAGACGGAAGCGTTCATCAAGCGACCAACCTAACGGTCTTGAAGTACGCGGGCGACGGAAAGTGGAGCAGCGAGGAAGACGTCTACAACCCCGCGACATTCATCGAGATGATCAAGGTCTGGTCGGAGCACAAGAAAACGCTAGGCCGGTAATCGCGGCGCGCGCCTGAGCGGCAGGAAATCAAACCACGTGGAGCGAATTCCTTCGCCGTGGAACGACGTCGGCTCACTCGCGGGCACATCGCGTGGGGTGCGATGTGGTGCCTGCTTGTCCTCGCGGCGGCCGCGCCAACGCAACGCGCCTCAGCGGCCGTCCTCGAGCCCAGGAACGATCCGTTCTACCAGGCTCCGGCGCGACTCGACCACGTCGCCAATGGAACCATCCTTCGCGTTCGTAAGGTCGATGTCAGTCTCGTTGTCCTTCCAATCAGCGGCCTTCGTGCGACCACGTACCAATTGCTGTATCGGACCGAGGACAACGACAACCGGCCGACCGCGAACGTGGCCACGGTCATCGTTCCTCAGGGAACATCTCTCCAGAAGCCGCGCGGGCTCGTATCGCTCCAAGACGCGGAAGACTCTCTCGATTGGGATTGCGCGCCGTCGTACCAGCTCCGCGTCGGTGAGAATGCTCCGACCGGCGAGATGGACGGGAATCTCGTGGCGGAGCTGGCGGCGACGGCACTTCCCGAGCTGGCAGCTGGTCGCGTGCTCGTCATCCCTGACGTGGAGGGGCCGACGTCCGACTACGTCGTTCGCCGGAGCGACGCGCACATGGTGCTCGATGCGATCCGCGCTTCCGAACGTTTCGCGCCTGCAGGGCTGCAACGATCCGCTCCCGTCGCGATGGTCGGCTACTCGGGCGGCGGATGGGAATCGGCCGTCGCCAACGAGCTCCAGCCCTCATACGCTCCCGAGCTGAACGTCGTCGCCGTCGCGGCCGGCGGCGTGCCCGTCGCCAACTTGGCGAATGTCCGGTACATCGACGGTGGCGTTGCGACTGGTGTGCTCATGGCCGTTGCCGACAGGATCGCGCGCGCTTATCACGTCGAGAGCACGCTCGTATCGGCGCTCACCGCCGCCGGTCGGGCCTTCTTGAAGAAGGTGCGCACCGGGTGCGCGACGTCCGTATTCGCCGCCCCGTTCGCACACTTCAACCAGTGGACGACGAAACCGAACTTCTTCGGCCGCGCTGATATCCAGCGAATCATCGCGGACAACGAGCTCGGCCACGGCGTGCCGAAAGCGCCGACCTTTTATTACAACGGCGTGCAGGACGAGATCATCTGGGTCGAGCCGCTCGACGGGCTCGTGGCTGAATACTGTGCCGCGGGGGCGCCGATCTTGTACGTGCGGGACCACGCCGGGCTAGAGCACATCCAGGGGGCGGGCAACTTCTTCGCGCTGGCGCGCGCATACGTCGAGGCGAGGTTCGCCGGGGCTCCGGTCCCCAGCAGCTGCGGCGTGCCGCCCTACAACTCTGTGCCGCCCGAATAGGTAGAGCCTTCACGTTGCATCGGCCTGGCAGTCGGACCGGGTCGGGGCACGACTCAGGAGTTGCGTTCGGGTATGGCTACGCCTGCTTCTTTGCGGCGATTGCGAAGATCACTTCGTCACGGTCTGTGAGCGCGTCGCGACTGAGGGCCACTAGACGTTGACGCATGCGAGCGAGGCAATCGCCTCGAGTCTGTTCATCGAGTCTTGCGAGCCGGCGCGCTGTTGGCCCGAGACTGCTCTTCAGAGCAACGAGCTCATCCACGCTATGCGTTTGTTCGAACGGCTCACGCTGAATGGATTCAACGCGAAACCCCGCTCCGTTGAGGAGGTCGGCCAACTTCTCGGGTGAATCCATCATGCCTCGGCTAGATGGCGTAGCGTCGGGAGGCGCTCCATGAGAATCGAGCTCGTCTGTCCACATGTCGTCCGGGAGAAATGCCTGTGCCCTGCCCCAGGTCGTGATACCTATGCAACCTCGGGGAACGAGTACCCGCCGCACTTCGACAAGCGCGCCTAGCGGGTCCGGAACGTGAAAAAGCATGAACGCGAGAATCGCAACGTCGAAGAGCTCGGCGGCGGTCGGCAGTTGTGAAACGTCCGCCACTGCGCGCTGAAGGTCTCGGGGCGCCAGGGCAATCATGCCCATTGATCGATCGATGCCCACGACCTGAGCTTTAGAGGCCCGCGCTCGAATGTGAGGGAGAAGCGTGCCGACACCGGCTCCAACATCGAGCACTCGGCGCGCGCCCCGTAGTGGGAGCTGGGCGAGCAAACGCAAGTTGAACGGCTCCAGAACCGGCGCCCACAAGTGCTCATATTGCGGCGCTGTTGCGGAGTAGTGGCCGGCAAGTCGACCGGCGGTCTGATCGCAACCACGTATATCCAAGTTCTGACCCCGTTGAAGCATATTCTCGCGGATCGCCCAAAGGACCCGGCGATCGAGTCCCGGCAATGCATGGACGCGGTCTCGCGATCCTGCTCGAGCTATGCCTTCGAAATGAGTTTGGGGACTGCGACTCGGAAGGGGACGACGTTGGACCTCGCTGAACGTAGAGCTCGGCGAGGGTGACCGAGCCGTAGAACCTCTCGGAGCCACAACCAGAGTCATCGAGGACGTTTAACTGGGTGAAGGGAACAATCAAGCGGCCTTGATCGAGCCGTGGACTCGGCCTTCTAGCCCTCGGACGATTCGCCGATCAAGCCGGAAGGAGATTGTTCGTTCTCAGTCGAAAAGTAGGGCGAAGCCGGGTTACGACACGTGCGTTGAATAAGGTCCGCTCCATGGTCGAGCGAGCGACGCGGCACAGACCTTGGCGAGACCTTGATCGGTCAAGATCGACAGAAGATTCTTGAACGAGGTGAACCAAATTGTCTGGTGGCTCAGCCCGAACCGTAGGTCGCCGGAGAATCGCTGATGCCAAGCTCTGGACACGCCAAAGCTTGCCACGACTCTACCGCCTGCTCTGGTTCACAAAACGATCCGTGCTTCATGGCGGTTCTCGTTTCCGATGCGCGGTCTGCGATCGCGGCATGCGACGTTGGAAGAAGGATCCGACGAACACATGGGAAGCGATCTGCCCATGGTGCGAAAGCCGCGCACGGCATCGGCGCATGTGGCTGTGGATAAGCCGAGAGACGGACTTGCTGTGTGGCCCGCGGCGCCTTCTTCACATCGCGCCAGAACAAGGACTCTTGGAGCGCTTCGCTAGCGCGGATCAGGTCACGTATGTCAAAGGCGATATCGACTCACCGCTCGCCGACGTGGCGCTGGATCTCCGTGCTACCCCCTTTCCAACCGGTTGCTTCGATGCGATTGTTTGCAGCCATGTGCTCGAACACATCGCCGATGATCGCACGGCCATGAAGGAGCTCGCACGCATCCTTCGGCCCGGTGGTTGGGCATTGCTCATGGTGCCCTTCTATCCGGAAAGGCGCACCGATGAGGATCCAAGCGCATCACGCCAGGAACGCCTTATACGTTTCGGTCAGGAGGACCACGTACGGACGTACGGCGGCGACTACGTAGATCGTCTCCACGACGCCGGGTTCGACGTGGAATACGAGATGTACGGGACGAAATTCGAATCCCGGTTTGCGCGCCGGCACGGGCTGCCTTTTGGGGAGTTTCTCATCGCGGGATGGAAGCCGACCGTGCTTCACGGACAGTCTTCAGTCGAGACCATTGTTGAACATCTCAACGTAGACGACGTTGGACTAACCTCGACCTACTCGGCAACCTAACGCTTGCTCCTCGTCACTGGCCGATACGAGCCCAACGAGTCAGAACGTCAAGGGCCGACCTGGCGGCGTGTCATGTCAACTAAACCATGGCTAAACCAGAGCGACATGACGGCTTACTCCACCTCAGGGTCTTGGTTGTCCAAACGAGCAGCCACGGCACGCAACGCTTGCGCGATCTGCGGGACCGCAGCGCCATCGATGTGATCGAAAAGACGGCTCCGGACGCTCGCCAGATGCGTCGGCCAAGCCGACTTCAACTTGGTGAGCCCCTTCGGAGTGAGCTTCGCAAGGAAGCTGCGCCCATCGTCAGAGCTGGAGCGCTTGGTGACGAATCCACGTGAGGCGAGGCCATCAACGACCCGCGTCGTTCGACTGGGGGAGAGTCCTGCTGCGTCCGCGAGGACGGCCATCCGCAAAGTGCGACCTTGAGCTTCCGACAGATTCATCAAAACCTTGTACTCACTGGCGCCAAGGCCGGTCGACCGTAGGAGATCGCCGTCCAGCCGGCGTGGCAAGGCCAAAACGATGCGCATAAGTGCTCGCCATAGGGCCTCTTCGTCTGCGGTCAGCCGCTTAACCTTCGCCATCCTTCGAACATAACTTGCCGAGGCAAGTATCGCCATGCCTCGTTGCCCCCAGGGTTAGTTTACTTGCTTGCGCAAGAAAGCATAAGATACCCTGTCGACGGACCGACTGAAAGGAGAGAGCTGTGGCCGATACCAAGACCATCGATCGGGTGGCGACCGCCCGTCGCTTCGTCGAGCAGGTGTTCAACGGGGCGAACGCCGAACTTGCGCGTGAATACTTCACCAACGATGTCGTCTGGCATGGGGGTGCCCTCGGTACCGTGAACGGCGTGGACACCATCGTCCCCATCCTCGGTGGGTTCATCGGAGCTCTGGGCGATATCCATGCGGAAGTGCAGGACGTGATCGCGACGGACGATCTCGTGGCTCTACGGTTGCTCGTCACCGCGGTACACACAGGCAATCTGCTCGGAGTCCCGGCCACCGGCAATCGGGTGCAGTGGGATGCCGTTGATATCTATCGGGTCGCTGAAGACGGGAAGATCAGTGAGCAATGGGCGTTCGAGGATCTGGCCGCTATTCTGAGTCAGGTCGGCGCGATCAAGCTCCCGTGGCTTGGATGAGCTAACGGATCCCAGATTGGCGCTGCGGCCTGGGTAGTTTGCCCAGCATGACGTCGCGCCGGCACCGGCCAACTATTCACATTCAGTAAGTCACATCGTTATGCGCTCGGGCCATGTGCTGGCAACCGCGATGGTCTTCTCAAGGTCCTGCCCGTTCGGTCGAACTATTGACGTATGGGAGTGGTGGGGAGTGAAGGCGTTGCCCTGCTGACGGCCCTCCCCACCTTGATGGCCCGAGCCGCAAACGTCCAGGAAGCACTCCAAGCACTTGCCGACTCTATTCGGCCTGCGATCCCTTCCTTGTGGCGCGCGAGCATCAGAACGGTGATACCGGAACAACAGCAGCTCGAGATAGTCGCTGTGTGGTGTGCAGTAGAGACGCAGCTGGTTCCCGGCGTGAGGATGTCGCTGTTAGCGACATCTTTCCCCGAGATGAGCAGACTCGATCGGTCTGTCCTTTCGTCGGAACGCCGGGGCGATAGTTTGCTCGTTGAACAAGTTCTAGCATCCGAGGGCGTTTCTTCCTGGGTGTCGATACCGCTTCATCGAGACAACACGATCGTTGGACTCCTCGGTTTGTCCAGCCTGGAAGCTGATGCGTTCGACGCGAGGACTCTCGGGTTCTTCGATCGACTCGGCAGACGCGTGGAAGGGACTCTCACGGGGTTCATCGAGTAACTCCGACGAAGCGATCCCTGCTTTCAAACACTCGCTTCCGATCGACTAACCTGTTCAGCGCGCAGACTGCGCACGGCCTTCTCAAGACTCAGATTTCCCTCACTGACAACTACCTGGGAAATCTCTGTGCCCGGGCAGGAGTTGAACCTGCACCCCTCTGATCGCGACTCTGGTGAGTTTCGGGGAGTTGATCCTCCACCGGTTTTCAACAGATTGGGCGGAAATAGGTCATCTTCCGATGAAAGACAACCTCATCCGTTGAAAAGTCCGCTCCCAAGCGCCGATACCTCAAGGGAACGGCGCCTCCGATTCGACGTGGGTTGGATCGCGGCCACCTGTGCCGGCTGAGGCTCCCGTTCACCGACACGTGAAAGGGGAGAGTCGATGACCGAATCATCGCAAAGGTGGCTCGGCGTGGGTCGATCCGCCGACGTCGACGCGCGAACCGCGGCCGGTGACGCAACGAACGCAGCACTCATCCGGCCAGACGCCAAACTCCTGATCGTTTTCTGCTCAGACTCGTACGATCTCCACGCCTTGCTCTCCGGTGTCGACGCGACGGCCCCCGGCGTGCCCCTTATCGGCTGCTCGACTGCGGGTGAGATAGCGACTGGGGGGCCAGGCGACGCAAGCATCGTCGTCGTCGCGCTTGGAGGTGATGGGTTCTCCGTCGCCACCGCCGCGGCCAGCGGCGCGGCTGAAGGGCTTCGTGATGCAAGCGCCGAAGTTGCAACGTGCATCGAACGGATCGAGAACAAGCCACAT
>DATGHY010000263.1:0-2115 GCA_035307625.1 Actinomycetota bacterium
AAACCACAGTAAATGGGGTCAGAGCGAATTAAACAGGCCAGGCGAGACTTGCCTGGCCTGTTTAATTCGCTCTGACCCCATTTACTGGAGCTGCGGTTTCTTCAACAGCGCGCTGCGATCGACCGACTGCACGGTGACTTCCTTCAACCCGCCTCCGCGCGCAACGGTGATCGGTATGTTGGTGCCGGCAGGGCCGCGCATCCAGAGACTGCGGTAGAAGTCGCCGAGTCCACTGACGGGCGCGCCGCCGACATCGCGCACAATGTCGCCAAGATGCACGCCCGCGCGTTCGGCGGGCCCGCCGTGCGCCAAGCCCTGGATCGCGATGCCCTCACGCGTTTCGGCGGTGTAGATGCCGAGCCACGGGCGGGGCGGCCGATCGACGCGGCCGAGCTTCAGCATGTCATCGAGGATCGGGTCGATCAGCTCACTGGGGACGAACATGTTGCCCTTCACCGTTTCGTCGCCGTCCGCTTCCTGCACGAACAACGATCCGATGCCGATCAGCCGGCCGTTCGCGTCGAGCAGCGCCGCGCCGCTCCACTCGGGATGCGGCGGCGTCGTGAACAGCGCCTCGTCGAGCAGATATTCCCAGTAGCCCGCGAACTCCCGTCGTGCGAAAAGCCGCGCGCGCAACGCGTGCCCGCGGCCGCCGTTGCCGATGACATACACGTCATCGTCGAGATCGGCGGATTCGAGATCGGTGCGGGGAATGGCGGCCGCGGCGAGCTTGCCCAGGGGCATGACCAGGCCGAGGCCGGTGACGGGATCATAAGCGAGTGCATGTCCGGGAACGACGTTCCCCGAATTCGTCGTCAGCCAGATCGAGTCGGCCTCGGTGATCAGGTAGCCGATCGTCAGCACGAGCCCGTCGGCGTCGATGACGACGCCGTTGCCCGTGCGCTCCGTGCCCAGCACCGACGCGGTGAACGCATCCTCGGACACCTCGACGCGCATTGCGACGACGGCGTCGAGCGCGCGCTCGAGATCGAACGCGACCTCGCTACCCTTCGGTTGAAGCTCGGCGGGGAATGCCCAGTGCGTTTGTTCGGCCATGACTCACGAAGAAATCGGGTTGCGCCGGTATGGAAGCGGCGCCGCAGTATCAGCCATGTTACGCGATTGTGGCCGGGTCTCTCCCGCCGTTTGGCATGCGCGCCCGCCGATCGTTCGGCACGCTCACCGGGCGCGCCCGGGAATGCCCGTCAGACGAGGCGCGCGACGCGTGAAAGCAGCGCGATGACCATGCCGTTGCTCGCGAGCGCGCCATCGGCCGTTCCGCCGACGCTACATGCTGCGCCGGTACTGCCCGCCGACGTCGAACAGCGCGTTCGTGATTTGCCCGAGCGAGCAGACACGCACCGTGTTCATCAGCTCCTCGAACACGTTGCCGTTCTCCATCACCGCCTTCGCAAGGCGCGTGAGCGCCGCCGGCGCTTCATCGGCATGGCGCGCATGGAATTCGGTGAGGCGCGCGAGCTGTGATTCCTTCTCTTCCTCGGTCGAACGCGCGAGCTCGAGCTTCTGCCGCACCGCATCGCCGTGGGGATTGCGAAACACGTTGACGCCGACGATCGGGTAGCTGCCGTCGTGCTTCCGGTGCTCGTAATACAGCGACTCTTCCTGAATCTTGCCGCGCTGGTAGCCGGTTTCCATTGCGCCCAATACGCCGCCCCGTTCGGACAGCGCCTCGAACTCCTTCAGCACCGCTTCCTCGACGAGCAAGGTCAGCTCGTCGATGATGAACGCCCCCTGGTTCGGATTCTCGTTCTTCCCGAGGCCCCACTCGCGGTTGATGATCATCTGGATCGCCATCGCGCGGCGCACGCTCTCCTCGGTCGGAGTCGTGATCGCCTCGTCGTACGCGTTCGTGTGCAGCGAGTTCGTGTTGTCGTACGTCGAGATCAGCGCCTGCAGCGTCGTGCGGATGTCGTTGAACGCGATCTCCTGCGCGTGCAGTGAGCGGCCGCTCGTCTGCGAATGGAACTTGAGCTTCTGGCTGCGCTCGTTCGCGCCGTAGCGCTCGCGCATCGCGATCGCCCAGATGCGGCGCGCGACGCGGCCGATCACCGCGTACTCCGGATCCATCCCGTAGCTGAAGAAGAACGACAGGTT
>DATGHY010000264.1:0-4518 GCA_035307625.1 Actinomycetota bacterium
ACCGCCCCTTCTGAGCGTTCGAGAGCGTAGCGATCCCGAATACGTAGGCGTTACCGTGGCTGTCGGTTCGGATCGTGCAACCGTCAAGAGGATTGCGGTTGTTGTTATCTGCCGCCGATGAAGCTTGGCGGACCGTCCAGGTGTCGCCGCCGTCGCGCGAGGTTGCAACCATCAATGGGGCGGGTGCAGCGTTCCCCTTCTCCTGGCCGACGAAGCTGGCCCAGCAGACATACACGTTGCCGAAGTTCGGGCTGCTCGACGCGTTGTCGGCCCAGATCTGCTCCTTGTCACTGAACGTTGTTGAGTTCTGCTTCGAGATCAGAACGGGCGGCTTCCATGCGTTCTTGTTGCCGCTCGCGGCCGCGGTCACGTTGTCCGTGCGCGAAACGCCGATCGCTTCGAACCCCTTGAACGTCGGGCTTCCCGGGAACTGCGACGTCAGGTTCGCGTAGTAGAGACGGGATCCATTGGACCAGCTGAACGTACCGTTTGATCCGCGGACCGGACCGAACGCGACCGCCGGGTCGCCGTCGGAGACCAAGCCGTTCTCGTAGTACCAGGGGATGGTCCCGATCGGGCCGACGCTGGGGCTACACGCAGCCGGGCCGGTGCATCCGCGCGCCGACCAACCCGTGTACGTGGGCTGCGTCCACGACGAGCCGCCGTCGAGAGAGAAGTAGATACCCGAGTCGCCGATGCCGGGCGTGAATGGACAAGTCGTCGGGTCGCCGGCGTTGCACGTTTCGTTGTCGATCTCTTCGTTCGCGCCGGCCGCGAGGATGTTCGGGTGATTGGCGTCGACGGCCAGGGCAGGTTCGTTCTGTTTGTTCTGGGCGAACGATGTCGCAGGACTTGCGGCGGTCACATTCGTGTCCGAGGTGACAGCCGATCCCGAAGTAGCTGGGATCACGAATGCAGCGCCCAAAGCGAGCGATGCGAGTGCGACGATGCGGCGACGCCACATACGTACTCCTCCTCTTGAGACGAGGTGCGTGAACGGCGCTCGCCATCCGACCGTATGGGGGCGAACTTCGTCAAGGTTCGTTTTGCCTATGCCGGCTCAGGAGAGCGCAGGTGTGATCAACCGATAACAGTCGAAGCGACGCGCGCGCGATGCTCGTCCGGATTGCCCCACGCCGCGTTGAGTGCCCAGATCCGCTTCATCCAGATATGAAGATCGTGCTCTTGCGTGTACCCGATCGCACCCAACGTTTGGAGAGCAGCCCTTGCCGCACCGCTCGCCGCCTCTCCCGCCATCGCCTTCGCCATCGAAACGTCTCGCGCCTTCGTCTCCTCGTTGTTCGCCAGAGACCATGCGGCGCGATACACCACCGGGCGCGCGAACTCGAGATGCAACAACGCGTCGGCGAGCTTGTGCTTCACGGCTTGGAACGAACCGATCGGCTTGCCGAACTGATGGCGCTCTTTCGCGTAGTCGCCGGCCATCTCGATACACCTCGCCGCAAGGCCCAGCAGCTCGGCCGAAGCGCCCAGCGTGGCCCTGAGATCGGCCAGACCGGTGTCGGCTTCGAGGACGGTTCCCCTCTCGTGCCCGCCGGTGATCAGGAAGAGCGGACGTGCGGCGTCGATCGTGTCGGCTCGCTGAAGCGTCACGGCCTCTCGTGCCACGGAAAGAAGCGCGCCGCCGCGTTCGATCACGATCACGTCTGCGACATCGGCGTTCGCTGCATACTTCGTGCCTACCGCGGCGGTCACAACACCCTCGATGACGCCTGCGGCGATCATCGCAGCCTCGATCAGCGGTTCCGGGAGCGCAACGCGTCCCGCTTCCTCCAAGATGCCGACGAGATCGACCTCGTTCATGCCTTGAGCGAGCATGTCGACGACACCCATCTCACGAAGCTTCTCCCATCGATCCATCGAGAAACCCGCGCGCGCCGCTTCGGGCGGGCATTCCTTCTCGAGCAGCTCGCGCACGGTGCGCGCGAACAGCTGCTGGTCTTGGGTCGGCTGGAAGTTCATGAGCGCGGAAGTCCCAGCACGCGCTCGGCGACGATGTTGCGTTGGATCTCGTTGGTGCCGGCGTAGATCGGTCCGGCCAACGAGAACACGAACCCGTCCAACCACGGACCGTCGAGCGTTGCGTCTTCGCCGAGCAGCCGCATCGCCGTTTCGTGCATGTGCAGGTCCATCTCGGACCACCACAGCTTGTTCAAGCTCGCTTCTGCGCCGATCGTTCCGCCGCTCATCAGCTTGGAAACTGCCCAGAATGTCGCCAAGCGGTACGCGTCGGCGTTCATCCATGCGCGCGCAACGTCGTCCTGCACCGCGGCCGGCGACCCGTGTTCTTTGAACAGCTCGATCAACCGAGCTGCCGTAGCCATGTAACGTCCCGGCGAGCGCAGCACGACACCGCGCTCGAACCCCGCCGTCGACATCGCGATCTTCCACCCGTCGCCTTCCGGGCCGAGCGTGTTGGCGATGGGAACGCGAACGTCGTCGAGGAACACTTCCGCGAAGCCTGGCTCACCGTCGAGCTGCGCGATCGGACGCACGGTGACGCCCGGCGCATCAAGTGGAACCAGGATGTAACTGAGTCCGCGATGCCGCTCGGATCCAGGATCCGATCGGAACAGACCGAACATCCAATCGGCGTACACGCCGCGCGATGCCCACGTCTTCTGTCCGCGCAACACCCAGTCGTTCCCATCGCGCGTCGCTCGACTCGTCAACGACGCGAGATCGCTGCCGGCGTTCGGCTCGGACCATCCTTGACACCAGATCTCGTCGCACGACGCGATCGTCGGCAAGTAGCGCTGCTTCTGCTCTTCCGTTCCGAATTCGAGCAGCGTCGGCGCGAGCAAGAACAATCCGTTCTGATTGAGACGCCGCGGCGCACCCGCGCGGTAGTACTCCTCTTCAAATATCAGCCATTCGATCAGCGTCGCGTCGCGCCCGCCGAACGCACGCGGCCAGTTGACGGCCGACCACCCAGCGTCGTGGAGCCGCTTCTCCCAGGCGCGATGCTGCTCGAACCCCGCGGGCGTATCCATCGAATCGAGCCGTCCGGGCGGATTCGCGGCGAACCACGAGGCGCACTCATCGCGAAATGCCTGCTCCTGGGGGCTAAATGCGAGGTCCATGGTGCTCGGAGTGTATCTGACGGACCGTCAGGTTCGATCGGCCAGAGTGCTTGCAAAAATAAGCAAATTACAGCGTGGGAAAATAAATTTTCTCGTGTGCGCTCGAGAAACCCCAGGAAACAAGGGTTTTTGGCCTTCGGTCGATTTGGAGTTCGCGTTAGCCCTCTGCTAACAAGGGTATTGCCGCACGGGACAACGAGTCCTAGTCGTAGCGCTCTCTTCCCCAGTTAGGGCGCGAACCCACGTGATCCACGCGTGGAGCGATTGCGGCTCCGCAGGGATGAAAAGAGACGGCCGTTCTACGCCGCCCGGGTCGCCACGAGCGCCTCGGACATCCGCCTGCCCCCTGACGGACAACCGAGGAGCTCGCTCATGAAGTTGAAGCTATTCCTTTCCCTGACCGTCGCCGCCGCGGCGACGACAGCCGCAGTCTTAGGTGGTCACACCGCGACGACACCGACCGCGTCGACGTACAACGACTCATTGATCCGCGTGCAGGAGATCCACACGGCGAAGATCGTGAAGCTGCCGGCGAAACCCGTCGTGCATCGCGCGCCGCGCCGGCGGATCGTTGCGCGCGCAACCCGCAGCTACCGTCGTCCCGTTCCCGTGTACCACTTCAGTGGCGCGGTGCACTACGGCCGTGCATCGTGGTACACAGGCGGGTATGGCGCGTGCGGTCACGCCCTCACCGGGTACTACGCCGCGTCGCGCACACTTCCATGCGGTACGCACGTTCTCGTAACGTACGGCGGCAACAGCGTCGTCGTGACGATCGAAGATCGCGGTCCACAATCGACGCTGCGTGACCTCGATCTATCGAGGTCCGCGTTCGCAGCTCTCGCGCCTACCTCCAAAGGCGTGATCTGGGTTCACTGGCGCGTGCAGTAACTCTTCACAAGCTGGCGACGCGCGCTGCGAGGGCTTCGTCGATCGACGGCTCCTCGTAGCGCGCGCCACCCAGCATCCTCGTGACATCGAACGCCGTCGCTTCGAGCGATCGAAGCAACCCACCGAGGGTTTCCGCCTCGACTTCGGTCCAATGTCGCGAGAGGAACGACACACCGCGCGCGAAGGCCCCTGCCGCTCGAACGAGCTCGTCGTAGCCGGACGTCCAATCGCTATCCCGAGCGCGATGCGACCAAATGGCTGCCGGCGCCGGTAATGCCTCGTCTTCCAGTTCAACCGCTGCGATCATCCCTGCCCCCTTTCGGCGATCTCACGGTAGCGAGCGCTGATTTCAGGCCTGTATCCCGCGTGTGACGAGCGTGTGAAATCCTGCTAGACATGCGCCACGCTGCTCGAAGGGGGAACCCGTGACATACCGAGTCGTCCAGTGGAGCACCGGAAACGTCGGCCGCTACGCGCTGCGGGGGATCATCGGCCACCCAGACCTGGAGCTCGTGGGCCTTTG
>DATGHY010000265.1:0-6737 GCA_035307625.1 Actinomycetota bacterium
CCCTGATCCCCGTCTTGGCTTTGCTCGCGGCCGGAGCGCCGGAGATGATCCGAGACTTCTGGACGAGCCGGCGAGCGGCCGTCGCGATCTAGGGCGAGAGCTTCCCGAGCACCGTCACGCCGTCGACCTTCCAGCCGCTCGACGTGTGAACCAACGTCATCTGTACAACCTGGCGATCGATGCGCGGCACCTTCAGATCCTTGTTCGACACGGTGACATCGACGACGCCGAGCACCGTCGCGCTGTCACTGCTGACGGACGACACCGCGAGGCTCACGATCTTGCCGGACGACGTTGCGCGCGCTGTGGTGAGTGCCGAGGCGAACGCGGGGTTGCTGGTGAGGCGATCGAAGTCTGATCGGAACTGGCCGCTCGACATCGAAAGCACGGTCGTACGTTGCGTCGGTAGCGTCGTGGCGTCGTACGTCGTCAGCGCGACGACGAAACGCCGCGAAAGAGCGAGCACATCTGTGCGGTCGTGTTCGGGAGAATGCGAGCGGAACAAGAAGACGGACTCGGCGAGGAAACCGATGATAAGAACGCCGAGCGCTATCGCGATCCATGCGCTCGACGACTTCCTTTCGATGCGTTCCTTGAGCAGCTCAGGGATCGGTGCGGGAACGTCTTCGTCCACCGCGTTCGCGAACCACGGCCCTTGATCTGTTGGTTTTTGATCGGTTGCCATCAGTATCCCAAGGTGTAGAGGTGCAACCACGATACCCGCTCGAGCTCGAGCTGTGCCGTGGGGGTCATGGGAACGATCGGCGGCGGGGTCGCGGTCGACGTAGAAGCGGCCGTGCCTGCACAGCGGAAGTTTGTCGCCGGTTCTTTCGGCGATGCATCGGTGACGGCACGCACCGGCCGGCTGCTCGGGTCGTAGCTGCACTGCAACGGCGTCGGGTTCTCCACCATGTTGAAGATGAAATAGGGAGCCTGATAGGCAGCCGATACGTCGGCGAAGAACGGTCCCAGGTACGTCAGCAGAAGGTTCAGGCTCTGCAAGTGCCGGTGCGCAAGGCGCGTCACGGTGGCCAGATCCGACACGACGGTGTCGATCTGCGGTTTCCGGTTCGTGAGGAGATCCAACAGATCGGTATCCAACGTTTGGGTCGTCGAGAAGAACGTGTTCAGGTCGTTGGTGTGCGCGGCGGCCGTCGCGAGGACTTGGTTCAGTGCAGCGATCCCCTTCTGAAACTCCGCACTGTTGCTGTTGAATGCGTCCTGCAGATCGGCGCCGTTCTTGAGCAGCGCAGCGATCTCCGTCTGACGGTCGGCGCCGATCGTCGCGAGCTGATCCAGCATCTTGATGATCGCGCGCAGGTCTTCACCGTGCCCGCCCAAGCCGGTGCCCAGCTCGTGTATCACGATGCCGAGCTGCTTCGGGTCGATCGAGTTCAGCACGACGCTGAACTCTTTGAGGAGATCTTCGATCTGAAGCGGCGTCTCGGTGAGCGACTCGGGGATCACGTCACCGTTGCTGAACACGGGTCCCTCTGGAGACGTAGGGAGCAGGTCGATGAACTGTTCGCCGACCGCGCTCTTGAACTGGATCTGCGCGCGCGTCCCGTCCTTCGGGATCTTCCACTTGCTGTTGATGATCATCTCGATCTTCACTGCGTCGCTCGTCAGCGACATGCGGCCGACGCGGCCGATCTGTACCCCGCGGTACGACACCTCTTGGTTGGTGGCGACGCCGCCGGCCGTCGGGAAGATGCCGTAGATGTGGTACGTGCTGCCGAAGACGGTTGGCAGGACCTGCACTGCGAGCAGCAGGATGAGCAGCCCGGACAGCACCAGGAAAGCGGTCGTGTTGATGATGAGCCGCCGGTCGATCCTCATCGCGTCGGCCCCCACAACAAGCCTTCGAGCGACGGAGACGGCGGAGCGGTGCCGGCCGGCGCGCTGGTTGACGGCGCGCGCGCAACGGGCCCTGGTCCGAACGCGGAGGCGCTCGAAGGCGGGGCAGTGTCTGTAAGCGACAGCACGACGTCGAGCTGCAAGTAGTCGCCGGGGAACGCGCGCGGCCAGAGGTCGGTGAACTCCGCGAGCGAGCTCAACGTCTTGTCGAGGTCGCTCGTCGTCGTCATGACTTTGTCCACGACGGCGGTGAGGTCTTTGACCTGCCGGTCGGCCGCCGGCGTCGTCGCCTTCGTCAAGCGCGCGAGCACCGCGGACGCACCGTCGAGCGACCGCACCAGCCGGTCGAGATCGTCGCGTTGCTTCGCGAGGATCCCCGTCGCGTCTGCCGTGGATGAGATCGCGCGCGAGACCACATCCGCGCTCCCGGCCACCGTTTTGATCTCGCTGTTCAAATTGTCGATCGCCGCCGCGACGTCGGGCGCGCGACCGGCGAGCACGGGCGTGACCTGCCGCAGCTCTGCGAAGATCTGCCCGAGCTCCGCGCCTTTGTCAGTCAGGATCTGCGCGGAGGAGTGGATCACCGTTGCGAGGTCGGCCGTCGTACCGCCTTGGAGCAGCCGGCCGAGCGAGATCAACGCGTCGTCCAAGCCCGGGATCCGATCGGTGCGCGTCAGCGGGATGACATCGCCATTCTGCAACGTCTCTGCAGATGGCGTCTGGTTGGACGGCGCGCGCAGCTCAACGAACTCCTCACCGAGCAGCGACGTCGATCGGATCAACGCGATCGCGTTGCGCGGGATGTGAGCTGACTTGTCGATGCGCAGCGTGACGCGCGCGTTGTACCCATCGAGGTTTATCGCGCGCACGCTCCCGATCACGACGTCGGACGATTGCACGTTCGCGAAGCGCGGCAGGTCTCCGATCTGGTGGAAGATCGCGTCGACCTTGATCGAGCCGCCGCCGCTGCCGCAGGCGGCCAAGCCGCTCACGACGAGCAAGCCGGCCATGAGTGCGAGCGCGCGCTTCACAGCAACCACCCGAAGACGTGATCAAGGCCGCCGCCGATCCGTTCGAGCAGCCCGCCGAGCAGCCCGTCCGGCGAGCCCGAAGGCGTGGGTTGCGGCGACGGCGAGTTCGGTCCGAGCAACGGCAGCTTGGGAAGGAGGTCGAGGAGGTTCGGCGGTCCGGCGGGTGTTGGAGCCGGTGCAGGTAGCACCGGTTGCACGGATTGCTGCTTCGAACCTTGCGACGGCGACGCAGACCCCGCGAGCCCTTCGAGCCCGAGCACGGTGCATACGGCGACGGGGACGAGCGGCGGGCAGGTCGTTAGGTGTGCGTCGCGCACGTCGATGTGCGTGTGCGCGCCGGTGAAGTCGACGGCACCGCCGTTGTGCTGTCCTTCGACGCCGTCGTCTAGGACCGGCGTCCACTCGATGGTCCGTTCCAGCGAGTCGAGATGGCGGATCACCGCTTGGGTCGTCTTGGAGAGTGTGACGAGATCCTGCTCGAGAGCAGCCTTGTGGTCGTGCACCAACGACGAGAGCTGGTCGGTCAGAAGCGCGATGTTCGAGAGCGCGCCCCCGAAGGAATCTCGCTCATCGGCGATCGCGCCGAGCGCTTCCGCGAGATGAGTGTTCAGGTCTGTGAGGTCGGCGCGGCGCTGTGAGAGCGCCGAGACGAGCGACGAAAGGTGGACGACCACCTGGTCGAGGTCGGATGAGCGCGAAAGGATCGTGGCACTCACCTTGCCGCCGCCGGCCAGAGTCGCACTCAGGTCGCCGCCGACACCTTGCAAAGCTTGAGACAAGTTGCTCACGAGGACGCCGAGAGCAGGGGAGCCGCTCTGCGCTCCTTGTTCCAGCGCGTCGAGGAGCTTCTTCAGCTGCGCAAGAAGGTCGTCGAGCTCGGCCGGGATGAACGTCCTGTCGGTCCCGATGACGTCGCCGGTCTTCAGCGTCGCTCCCGAGGAATACGGCGGGAAGAGCTGCACGTAGCGGTCGGAGATCAGCGAGATCGGAACGATCGTCGCCCGCGCGTCGGCCGGGATCTTCCGGGCCTTGTCGATGCGCATGACGACCTTCACGTCGTCGCCAACCGGGGTCACCGACTCGACGCGACCCACCGCAACGCCCAGCACCATCACGCGCGACGATGGGAAGAGGCCGATCGTCTTGGTGAATAGCGCGGTGACCCTTATCGAGCCGCCCTCACCGCTCGGCTTCACCGCCAGCGCGAAGACACCCGCGACGAACGTCAGGGCGATCCCGACCGCGAGCAGCCTTCGGGAGCCGATCATCGCGTCATCCACCCCGTCAGCAGCGGGCTCCACTGCGGTGCACCCGAAGGTGCGACCGGTGCGACGATGTTCGTTGCGCCCGCACTTGCCTGCGCGCAGTCGACGGGACCGCCCGCCGCGCCTCCGGTTCCGATGTCGATCGTCGGAAGAGGCGGGATGGCCTCTGCCTCCAGCGCCATGATGCAGATCCCCGCCCACCGACCTCGGTACGTGATGCGCGCGAACGCTTCAGTCGACGGACCGATCAGCTTCAGCGCTTCCTCGACCTGCCCGAGGTTCGCGTCGACGAGCGCGAGCGTGCTGTGCAGATCGTTCAGCACCGTGTCGAGATCCGGCCGCTTGTCCCGGAGGATCCCGCCGAGCTGCGAGGCAAGCTCGTCCGTGTTGCGCAACAAGCTTTGGACGACCGCGCGCCGCTGAGCGAGGACGGTCATCACCGTGTTCAGATGCGCGATGATCGTCTGGAGGTTTGGCGCGGATGCGTCGAGCGACGTCAGGATCTCATCGCCTTTCGACAGCACCGCATCGAGCGACTGCGAATGCGCGCCCAGCGTCCCGAGAACCTTTGCCGCGCCTTTCAGCGTTCCGGCGACGTTACGGTTCGGGTCGGCGGTGATAGCAGCGAGAGCCTTGAACGCTTCGTTGAGCTGCTTGCCGTTCACGTTCGTGAGCAGATCGACGGTCGCGTTCGCGGTTTGGTAGATCTCGAACGGTATCTCGGTGCGATCGAGTGGGATCCGGTCGCCGTTCTTCATATACGGTCCCGGTCCTTGCGCGTCGATGCTGACCGATTTCGTTCCGAGGATCGTCTTCAGCGAGATCGCCGCGGTCGCGTCGCGCGGGATCGTCGTGTCGCCTCCGATGGAGAGCGTCACGAGGACGCGATCGCCATCGAGCTTCACTTTCGAGACGGTCCCGACCTTCAAGCCGGCGATACGTACGTCGCTTCCCGGCGTTATCCCTGCAGCGTCGGCGAACTCTGCGGTGATCGTGTAGTTGTGTGCGATGAAGGGCAGCTTCTTGAAGTCGAATGCAAGCAAGAAGATGAGCGCGAGGATGACGATCGATACGATGCCGACGACGACCTGATTCCGCTCGCGGAAGGACTTCACTGATTCCCTCCCGATAGCGACGACAGGATCGATGTGAGGTCGGGCAGCGATCCCGACGCGGAGCTGGACGATGTCGCGTTCTCGCACCCAGGCGTGCCGGCCAGGCACAGCGCGGGGATGTAGATGTTCACCCATTCGCCGTACGACATCGCTTTCAGCGTCGCGCGCTGCACGTCGTCGAGCTTCTGCAATATCTCGGCGAGATCGGCCTGATGCTTGCGAACAAGCTCGAGCAGCTTCGCGATGTTGCCGATGTCTCGCTCGAGCGACGTCCTGTTCGTCTTGACGAGATGCGCGAGCTCGCCGGTCGCCGTGTTCAGGTTCACCAACACGCGATCGAGCTGTCCCGAATCCGCAGACAGCGAGTCGGCGAGCGTCGCCAGGTTGGAGAGAAGCTGCTCGAGCTGGACGCGCTGATCCGCCACCGCCGTCGACACCGTGCCGAGGTTGTCGATGAGACTGCCGATCTGCGCGTCCTTCGTCGACAGGGTTCCGAGCAACTTCGACGTGTCGCTCAGCACCTGGTCGATGTCGGCCTTGTGCGGCGCGATCGCTTGGACGAGCGCCTCGCTCAGCGCGTTGATGTCGGACGGGTTGATCCCGGTGAGGAGCGGTTTCAGATTGTTGAAGATCGTGTCCAGGTCGAGCGGCCCCTCGGTCTGCGTGGTCGGGACGAGGTCACCCGGCGACAGGTACGGCCCCGTCCCCGCGCCGGGGTCGAGGTTGACCACGCGCAAGCCGAGCAAGTTCCGATAGCGGATCTCGATGTGCGTCGACGTGGGCAGCTTCACGCTCTTGTCGATCGCGAGCTTCACGATCGCGATCCCGTGGTCGACGTTTGCGCCATCCACCTTGCCGACCTTGACGCCGGCGAGCGTGACCGGGTCGCCGGGCGACACCCCGGTTGCGTCGTTGAACGCGGCGCGGATCTGGTAACGCGAGCGCAGGAGCGCGAAGTTGCCGATCTGCGAGGCCAGCACCACCGTCACGGCGAGCGTCGCCACGGTGAAGATCCCGAGCTTGAACAGAACGCCACGTAGCTTCACAGGAGCTGCTCCGGGATCAGGCCGCTCCCGTCGGTGAGCGCGCTGCTCAGGAGGAACGCGACCTCACTCGGATCGGAGCCGAACGGCAACGCGAGCAGCTCGCGGACTTGCGCGCGGTAGGCAGCTGCGATCTTCGGGTCGGCGCCGTTCGCGGTTGCAGGCGCCGGTACCGGCCCGTCGCCGTTGTACCCGCCGGGGTTCTTGGTCTGCTCGGCGCTCAACACCCACAGCTGCCAGCACGTCGATCCTTCGAGCGACGGATGGATCTGTCCGATCGTCTGCCCCGCCGCGTTGGTGCACGGGATCGAAAGGTTCGTATCCCAGTCTTGGGTGAACGTCTTGAGCGCAGCGACCGTCGACGGAAGCGCGCTGCGATGCGCAGCGACGATGTCGAGGATGTCGGCGCCCTTGATCGAGATATCG
>DATGHY010000266.1:0-4289 GCA_035307625.1 Actinomycetota bacterium
CCCACGGCGCGGCGAGGTGATCGAGATACGGCCCGGCGAGACTGGGCGCTCGATCGTCGTTTTCGAAGCGCCGTCGCGAGGCCTGCTCGGATTCAGGACCGCGTTGCTGACCATGACGCAGGGCACTGCGGTCGTTAATTACGAAGCAGCCGGATGGATGCCGTGGACCGGCGAGCTGCCGCACCGTAAGGGAGGCGCCATCGTTGCCGACCGCACCGGGCGCGCGACCGGCTATGCGCTGGACAACTTGCAAGACCGCGGCGCGTACTTCATCGAGCCGGGGGACGAGGTCTACGAGGGCATGGTCGTCGGCGAGAACGCGCGCGCCGACGACATGGTCGTCAACCCGACGAAAGAGAAGCAGAAGACGAACATGCGTACCCACGCGACGGACGATGCGATCAAGCTGGAGCCGCCGCGCGAGCTCACCGTCGAGTCTGCGATCGAGTTCATCGCTGCGGATGAGTTCGTCGAAGTCACTCCGTCGACGCTGCGGATCCGGAAGCGCATCCTCGACCGTCGCGCGCGAGAGCGTGCGGCCGTTTAGTTCGCACGCGAGCGAAACCAAATCGCTTCCAAGTTCGTCCAACGTTTCAGCTCAACTCCGGAGGAGAACCTTCCGAGAGAAGATCTGGGCCGGAAAAAACGGACAAAGGGAGCAGCCGACATGACAGCGGATGGGTGGGTCATCCTCAGCGTCATCACGATCGCGTGTGGCTACGCCTTCGGCGTGCAGGTGCCGAAACCGAGGCGCCGGAACCACTAGGCTCTCGCGCGGGCAACCGCTCTTAATCGTGGGCCGCCCTTCGGGCGGCCCTGCTAGTCTCGCCGGGCCATGGTCACGATCCGTCCGGCAACCGATGATGACGTGGAGCGCATCATCGCGTTGCGTACCCAAGCCTTCAATATCGACGAGCACGGCCGCGACTCGATGCGGAAAGACCCGCGCGTCGAAGAGGTCCGCGTCGCCGAACTCGACGGAAAGGTCGCCGGCACCGCGCGCGCGATCCCGTTCGCTCATTTCTTCGGCGGCCGCCCGGTCGAAGCCGCGGGGATCTCCGGCGTCGCCGTCGCAGCGGAAGCGCGCGGCAAAGGCATCGGAACGACATTGATGAGCGAGTTGCTGCGTGAGCTGCGTCCCGCTGTGCCGATCTCATCGCTGTATCCGGCGACCGTGCCCGTATACCGCACGGTCGGCTATGGCTTCGGCGGCGTGCGCACGTTCTGGAAGACGCGCCTCGACGCGCTGCCGCAAGATGGACCCTTGGCTGCGTCCCCATTCACGGACGACGACATCGAGGAAGTGAACGACGCGTACGAGCGGTTCGCGTCGGGAACGAACGGCTTGGTACGGCGTAGCCTCGACTGGTGGAAGCGACGTGTGTTCAGTGATTGGGAGAACCGCATCGTTTACCGCTATCTGGTGCGCGAGGGCGGGCAGATCACCGGATGGATCGTTTACATGCTCGCCAAGGCGAATGGCGAAGCATGGCGCATGAACGTAGACGTCCGTGATCTGATCTGGACGACGCCTGCCGCGGGCAAGACGCTGCTGTCACTTGCCGCGTTGCATCGCTCAACCGGCGAGATGATGAATTGGCCGGGACCAGCCACCGATCCGCTCGCCGATCTGATCGCCGAAGACCCGATCGAGAATGACGGCACGTTCCGTTGGATGCTCAGGCTGCTCGACGTGCCGGCTGCGATCGAAGCACGCGGCTATCCGCCACTGATCGACGCGTCGGTGACGATAGCGGTGCGCGACCCGCTCTTCGACGAAAACGAAGGACCGTGGAGGATCGAAGTCGGTGGCGGCCAAGCGAAGGTGTTCCCTGCCGAGCAGGCCGACGCGACGGTCGACGTGCAGGCGCTGGCCTCGATCTGGTCGTCGATGCATCGCGCGCGCGACGCGGCGCGCATCGGGGGGCTGCAAGCGACGCCGGCGGCGATCGACGCATTGGAGCTCATCTTCGGCGGACCGCTGCCGTGGATCGCCGACTTCTTCTAGCCGCATGCCGGCAACGTTCCCGGTCTACATCGAAGTCGGCACGAAGCGCGTCTTCGCGAGCGCGCTGAACTGGCCAGGATGGACGCGCGCGGCGAGGACCGAAGGAGACGCGCTGGCGGCGCTATTCGAGTACGGACCGCGGTACGCGAAAATCGTCACTCGGCTCGCATATGTGCCGCCGAAGAGCGCCGGCGCGTTCACGATCGAGGAACGCGTGAAGGGGGACGCGACGACCGACTTCGGCGCCCCGAGCATCCCCGCGACCAAGGACGGCCGCCCCATCAAGGCCGATGAGCTGACCCGGCTCGTGACCATCCTGGAGCGGTGTTGGAGCGCGTTCGACGACAGCGCCGCCGGCAATGCACGGAAGAAGCTCCAGACCGGGCCGCGCGGCGGCGGCCGGCAGATCTCGCAGATGGTCGACCACGTGAACGAGGCCGATCGTGCCTACCTTGGGCGGCTCGGCGTCTCCTCCAAAGCGCGAGATCCCGGCGAGTTGCACGAGACGTTCGTCGAGGCGTTGAAGGAGCGCGCGCGCGGCGAGGAGCCGCCGCCGAATCCCCGCCGCAAAGCGCCACTGTGGGTACCGCGCTACGCGATCCGCCGGAGCGCATGGCATGCGCTGGATCATGCGTGGGAGATAGAGGATCGCTCCCACTGATGTCCGGCCGCCCGACAGCAACACGTATGTGACGTTGCCTGACGGTCAGGCGGTGTCGCGAAGCTGGTCTGTGTGCGCGCGCCGGCCTTAGAGCCAGTTCTTGTCGATCAACAGCTCCGCGATCTGCACCGCATTCAACGCTGCGCCCTTGCGAAGGTTGTCGCAGGTCGAGAAGAACCCGAGCGCATTCGTGTTGGTCGGGTCGTTACGCACGCGGCCGACGATGGCTTTGTCGCGACCGGCCGACTGCAACGTCGTCGGGTAGCGGTTCGCTCTCGGCTCGTCCTCCAGCGTCACGCCCGGCGCATCGCGCAACAACGCGCGCGCTTCCTCGGCATCGATGGGCCGCTCGAACTCGACCCAGGCGCTGACGCCGTGTCCGACGACGGTCGGCACGCGCACGCTCGTGACAAAGATCTCGGTGTCCGAGTCCAGCACCTTGCGCGTCTCGCTAGCGACGCGGCGCTCCTCGCTCGTCGTGCCGGCGTCGTCGAATCCGCCGACGTGCGGGATCACGTTGAACGCGATCGGATGCGCGAACGCGCGCCCGGGCGGAAGGTCGACCTGACCACGGCGCACCGCGTCGCGTTCGGGGAGCAGTTTCTCCAGCTGCTCGTATAGATCGTCCACGCCTGCAATGCCGGCACCGGATACGGACTGGTAGCTCGAGCAGATGACGCGGCGCGCGTTCGCCGCGCGATGAAGCGGCGCGAGCGGCATCAGCAACGTCATCATCGTGCAGTTCGGATTCGCGATCAGCCCCTTGTGGCCGCGCGCTGCCTCGGGGTTCACTTCCGGAACGACCAGCGGCACGTCGTCGTGCAAGCGGAACGACGCGGAGTTGTCGATGTTGACCGCGCGTCCGTGCACCTTCGGCATCCATTCGACCGCGACCTCATCCGGCGTATCCCAGATCACGAGATCGATGCCGTCGAACGCACGGTCGGAGATCACGGTGATCGGGACGTCCTCGCCGCGGAACGGGACCGTCTTCCCGGCGCTACGCGCGCTCGCGATGGGCCGCATGCCGAGCAGCGTGACGTCGCGCTCCTCGAGGACGCGGAGGACCTCACGACCGACGGCGCCGGTCGCGCCGACAACAGCGATCTGAGGGGCTTTCATCCCCGATAAGGGTACCGGCACGCCGGGTCCGACGTGCGCGGTTATAGAACAGCTGCCTAGGTGACGACAATCGAGACATGAAGCGCCTCGCGATCGTCGGCGTCTTGTTCGCGTTGGCCGCCTGTAGCGGTGGTTCCGCACCGAACGGCGGACAAACGCGGTTCTTGCTGCTCGCGCACGTTCCGCTTGCGGGAAGCCTGTCGAGCGCACCGGACGCCACCTTGCTCGACCTCGGGCACCGCGCCTGCAGCGAGATGGACCAAGGCAAGGCGAGCGATCAGATCGTCGCCGACCTCGGCAATGACCCGGACCCCGGGAGCGAGGCGTTCAACGCATATAGCTACGTCGTGGTTGCGGCGGCACAGCAGCTGTGCCCGTCGCACCGGCCGCAGTTCGGCGCGACGCTGCCGTCCTAGTTCGGGTGCTGCTCGCGCGCGATCGCGTCTTGCGGGAGCTTGAACTTCTCATGCACGGCGCGCACCGCGCGCTCGGTGTCTG
>DATGHY010000267.1:0-13306 GCA_035307625.1 Actinomycetota bacterium
AGGTTCCCGCGTAAGCGAGCGACGTGCTCGGACGGTGTTTCCGCTTGGCGGCGGCCGAGACCGGCGCCTTCGCACCAGATCAAGAATTCGACGTACGGGATCGCCGCGGCGCTGCGGGCTCCGCGCGCGCGCCGCCGCACCAAACGCGGAACGAAGATCGCCAGTGCGATCGCAAGAACAACGCCGCCTACGGCGATCGCGCCGACCACCGCCACGAAAACCCATGCCGGCCTGCCCTGCTGGATCCCGGTGTCGCGGCCGACGGTCGCGTGTGCTGGGTCTCGGCTGGTGTCGTTCTGCGACGAGCTCGGTGTCGCGGTCACCGTCGGCTCAACGGTCGGCGCCGACGAGGGATTCACAGCGCCCGGCGTGGCGTATGAGGGGACCTGCGCGATGCCGGCTCGGGGGGTCGGCTCGAAGGCGACCCATCCAGACCCCGGGAAGTAGATCTCGACCCACGCGTGCGCTTCCTTGGTCGTGATGATGTAGCGGTTGCCGATCTGATCGCCGATCCCGAACCCGATCGCGACGCGCGACGGGATGCCGAGCACGCGAGCCATCACGGCCATCGACGCTGCGAACTGCTCGCAGTACCCCTCTTTCACCTTCGTGAGGAAATCGACGAGGTTCTTGAAGCTGTGATGCAGCGCGACGTTCTGGTTGTACGTGAATGTGCGCAGATAGTCCTGAAGAGCGAGCGCCTTCTGGTACGGCGTGGGCTTGTCTCCCGCGATCTGCTCCGCGAGCGAACGGATAGCGCTTGGAACGCGCGGAAGTTGCAGATAGTCGCCGAGCGGTCCACCTGCGTCGTAGGAGAAAGGCTTGTCGAGGTCGGCCGCACTGATGTCCGGCACGCTCGATATCACCTGATAGCGCGCGCCGACCACCAGCCCGCCCAGCTGCGGGACCACGAGCGCACGCGACTCACGCTCGATCTTCACGTCATCGACGTTGGAGACCGCGACCGGATCGTACGCGGCAGGGATCCATGGGCCGGCGAGCGCTTGGATCTGGACGTCTTGCTTGATGAGCTTCGACGGCAGTTGAGGCTGATCTGCGGGGATCGGGATCGGCCCGATCGGTTCGTCGGTGCGCGCGTTGCCCTGTGCCCACACCTCGCCGTCGTAGTGATCGAGCGTCGTCAGCCGCATATACATGGGGCGCGAGGTCACAACGGAGAACAGGGTCGCCTCCGGCTGCTTCTGCAGCGTCGCGCGGATCGCGACGAACGGGTTGAACGCAACGCGGTCGCCCGGGCCTTTCGTTCGCAACAGTGGCGGCGCTCCGTACCCGGGCAGGAACGGAGTCATCACGATGATGACGAGCAGCCCGACAACCGCAACGCGGACGGCCGGAGCGGCGCGCCAGCCAAGGCGCGCCTCGCTCGTGCGCCAGCGCTTCGCGCGCGCGCGTTCCTCGCCGAAGAGGATCCACGCGGCTGCCGCGAGATAGAGGCCGGTGTCGAGCCAGCGACGCTGGCTCGGCAACAGGGTGCTCGGCGTGGCGAACAGCGGAACGCTCGCCGCGATCGACAGCAACGGGTTCCCCACCCAAAGCAGCGCTGCGTCGGCGAGCCACGCGCTCAGCCACACGCCGGCCGCAACGAAGGCGAGGAGCTCGCGCGTTGGGGGCGCGGGAACCGCATACTGGATCGTCTGATCGACGCCAAGACGCACCGAATGCACGATGGCGCGCAGCGACTCCGGCGTCAGGAACGGACCCCACATCGTGTGCGCGTGGAAGCGGGCGCTTAGGAACCAGAGGAGACCGACGACCGAAATGAGCAGCCCGAGAACGGCCGGGATACGGAAGCGTCGCGCGACCCACGAGATGCCGATGCTGAGCACCGTCGCGCTGAGGACGACGCCGACGAACCCTCCCGACCTAAAGAGCCGGGAGAGCGGCAGCGCCGCGGCCGCTATGAGTGCGGCGACCTGGAGCTCGCGCGGGAATTCGTAGCGTCGAGTAAGCCTTGCCATATCGCTCGGAAACTGTCGGACGCGCCAGCGACTGCGATGTGCCATCCGGCGCGCGAGAGGGCACGTTCAACTTCAGCGAGACGTTGATCGAAGGCTGCTCGTTCGCGCCCCGAGGACGATGCGAACGAAGCGACATCGAGAAGGATGAGCCCGGACCACGAATACAAGCGTGCAAGGCTCACGAAGCGCGGAACGAGATCGGGTGACGGGGGCGGCATGATCGCGACGAGCGCACCACCGGCGCCGGGACGGGCCGCCGTCCTGCGCAGCACTGGGGACAAGCTCGTGTTCGGCGACCGGGGTGCGACCGCGAGCGTCGTCAGCAACGGGTCGGTCGCTTCGCGCCCCCACCGCGCGGCTCCCGGTCCGCCGTCGGCCGTTGCCAGCCGCAACGCGTAGCCTTGCTTCGCGAGCTCCCAGACGATCGACGCGGCGCCGCTGATCGACCACTCGAGGCTCGACGAGGGACCCGAGTCTCGGTGCAGGTGCGCGCGGTTGTCTATCAACAGAGTGGCGCGCGGGAACGGCCTGATCTCATCCTGGCGGATCATCAGCTCGCCCCGGCGTGCGGACGAACGCCAGTGGATCTTTCGGAGGTCGTCGCCCTCTTGCCACCCGCGCACCGCGTAGAAGTCATCGCCGGCCGCCGACAAGTGCTGTACGAGCGAGCGGCCGCCGCCTCCGCGCTCTTCAGGCGGCGCGATCTCGCCCAGCGGTTCGATCTTGGGATACACGACGAACGCCGCTTCGGGCGCGACGGTGCTGCCGACCTCTGCCAGACCGAACGGATCCACGAGGTGCGCGCGCAGAGGACCCAAGCGGTGGCGGCCCCGATGCGCGATGCGCCGCTCGACCGCGATCGCATCCCGACCTTCCGGCCCGAGCGAAGGCATCGAGAACCGGATCGGCCCGCCGATCGCATGCGTCGCCGCGTCTTCGAGGATCAGCGGCGGGGTCGGAAGTCGGCCGAGGTTGCGCGCGGTGATCTCGATGCGAACGGCGTTCCCGGCGAAGATCCGCTTCGGGCCGAAGGCGCGCGTGAAGCCCATGCGATGCCTGCTCCACCGAACGAACGCTATCGAAAGCAACGGGAACACCAGCGCAGCGAGCGCGAGCGCATGGAGCTCGCCGACCGTCGTCAGGCGGCCGAGCATGTATAGGACGGGCGCTGCGATCAGCAATACGCGGCCGCGCCGCGTCGGCATCGGGCTATCTCCCGATGGGGAGCGGGACCCGTTCCAGCAGGTCGTGTAAGACGTCGACCGCGTCGCGTCCGCTCATCTCGGCTTCGGGAGCAGCCATCAACCGGTGCGAAAGAACCGACGGCGCGAGCGCCTTGATGTCGTCGGGCGTCACGTACGAGCGGCCCGTGGCCGCCGCCGCAACACGCGACGCGCGCAACAAGGCGAGCGCGGCCCGTGGGCTCGCGCCGAGTGAAAGCTCCGGAACGTCGCGGGTCGATGCGACGACGGCAACGATGTACTGATTGAGCGACTCCTCGACGTGCACGCCGCGCGCGGAGTTGATCATCGCGCGCACGACCTTCGCGTCGCATACCGCTTCGACATCGTCCAGGGCGGAGTGATCGCCGTGCTTGTGCAGGACCTCGATCTCCGCGCTCGCCGACGGGTATCCGATCGCGATCCGCATGAGGAAGCGGTCGAGCTGAGCGAAAGGCAATGGATACGTGCCCTCATGCTCGATCGGGTTCTGGGTCGCGATGACCATGAACGGGTCGGGCAGCGCGTATGCAACGCCTTCAGCGGTGACTTGGCGCTCTTCCATCGCTTCCAACAGCGCCGACTGAGTCTTCGGGGAGGCGCGGTTGATCTCATCGCCTAGCACGATGTTGGCGAACACCGCGCCGGGTCGGAACTCGAAGTCTCGCGTCTCCTGGTTGAAGATCGTGGCCCCGGTCACGTCTGTAGGAAGCAGGTCCGGCGTGAACTGGATGCGGCGCCAATCGCTGCCGATCGTGCGTGCGATCGTCTTCGCGAGCAGCGTCTTGCCGACGCCGGGGACGTCTTCGATCAAGAGGTGGCCTTCGGCGAGCAAACAGGTCAGCGCTAGGCGGATCTGCGGGCCCTTGCCTTGGATGACTTGCTCGACGTTCTCGGCGATGCGACCGAAGACGGCGGGGAAATCGCCGTTCTGATTCGGCTTCCTCTGGGCCACGTTCGCTCTCCCGCCGGGTTCAGTCAGCGTACCCCGGGGGCCGAGGCCCCGCCACGGCCGTTCGGACAGTTCAGCGCATTCTCAGGAGAGGCGTTCGATGATCATCGCCATGCCCTGCCCACCGCCCACGCACATCGTTTCCAAACCGATGGTTTTGCCGGTCTCGCGCAGGCCGTTCAGCAACGTGCACATGATGCGCGCGCCGGTCATCCCGTAAGGATGACCGAGGGCGATCGCACCTCCGTTCGGGTTCACGCGGTCGTCGAACGGATCGATGCCGACCTCGCGGCAAACCGGGATGACCTGGGCGGCGAACGCTTCGTTAAGCTCGAACTGCTCGATATCGCCGATCGACATGCCGGCTCGCTTCAAGACGGTCTTCACGGCTTCGATGGGCCCGACGCCCATGATCTCGGGGTCGATGCCGGAGACGGCGGTGGCGATGATGCGTGCGAGTGGCGTGATGCCGAGCTGGCGCGCGCGCTCGTCGCTCATGATGACGACCGCGGCGGCGCCGTCGTTCAGCGGGCACGCGTTGCCGGCAGTTACTTTGCCGTCAGGCTTAAATGCGGGCTTGAGCTCGGCAAGCTTCTCGAGCGTCGTGCCGGCGCGCGGGCCGTCGTCCTTCGAAACGACGGTGCCGTCGGCTTTCGTGTACGGCGAGATCTCGTTGTCGAAGAAGCCGCGCTCCTGGGCGGCGACCGCGCGGTCCTGCGAGCGCTTCGCGAACTTGTCCATGTCTTCGCGCGCGACGTTGAAGCGCTCCGCGACGTTCTCGGCCGTCATGCCCATCGGCATGTAGACCTGGGTGAACGTCGTCCCGCCCTGGCCGGGGTGGAATGCGGCCATGTCGCGCGGCAGCTGTGGGACGCGCGTGATCGACTCGAGGCCGCCGGCGATGTACGCGTCGCCCTCGCCGGATTTGATCGCGTGGAAAGCCATGCGTTGGGTCTGCAGGCTGCTCGCGCAGAAACGGTTGACGGTTGCGCCCGGGACCGTGTCGGGCAGACCGGCGAGCAGCGCCACGCGGCGCCCGACGTTCATGCCCTGTTCTTCCTCGGGGAACCCGCAGCCGATGTAGACGTCTTCGATCTCGGCGCCGTTCAGCTCTGGAACCTTCTCGAGCGCCTTCTGGATCGCGAATCCACCGAGGTCATCGGGACGGACGTCGATCAGCGAGCCCTTGTTCGCGCGGCCGATCGGTGTGCGAGTCGCAGAGACGATGACTGCTTCGGGCATGGAAGGCCTCCTCTGGTCTGAGGCCCCATTGAAGCGCCGTCGGGGCGGCGCGCGCCAATCGTTACGCCGTGGCGTTCAGGCGCGCGCGCGTGGCCGGGCCGAGGTAGCCCGTGGCCGAGATGTGGTTCGCTCGCTGATAGGCCTGCAGCGCGGATTGCGTGATCGGTCCGAAGTACGTCGTGAACGAGACGCCGGAGGGGAAGTAGCCCGCCGCGCGCAGCCGCTCCTGCAAGTACTGCACGGCGATGTTGTGCGTTCCCTTTCCCATGTCGAACGTGAAGCGATAGCGCGAGTTCGCGGACATCTGGCTGAGGCGGAACCAATCGCTCGGGAGACCGAACACCGCTTCGAACGACGTCGCAGACACGTGTATCGAGCCGCGCGACCCGAAGATGACGAGACGCAGCGCGCGCCCGCCGAAGTCGCCTCGGCCGTCTCGCGAGATGACACGCACGTCGCGGACGGCGCCCACGGACGGCCACACCGCTTGGATGTCGGCCGCCGACACCGTCTGGGTCCACGTGTGCATCGGCGAACCCGCGTCCCACGGGTCGGGCCGGGGTGCCAGGTACGGCACGCCGCCCGAGGTCGTGTACCCACCCGTGGACGACGAGTACTCGGCCAGGATCGGCTTCCCGTGGTAGGTCATGATGTAACCGGCGGTCGACCACGCGGCGGTGTTGGAAGAATGACTTTCGAGCACCTGGTACTGCCCGTCCTTCGTCCACGCGTAGCCACCGAAGACCTGGCACGCGGTGCTCGCGCAGATATCGTGGTCGCGGTGGTTAGCGCGCGCGACTGCCGCGACCCGGAGGGCGTAGGTGCGCGCAGCAACCGCCTGTGACTTCAGAGCGTTGAGCGGCCACCACGCCGGCATCTCGCGCGGTACGACTTCGGCGACGTAGCGCTCGAGGTCGACGTTGTTGATGACGTCGAGCCCACGACCGCTCGGCACGAGATCGATCGATCCGCGGTACCACCGGATCGTCGATCCGCGGATGACGCCGGCAGCCGGTGCGCCATAGACGCGAACGGTGCGGGGTGCGACCGTCCTCACCTTTTGCCATGGCCCGGTCGGCGACGACGCAACTTCGATCACCGTCGCGTTGCCGGCACGCCCGATCCAGAAGTAGACGCCGCCGCGCTTCGTCCATGCGACGGTCTTGCCGCCGGTGACGATCAGCGCGCGCGAGCCGCCTTTGACGACGACGCTCTTCGCGTGCGAGAGCAGAACGCGGATGCGCTGTCCGCGAGCGGTCTTCGCGTAGTGGATATCGGTGTAGTACTTGGGAAGGATGCGGTACCACGGCGTTCCCGCCTCAGCCAGCGCGCGCGCGCCGTACTGACCCATCCCGCGCCCGTGTCCCCATCCGTGTCCTTGAACGATGAAGACGCGCGGTGCACCGGCCGAGGCGGAAGCAGGAAGCAGCGCCGTGGCGGTGATCGCGACGGCGAGCATGGAAATTGCGATGATTCGACGCATACCTCTCCCGAGGGACTGCCTCGACCCTCAGGCCATGCGCCTTAAGAGAAAATCGCAGTAAAGAGCTGGGAAAGGGCGCCTGAGCAGGGATATTGAGTTACAGAAGTTTGCACGCGGCCTGCTAGATTCACGGCCGCGAAGGGCCGCTAGCTCAACGGGTAGAGCACCGGACTTTTAATCCGGCGGACCGGGTTCGAGTCCTGGGCGGCCCACTAGGTCAACGGTTTCTCGAACCAACCCACGTTCCAGTAGCGGCCGAACTTCCTGCCGACCTCCGTGTATTCGCCGACTTTCACGAACCCAAATCGCGCGTGCAGCGACGCCGACGCAGGGTTCGGTAGCGAGATGCCGGCGTACGCGCGGTGGAGGTCTTCACTCTTGATGTCATCGAATAGCTGCGCGTAGAGCTTGGATCCGATCCCCATGCCGAGCCTGTCGGGATCGCAGTAGACGCTGGTTTCGACGCTCGTCGCGTAGGCCGCGCGCGGCCGGAACGGGCTGCTCGTCGCGAACCCGATCACGATCCCGTCGTCGTCGGCGACCAGCAGACGGTGCGGGCCGCTCGTCGAATAGTGCGTGAACCATTCGCGGCGTCGCTCGATCGTGATCGGCTCGACGTCGAACGTCGCTTGGCTGTGCAAGACATAGTGGTCGTAGATGTCGCTGATCCGCTCGAGGTCGTCGGCGGTGGCCGGACGAACGATCACGTCAGAGCGCGACCTCGTCGCCGGTGAGGTCCGCCAGCGGAGGCCGCTCGATCTCTTCGAGATCGAGCATGTCCGCGCCATCCGGCGTCGCCATCAGCAACGGATGCAACGGGTGGTCGTGCGCGAGGTCGAGGCGGCCCCATTCCTCCGCGCGGCGCAAGATCGCGCGCGCGATCGCGTACGCCATCGGCGCCAATTCGTCTAGCGGCCTGTTGCGGTGCACGCGCGCGCCGAGATCGACCTGGGCCATCGCATCGAGGCCGACCTCTTCGAGGAGATCGATCAGCAAGCCGGCTTCGACGCTGTAACCGGTGAAGAACGGAAGCTGCGTCAACACGTCGCGACGTCCCGCGTACTCTCCGGAGAGCGGCTGAATGACTCCACCGAGCTCCGGGAACAACGCGTTCAGCAACGGACGCGCGAGAAGCTCGGTCACTCGGCCGCCGCCCGACGGAAGAACGACGTCGCCGTACGTGATCGGCCGGCGATAGAACGCTTTCACGAACATCATCTCAGGGTCACTGAGCAACGGCGCGATCAAACGCGAGACGAAATGCGGTTCGAAGTTGGCGATGTCGGCGTCGATCCAGCAGACGATGTCGCCGTTCAGGATCGACAGGCTTCGCCACAGCGACTCACCTTTGCCTTTCACCGCAGGGATGCTCGGCAGCAATGCGCGCGCATCCACCACGGTCGCTCCGGCCTCGCGCGCGACCGATGCGGTCCCGTCGGTCGAACCGCCGTCGAGGACGACGAGCTCGTCGACCACATCGGGCATCAGCGATTCAGCGATCGAGCGACAGATGCGTCCGACCGTCGCGGCCTCGTCGATAGCCGGCAATGCGACGCTGACCGTTACGTCCTGCGCGCGCTTCAGCTCGCCAAGGTTCAGCGGCAGGTCATCTGCGTGAAAGGTGTGCTTCGCGTACCACCGGTGCGCGCGGCGCGTCAGCCACGGGATGTCGTACGGCAGGCGGTCGGTCACACTGGTCCTCCGTTGGGATGGGCGTGAGGATACGCGGTTCCCCAGCGATCCGGCCACGCGGTACCACCACTTCGGGCTATTGAGCTTGGAGTTAGGGGACTCCTACCATTTGCGAACACGCGACCGAACGGGGCGCGCGGGGCTTCGGGGGCCTGCGCGCCCTGTTTCAATCCCGGCACCGATGCGCGAGCAGCCGTACGCTGGGCGCATGGACAAATGGTCACGCCTCGACCGGCTCGTTGCGCGCGTGACGGGTGAAGACCCGATCGCATTCCTCGATGCGACGACCACTCAAGACCTGACCGGCCTGGCCAAAGGCGACAGCGTCCTGACATGCATGCTCGATGAGAAGGGACGCGTGCAGGCCGAGATGCGGGTCACCTTGGCTGAGGACGGATGGGTGCTGATCGATGCCGAGCAGCCCGCGCGCGACGCGATCACGGGATGGCTCGCGAAGATCGCGCCCCTGTCTGGATGCGAAGTGATCGATGAGAGCGACCGGTGGAATGTGGTTGCTCTTTTCGGCGCCTCATCGGCGCCGCCGGGCGCCATTCCGCTTGTCTCCGATTGGGGCCCGAGCGATCTCGAGGTATTGATCCCCTCCTCGGTCGGCGTCACCGGCCACGAGATCGGTGAAGCCGGATACGAGGCTGCGCGTATCGCATCGGGCCGCCCTCTTTTCGGCGTCGACTTCGACGAGAGCACGCACATCGCCGAGACGCCATTGATCACGCGCGCGGTGTCGTTCACGAAAGGGTGCTATCCGGGACAAGAGAGCGTTGCGCGCGTCAGCAATCTCGGGAAAGTGCGGAAGCGTCTCGTCGGCTTGCAGATCGCCGGCAACGTGGTGCCCGAACCGGGAACTCCGCTTACCGTCGAGGGCCAAGAGGTCGGCCGCATCACCAGCGCGACCGCATGGGAAGGGCGCGCATTCGCGATCGGTCCGCTGCGCAGCGACGTGCACGAGGGTGCAACGGTCGAGGCCGGCGACGCCGCGGCGATCGTGCGCGCGCTTTAGCGCAACCGCTCCGACACCTGCCGGTATCCTTGTCCCCGGCTCCCGTCGTCCAGAGGCCTAGGATTCCTCTCTTTCAAGGAGGCGACACGGGTTCGAATCCCGTCGGGAGCACCGGCAGTTAACCCGTCCACCCTGAAGGGAATCCTTCCTACTTCGCCGAAGTGGCTCGAGATGGTTCGAGCCAAAGCGGCCCTCATCGTTTCGGCCCTGCTGCTCGGCGCCGCGCTCGCACCCGGCATCGGGAAGGCGGCAGGCGGGCCGACGGCCGTGGCCGGCATCCCTGCAAACCTCGTCGGGGTCCACGGGCCGCTCGAAGACTTCTTCGGTGGATCTCAGCCCCTTCAGCTCGTCGGTCACGCTGACATCACTCCTCCGGGTGCCTCGACCCCGCTCGGCAATAACGGCGGTATCGCGCTGATCGGCGATTGCGCGTACGTGGCGCGGTGGCACGACTACGGCGATACGACGGCGCATCCCGGCACCGTGCAGTACCCGATCCAGATCGTTGACATCTCGCACCCGGAGGCGCCGCAAGTCGTTGGTTCGGTGCCGAACACCACGATCCACGACGCCGTCGCGCGCGAGATCCGCGCGATCGATCTCCCTGGTTTCAAGATGCTGACGGTTCAAACGTTCGGGAAGTACCTCGACGAGGGGGCCGACACCCTCGGCCAGAACGGGATGTACTACTTCACGTTCCCGACCGGCGATTGTCGCAAGCCCGTGCTCGCAGGAAGCTTCGCCTCGAGCGCGCTGCGGCCACACGAGTTCTTCCAGTGGCTCGACCCAGCACCTGCGCACAACGTTGACGGTCACCCGAGGATCCTCGACTACGTGACAACGCCGCTCAGCGGCATCGACGGATACGTGCTCGACGCCTCGCACCCCGCAAAGCCACAGCTGATCGGCATCTGGCACGGACTACAGCCCGGACTCTCGACGACGGAGGCGAACCTCGCATCGCAGTCGCCGGCTGGGTACGGCCGTTACACACACTCAATCTCGATCTCGCCGGATGGGACCAAGGCGTATCTGTCGCAGTGGGATGGTGGCTTCTATACGGTGAATGCACTCGCCTTCGCGAAGAAGCTACCGATCGCTTCGTTCCTTCCTCTGGGCGCCGAAAGCGTGCCGGTGCTTCCGTTCGATGCTCCCGGCAACGCGCACAGCGCGGTTGCAGTGCCGGGAACGAACGAGCTCGTCGTCGGGGACGAGATCTACGTCACGACGGATGGCTGTCCGTTCGGTTGGATGCGCATCCTCGATCAGGGCAACCTGCTGCGCGCGCCTCGCGTCATCTCGGAATTCAAGCTTCCGGAGAACGGAGTCGATGGGTGCGCCGGGCATCTCACCTCGGATCGGAACGCGAACGGTGCCACGATCGACGGCACGTTCACGATGCACAACCAAACGGTGACGCGACACTACGTGTTGACGTCGTGGTACGGAGCCGGCCTGCGAGTGATCGATATCACCGATCCGGCGAGGCCCGTGGAGGTATCTTCTTTCGTTCCCACACCGGTTCAGAGCATCGCGAGCACTCCCGATACGCCTGCCCCCATCTACGGAGCTACGGCGAGCACCGCGGACGACTGGTGGGACGCGATGTGGTCTTACCCGGTCATCCGTGACGGCCTGATCTACGTCGCCGACGTGCGGAACGGCCTGTACATCCTTCGTCCACGACCGGGCACCGCACTCTCGGCGGAGCTCCGTTGCATCGGATTCACGGAGGGCAACTCCAATCTCGGGAGTTTCATCCCTTCACCGTGCCACGGTTGAACCTAGCGTTCAGACCAACCGTATGCTGCTCGCATGGCCGATAAAAGACGTCGTCGCGATGAAGCACGGCGCGCGCGCCTCGAGGAAGAACGGAGGGTGCGCGCGCGAAAGAACCGCCGGTTCGCGATCGCCGGGGGCGTCGGCGTCATCGCCTTGGTGGTCGTTCTCATCGTCGTTCTCACCGGGTCGAGCGGCGGCTTCACCGTCCAATACGTCTCGACGCCGAGTGTCGACCCCAGCAAGCTCGCCGGCGTGCTCTCCACGCAGCCTCCATGGTCTAGCAACGCAACGGATCTCGCAGCTCGCTTAACCGCCGAGGGCCTTCCCCCGCTGAACGCGATGGAAGGACAGGCGCTTCATATCCACCAGCACCTCGACATCTACATTCGAGGTCAGCACATCACCGTGCCGCAGTTCATCGGCATCGTTCCTTCGCCACTCCAGTACGCGCCGATCCACACGCACACGCCGGATGGGATCATCCACGTCGAGTCGCCGACGCAACGCGACTTCTCCCTCGGCGAGGTCTTCGATGTGTGGGGCGTGTTGTTCACGCCGACGTGCATCGGTGCATTCTGCAACTCGGGGAACGAGCGCCTCCAAGTATTCGCGAACGGCAAGGTTGTTACCGGCAACCCGCGACAGTTGAAGCTCGTCGAACACGAAGAGATCGTGGTGACCTTCGGCTCCCCGGGCCAGATCCCGCAGCCGTATCCGGCTTCGTACGCGTTCCCGGCGGGCCTTTAGATATTCAACGGACGGATCGGCGCCAAGATCGCTTCCGGGTCTTCCCGCCATATCTCGGGTTGCACGTCGATGTATAGCTCGATCTCGTTTCCGTCCGGATCCTCGATGTAGAGGCTGTGCGTCACGGTGTGGTCCGCGGTTCCCACCACACGCGCGCCCGCTTCAAGCAGCTCGTTCATGGCTTGACGGAGCTCTTCGTCGGTCGTACCGATCTTGAGACCGAAGTGATACATCCCGATGCGCCGGCCCGCAGGGATCGGCACGGCGTTCTCGCCGACTTCGATGAGCAGAAGCTCATGATGCGTGCGTCCTGAAGAGAAGGCCGCTGCCGGCATGCCGGTCATCCCTGCTACCTCATTCCATCCCAGGATGTCGCGGTAGAAGTTCCGCGACCGTTCGAGGTTCCTCACGTACAAGACCAGATGACCAAGCTCTTTGACTTCCATCGCTCCACCTCTCACCGACGCATCCTCCGTCACAACGATAAGGCAACCGTCGTCTCTTCCCAGCCCGTATCGTGACGGGATGGACGACGACCAGCCACCCGTCGCGCCGGGACGCGCGCGGGGCGCCTTGCGCGCGATCGCCGTCGACATCACACCCTTCAGGGTTTCACGCGATTACCGGCGCGTTTGGTGGGCCGAGCTCCTGTCACAGGCCGGCTCGCAGATAACGATCGTGGCCGTCTTCATCCAGGTCTTCCGCCTGACGAAGTCGGCAGCGGCGGTCGGATTCGTCGGTCTCGTACAGCTGGTACCGCTGGCGCTCGCGACGATCGTCGGCGGACCTCTCATCGACCGGCTCGATCGCCGGAAGATCCTCCTCGTCACACAAGCCGGCCTCGTCGCGATGTCGGGGATGTTGCTGCTCGCGTCGACGATGCACAACACGCCGCTGTGGCTCGTCTACGTCCCCGTCGGCCTCGCCGCAGGTTTCTCCGGCGTCGCATCGCCGACCCGAGGCTCGATCGTGCCGAACCTGATCCCCATCGAGCTCTTGTCCTCCGCAGTCGCGCTCAACCAGATCATGTGGAACGCGGCGATGGTTGCCGGTCCCGCGCTGGGCGGCGTCATCGTCGCGACCTCCAAGGCGCACGGGCTGACTTACGCGTACGCGGTCGACGTCGCGTCGTTCGCGGCCACCATCTATGTGACGTTGCGCTTGCCGCCGCAGCGTCCGAAGAACCACGAC
>DATGHY010000268.1:0-9788 GCA_035307625.1 Actinomycetota bacterium
TTCGCGCTTCTTGGCTTGCTAATAGGAGTTCTAAAGGAGCTTCTCGACTGGAGCTTGGTGTTATTCATCTTGATGCCTTTGCTGGTCGCACGCCAGGCTTTCCAAGCCGCAGTCACGATGCAAGGCGCGTACGACGAAACCGTTAAGGGCCTAGTCGCAGCGATCGAAGCCAAAGACCCATACACACGAGGCCACGCTCAACGCGTCTCGCAGCTCGCTGAGATGACCGCGCGCGCATACGGCCTTTCGGAGGAACGGTGTCGCGCGATCCGTTACTCCGCGCTCATGCACGACGTCGGCAAGCTCGGCGTGTGGAACAAGGTGCTCAAGAAGCCGGGGAAGCTCACCCCCGAGGAGTATGAGCACATGAAGGACCACCCTGTCCTAGGGGTGGAGATAGTCAGCGAGATCGACCTCCTCCAGGAGGCGATCGATGGGGTCCGCCATCACCACGAGCGGATGGACGGCCATGGGTACCCGGACGGCCTCAAAGGCGAGGACATCCCCCTGTTCGCCCGGTTGATCATGGTTTGTGATGCATTCGACTCAATGACCTCAACTCGGGTCTATCGGGTGGCGAAAACAATAGAGGAGGCCCTCGCCGAGCTCCGCCGCTGCGCTGGGACGCAGTTCGACGAGGCTTCTCTGAACGCGTTGCAAAGGGCCGTCGCCCGCGAAGGCTGGGAGCCGATCGGGCGAGAGGAATTGGACGAGCAGCCGGTGGAGCTCACGACTATCGAGCCTACGCCGGCACCGGAGATGGAAAAGGCACCGAATGATGGGTCGCAAGCCGCTTCTATCTAGCGACTATCTGATCGGCGGCGGGGCTGTCGTAGTCCTGGTCGCTGCTTTGGTCTTGTTCGGGACGAGCGACATCGCGCGCCACGGGCACGAGCTGCATGTCTTCGGCGCGTTCGCTCTCCTCGTGGCTGCAAGCGAGATGTTCGAGGTCACACTTCCCAACGATCGACAGTTCTCGCTGGGCATCGCGCCGGCGCTCGGCTTCGCTCTCTACGGCTCGATCGTCCCCGTGTACATGCACAAGTCCATCCCCGAGGTTCTGTCCGTGTTTGCGGTCGGGGTCGGCCTCGCCACCCTGATGCGCGTATCGATGAAGAAGCCGCTTCAGTTGATCGATGCCGCCATCCATTTCGTGGCCCTGGCCGGAGGCGCTGCCGTTTACCAAGCGTTCGCTTCAGTCGCGGCCACCATGGGCAAAGGCAACCACGGGGGCCGGGCCTTCATCTTCAACACGTGCTTGCATAAAACCGCTCACGGTTGCACGAGCCCAGTCGGCGATGGTTTCACCGATCTCTCGATCTTCGGGCTACTCGCCATGCTGCTCGTCGTCGTTCTAATCGAAACCACGTTGAACGCATACCGCCAGGTCGAGCGCAACCCGGTTCCCGTCCTGCCGATCTTCAAAGACCAGATCCGTTCGACCGGCGCGCTGCACTTGTCGATCTTGTCGGTCGGCTCGTTGCTTGCGATCGCGTACCCGCCGCTCGGTCCGTGGGCCTTCCCGCTATTCCTCGCGCCCCTGGCCGCTACGCAGTTCGCGTTCCGGCAGTTCGCTTCGATCCGCAAGACGTACCTGCAAACGATCGGCGCGCTCAGCCGTGTCCCCGAGATGGCCGGCTACACGCAACCTGGTCACTCGAAACGTGTCGCGCAGCTCGCCGTTGAGATCGCGCAAGAGCTGGGTGTGAACCAAGCCGAGATGGACGAGATCGAATACGCCGCGCTGCTGCACGACATCGGCCGCGTGAGCATCCCCGACCCGCAAGACGCGCAGGACGCCAGTAAGCTCGAGCTTGCCCTCACCGGCGCCGGCATCGTCCGCGAAACCGGTCACTTCCCGCGCGTGGCAGAGATGATCGAGCACCAGTACGAGCCCTATCGCCGCCGCGGCGAAGACGCCAACCCCAGCCTGTCGATGGGCGCGAAGATCATCAAGGTCTGCAGCGCGTTCGACGATCTGACGCGTCCCGGCGCGACGCTGGGCCTCAGCACGTGGGACGTCCTCGAGCGCCTGCATCTCGGCATGGCCTACGAGTTCGACCCTGCGGTGATCCAGGCACTGACGCGCGTGCTCGAAAAACGCGGCGAAGCCTAAGCGCAACTTCTGACCGAACGGTCATGTCAGGCTGCCTGACAACTGCCGCACCATGTCCTCAGGGCGTCACGACTGGGGGAAAGCATGAGACCGCGGCGGCTCGTTCTTCGCTTTCTCGGCGTAGCGATCTTCGTTGGACTCTTTGTCGCGATCTTGGAACCCCTGCTTGCCACCAAGGGTTCCGCAACGATCCCGCTTCCCGGCAATAAAGCTAACTACGTCGTCGCCGTGGGTGGACTCAGCACCGCGCGCATCGATCCCGGCGTGTGGGTCCGTATCGGTTACTACGCGTTCTCGACCGACGGCACCGTCACGCACACGTACTGGCGGCTCGACGATCACCCCGCGCGCGTGGACACCAACATCGTCGGTAACTGTCCCCCCTCCGTCGAGCAGCCCGACCGCCCTCCCGCTTGCGTCATCCAAACGCTTCGCGGGTTCAACGAAGCGGCAAGCGGCACGCTGTTCGGTCGCTTCAACTACTACAAGAAGCGCTTGCACATCACATGGCTTCGAACGAAGAAGGGTGATCTCGGCAAGCCGCTCCAAGAGCTTTGGACGGTGCAGCTGAAAGGCGCGCTCGCGCGCATCGTGAGCCCCAACTTCGACGGCCACACCAACGCGGTAACCATCCCGAGCAAGCCGTCCTTCTCCTCATATTCTGCGACGGTTGGGATCGGTTGGGGAAGCAACGCCCCGCTAACGAGCGTTGCGTTGCCGCGGATCAAGCAGCAGTCACCGGTGCTCCAGCAGACGTGGGTGGGCTGGCAGGGAACGCACAAAGGGCCGAGCCCCGTCAGCCGCGCACTCGCAAGCTTCGACGCACTGCATACGTGGAACCTCTGCACGAATGGGGCGCCGTGCATGACGGTGATGGATCACAACGTCAACGGATGCGACTGGCGCAACAACGGCAAGACGCCGCCGGACCCCGTCCTGGACGGGCGCGCGTGGTACCTCGGGGATCTCGGCGCGGGCCGGCGAAACACGATGGCGTTCTGGTGCACGACCCATGTACCCGACCCGAAGAACCTGACGTGCTACCGCGCGAACAACCACGTGCGCGCGCTGATGCAGATCGTCGACGACCAAGGACGGTTCCGCGGGTGGGTTGGTACGGAAGTGTCGATCAGTGTCGATCCGAAAACGCTTAATTGGAACAACCCGCAGGGAGACATCTTCGCTATAGGCGAGATCGCCGTTAGTTAGTCCCAAAGGGCTACTTAAGGACCATTTCGCGCGCGTCGAAAACTCTTCCAGATCGGCGATGAGGCTGGCGCGTACGGGACGCATATCGAAGATGACCGCCGAAACGGCGGGCGTCGGCGTCGTCGAGCCCACAACACGAGACGCCGACGCGCGCACGCGCATCACGCAGATCCTCGAAGATGGGTCCATCAACACGCTGCTCCAGCCGATCGTTCAGGTGCGTGGCCTCAAGGTCGTCGGCGTAGAAGCCCTCTCGCGGTTCCCGCAGATGCCGCTCCGCCCGCCGAACGAGTGGTTCGCGGAAGCGCTGGAAGTTGGGCTCGGCGAGGAGCTCGAGCTGCTCGCGATCAAGAACGCGCTCACGCGCCTCGACTCTCTGCCCGGCAACGTCTACTTGTCGGTCAACGTCTCCCCCGCAACGGTCGTCAACGCATCGCTCGGCATTTGCTTCTGGGGCACGAATTGGTCCCGTGTTGTGCTCGAGATAACAGAGCATGCACCGGTGAAGGATTACCGCTTGCTCAACGACGCGATCGCGCCGCTTAAGAAGGCCGGTGCGCGCTTAGCGGTCGACGACGCCGGTGCAGGCTTCGCAAGCCTCAAGCACATCGTCAGCGTCGCGCCCGACATCATCAAGCTCGATATGGAGATGAGTCGCAACGTGGTGCACGACCGCGGCAGTCGCGCGATGGTCGCAGCTTTGGTTTCGTTCGCGCGAGAAAGCGGCTCGGTGGTCGTCGCCGAAGGGATCGAAACGAAGGAGCAGTTCAAAGTGCTCACGGAACTCGGTGTCCGCTACGGCCAGGGCTATCTGTTCGGCCGGCCCACTCCCGCTCGCTAAAGCTGGCGGCGGATCTCGACCCGCAGCCGCTCGATCAATACTTCCGACGGCTGCTCTGAACATTTCTTTCGGATCAACGCCTTCAGATCGCGTTCGAAAACCAACTGCTGCTCGCACCCCGTGCAGTCTTCGAGGTGCCGATCGATGTCGGCCCTCGATTGCTCGTCTATCTCACCGTCGAGATAGACGTATAGACGAGCTAAGAACGCTCGACAGTCCGCCTTGGGGTGCTCCATGGTTCCTCTTCGTCGACCATGCCGCGTTGCTTCGCATAATCCCACAACGCGCGCTGGAGGGCCTTCCTTCCCCGATGTAGCCGCGACATGACGGTTCCTATCGCCACGCCGGTGATGTCCGCGATCTCCTGGTAGCTGAACCCCTCGACGTCGGCCAGCAGGACGGCCGTCCGGAACTGCTCGGGAATGGCTTCCAGGGCCTCCTTGACCTCCTCGTCGGGGATCCGGTCGAGCAGCTCGGCCTCCGGCGACACGTTCGCTTCGACCAGCCGGTCGTACAAGCTGAAGTCCTCGTTCGCGTCCGCTGAGACGGTCTGGGGCTCCCGCTGCTTCTTCCGGTAGCTCGAGATGAAGGTGTTCGTCAGGATCTTGTAGAGCCAGGCCTTGAGGTTCGTGCCTTCCTCGAACTGGTTGAAGGCCCGGTACGCGCGCAGCATCGTCTCCTGGACGACCTCTTCGGCGTCGGCGGGGTTCCGGGTCAGGCGCAATGCGGTGCCGTAGAGCTGCCCCAGGAAGGGCATGGCCTCGGTCTCGAAGCGCCGCTGCAACTCGGGGTCGGTGGCCGGTTTGGGCGCGCGCGCGCGCTTCACCTTGCCGTCGGCGGCGCCGCTGGCAGGCTTTTCTTTCGTCTTGCGCGCGATCTCCAGCCTCCCTGTGGTCCGGCCGTACCCTACAGCCCTAACCGGCAGCCGTCCTTTCAAACCGGTGGTTCATGACCAGATCGACGTCTCGCTGTGGAAGGCCGCCCACGCGAACCAGAACGCGTCGAGATGGGGAACCTCGGCGAGCTCCGCGCCTTTGAGCGGGCCCCCGATCGCAACACCGTCCAGCGACCACGTGCTTCCCGTCTCGCGATCGTGGATCTCGTCGCCGACAACTACGAATTGCAGCGCCCGGCCGCGCGCGCGCGGCCGGAACACGCCGCTCGAGCCGACAACACGACCTTCGGCGATCGTCGGTGAGCTAAGCGGACTGCGCGCGCCGCCTCCCCAGAAAACGACGTAGTCCCGGCCGGTGACGATGACCGGGTTCCCCGAGATCGCGAGCGACGCATACGGGTACCCGCGCGCAACTCCCCCGTCGACGACGCCGACGACGCGCGCCATCGCTGGCAAGCGCGTGTCCAACCGGCCGCCGAAGAAACCTTCGTACGGCGCCGACCGGGAGTCGTAGGCCGGATACGGCGTGCTCGCATACGTCGCCGAACCTGGGCGCACGAGCACCTGACCCGACGGATAGGCGCGGACGAAGTCACCGAACGACGAGAGTTGTGACGGCACGACCTTCAGCACTTCGCCTTTCAGCTCACCGGCCGATGACGCGCCGAGGATCTGCGGCCATAACGACTTCGTTTCCCGGTCGTACATGACGAGGTCGCTGAGGTACACCTTTCCCGATGTGGCGAACGTCAGCGTCAACAGCCGAACACGACGATCGAAAACGATCGCCGCGTTCGCCAGCGGGCTGTAGGTCACCGCAACCGGAACGCCGCCGACGACATCGTCGACCACTTCATGCTGTAGCAAGATCGCCAATGGGTACGCGCGCGCCGACGCGCCGTCGCGTACGACGATCACAGGCGCGTCGAGGCCCAACCAGTCGGCCGCAGAGCCCAGAGACGCGAACGAAGGCTGCGTCAGGGGCGGGATATCGCCCGGCGAGAGGACATCCACCAGATACTGTTTGTTAAATCCGGCCAAATCAGGTGCGCTCACAGTCGGCGAACCGCCCGTTGAGCAGGCCGTCAACAGAAGAAGCCCAGCCCACAAGGCTTTTTGCCGGACTGACGGGCTCGTCACGACACCTGCCACCTGGATTTGACCCCCCATTCATCCTTTGGCAGCCTTACCGCCCAGTAGCCGGCCCCTACTACCCTCGCACAACCGAGTCTGGGCCGCTGCGCCGAAGGCCCATGAGGACCCGGATCAGATTCACTGCGGCAACTATCGCTCTCGCGATGGTCGTGCTGGTGGTCCCTCAGGTCGGCGCGCACGCGATGACGCTCACCGAGATCCAGGCGCGCATCAAGACTCTGCAAGCTTCGCTCTCGAAAGTTGGGTACCAGCTCTCCGACGCCGACGACCATCTCGTCTACCTCCGTACGCAGATCGCCGACCATTACACCGCGCTCCGCACCGCGAACGCGCGCAAAGCCCAGATCCAGCAGTCGCTCAGCGCGCGCGCGGCACAGCTGTACGTCCTCGGCGGGCAAGGGACGCCGGCGTCGCTGGCGACGGACGGGATCGGAGCGTACGTAGAACGCATGACGTATCTCGAACAGATCGGCTACACGCAGCAATCGCTTCTTGAGGAGTTGAAGGCGTTGCAGGTGGACGCGAAGGTCGAATCGGCGACGCTGTCGGCCGAGGAGCAGGACGCGCAGAACACCGTCAACCTCTACGCCTCGCAGCGCGCGCTCTTGAACTCGCAGCTCGCCGAGCTGACGAAGCTCAACGCATTCCTGATGTCCGTGCTCCCCCGCTCCTTCTCCCGCAGCTCACGTCGCGGGCGAAACGGAATGGTTTGCCCGGTCGCCGGCCCTCACGTCGTCGTGAACAACTTCGGTGCCCCTCGGCCCGGCGGTCCGCACCAGGGCGACGACATCGACGCTGCGGAAGGGACGCCCGAGGTCGCGATCCTCCCGGCAACGGTCATCGATACGCCGACCGGAAGCTGGTGGGGCATCGGCGTCAAGCTACGCGACCTCAGCGGCACCGAGTGGTGGTACGCGCATCAGAGCGCGCGCTACGTCCATATCGGTGACCACGTCGATGCAGGCCAGATCATCGGACGCGTCGGTTGTACGGGAAATTGCACCGGCCCGCATCTGCACTTCGAGTGGCATCCGGGCGGCGGCCCGGCGCGAGATCCGTACAGGATCTTGATGGCCGCCGGCTGCTAGAGCGCTTCTTCCGAACGTTTCCGCTGATCCGCGCGCTTCACTTCTTTCTCTTGCTTTCGAGCAGCATCGATCCGGGTCTTCAACGCTGAGCTCGGCGTCTTCGCGGTGAGCTTCGGCGGGTCGGCTTTGACGTGAGGCGCAGACGCCGACTTCGCTGATCGCACGGGCTGCGGCGACACTCCCTTCACCTCGAGCATCGCCGCCAGCGCGAGTGCCGACTCTTGCTCGGCTTTCTCACGGGCTTGCTTCTCGATCGCTTCCCAGCGGGCCCAGCGCGCGCGGTTCCTGTCTTCCTCGCGCTGGCGCTCTTCCATAGCTTTGCGGTAGGTGCGGGTGCGCGCTTGCAGATCCTTGTCGTTGAAGACCGACTGACCGTTGGTGATGGCCGTGTTCGAGACCTTCAGAAGCTCGTAGGCGGCCGAAGCTTCCTTCATGCGCCTCTCGGCCTCGAGCCGCACATCGTCGGGCTGGCCGGCGAAGCGGTCGGGGTGATAGATCCGGGCGATCCGGACAAAGGCATCGCGGATCGTCCGACCGTCGATGGTCGGCTCGATCCCGAGTGTTTGGAACGCTTGGCTCTGCATGTCGGCCCCTCTTGGCACCTTCGACCAGCCGCCCTTTCATCTTGAGATGCGCAGGCAGAGTCCCTGCAGATATACCAGTCGCCCCATCCAAAGTAAGCAGGGGTTCGAGCGCTCTGGGTGCACGGAAGGATACGGCCCGCGGCCGGGCGGGTCGGGGAGCGCGGAGGGTCAGGCCGGCTTGATGTTGTGGTTCACGTGGAACAGGTTGCCCGGGTCGTACTTCCTCTTGATCTGGGCAAGCCGCTCGTAATTGCCCCGGTAGTTGTCCTTGACCCGGCCTTGGTCGTCCTCCGACAAGAAGTTGATGTACCCACCCTTGTCGGTATGCGGCTCCAACGCCTTCGCGTAGCTCTTCACCCACGACACGACCTCGGCCTGCCTCGACGGCTCCGGGTTCATCCCCGCGATGACGATCGAGTAGGTCGCGTCGCGGTGGGCGAACGCGGTCGCGTCGGACGGCACCCGATGCACGGCGCCGTTGATCGAGTAGATGTGCATCGTCGATTGCATGACCGGCACCTTCGGGCCGTGCTCGACGTGCACGGCGATCGCCTCGTCGCTCAGGTCGGTCGCGAACGAGCCCTTCCAGTAATGCTGCATCCCAGCCGGGTAGAGAGGATCGAACGCGGTGTTGAACGCGACCATCGGCATCGGCGTCACGAGTTCGCCGAGACGCGGAGCGACGTTCTGTATCGGCGCAAGCGCCTTCTCGCCTTTGTCGAGCGGCCCCGCCCAGCAGGCTGCAAAGATCACGCACGTCTTTCCGTGGTGCTCCTCGGGGATGAACGGCAGCGGCGGTGCTATCTGGAACCCGGGGAACAACCCCATCTCTTCCGGCGCGCTCACGATGTAATCGCGGTAGAACTCGAGGACACCTCGAGTCTCTTCGATCGGATAGAAGAACACCCCGGCGTAGATGTCCTTCACGGGGTGCAGCTGGTACTCGAACGAGGTGACGACGCCGAAGTTGCCGCTGCCCCCGCGCAGCGCCCAATACAGATCTTCGTTCTCCTTGTCGCTGGCGACGAGGAACTTCCCGTCGGCGGTCACGACGTCCATCGAGATGATGTTGTCGATCGTCAGTCCGAACCCGCGGCTGAGGTGGCCACTGCCGCCGCCGAGTGACAGCCCGCCGATGCCCGTGTTGCCGATGATGCCGAATGCGGTCGTCATGCCGAACGCATCAGTCGCCGCCAAGACGTCGACGATGAGTGCGCCGCCCTCGGCGCGCGCGGTCTGTCCGAACGGATCGACGCGGACGCCGCGCATGAGACTGAGGTCGATGACCACTCCCCCGTCGTTCGTGCCGTAGCCGGGGGCGCTGTGCCCGCCGCCTCGCACCGAGAGGTCGAGCGCGTTCTCGCGCGCGAACCCGACCGCTTGGATCACGTCGCCGGCGTTGGAAGGCCGGACGACGACCATCGGCTTGCGATCGGCTCCGCTCCAGACCGCGCGCGCCTCGTCGTACCCCGCGTCGTCGGCCGTTATCACCTGGCCATGCACGCTCGTGCGGAGCTCTTCGATCGTTGGCTTGGACATGACTCCCCCTACCGCTGCTCGCAGCGCTCGTTAGCCTGCTACGAACGCTATGTCCCTCGTCCCCGCGGCTCTGGTGATGGTCGTCACAAACCCGACATGACCTTGCTCACACGACGGAGCGCCCGGCCGGACGGCCGGGCGCTCTCGGGCCTTGCGTTGTTATGCGGCCGCGGTTGCCGGCTGCTCGAGCGCGATCTGCAGCACTTCCTCAACGTCGGACACCGGGTGGAACGTCATGTCGTTCCGCACCGACTCCGGCACGTCATCGATATCGGGCTCGTTGCGCTTCGGCAGGATCACTTCGCGCAACCCCGCGCGGTGAGCCGCGAGCACCTTCTGCTTCACGCCACCGATCGGCAGC
>DATGHY010000269.1:0-4121 GCA_035307625.1 Actinomycetota bacterium
GCCGGCGTCGGATCAGCACGACCAGCACCAGGGCGATGACGACATAGCCACCGAGGTAGGTTGTTTCGGTGATCCTCTCGGTGGGAAACCCGAACTTGTTGGCGCTGCTGAGCACAATCAGCAGCGCAAGGATCGAGCCGATCCACGGCAGCACTCGCTCGGCACGGTGCCAGGGCCGATCGGTCGCTTCGCTCGGAAAGCGCAGAGCGAAGGCGAGCAACCCGGCATAGGCGGCTCCCTGTGCCGGCGCCTCCGCGAATTCTTGAGCGAGCAGGGCGACAGGCCAGGATTGCAGCAATGCGTAATAGGCGTAGGTCTGCCCTGGATTGAACCAAATAGCGTAAAGGAAGAATCCCCAGGTGATGCGGCCTGGACGCGTCCACACCAACCAGACGGCCGTGGTGACAAAGAGGATTCCCGCAAGCGTGTTGGCCAGCAGAACGAGACGCACCGGCCAGCCCAAAGGGGCGAGCTCGGCACGCAGGTGAACGGTTCGGGGCGGTTCGCCACGCGCCGACAGCATCGCGAGCTCGATCTCGCGGTTCGGCCATGTGTACTGCAAGCCGCCCAATCCGCCGAGCACGGTAACCAGGTCCGCACAGGCTCGGCTGCGAGGGGCATAGCAGTGCATGCGATGCAGATCGATCCGGTCGCCCGGCGCAAATCCGGCGGTCGCGGCAGGCGATTGCGACGCGGTTTGGAACGGCGCAATCACGTCGAGTACGACGCCGTCGTTGTCCACCGAAAGCCCGAACGCGGCAAGCGGTTCGACGACCCGATAGAACGAGGGCAGGATCATCGCCAGCGCCCAGACCGTCAGCGCGAGTAACAATAACCGGCCTTGGCCGAGCCGAGGGTGACTCTGCCCCGATGAGCGCTCGGCGCGATTCCGACCGTTCTCCTCCATCACCAGCCCGCCGGTAGGCAACCCGTCCCTTTTAGCATCGGACCATTCATGATGAGCCTACGTCTGCGGCTGGATTCTAATATGAGCACGGCGACTCGGCCGCCCCAAAAATACTCGGCTAACTGGCGACCTTAGACTGCCGCGGCTAGCTCGTCGCCCGGGAGGATGGCGCCGTGAACATCGCAGCTCGCCCAGGATCACGCCCAACCTCGTCGCCCAAGTCGACGAGGTGATCGAGTGACGGCGCAGTGTTTGTTGCGGCGCATGAATCCATGGATCAGCTTCGGCACAACTCCGAAGTAGCCCAGCTCATGTGCGAAGTCCGGTGAGCGCAGCTAAGCAGCCATCATGCATGGTGGTCGCTGCATCCGCGTCGTGCCGATAGTGTTGCAGAAAGGCGTTGAAGCTCGACTGCGAGCGTGATTCCGTTTCCCGCGCGCGATTGGCAACGGGAGCGGACCATGATGGGGCGACGCAACCAGAGTCAGGGACAGCTTTTCTATGAATTCCGCCTCGAAGAGGCGGTTCCCGACGATCATCTGGTGCGGAAGATTAAGGCGCTTTTGGACCTTTCGTGGGTCTACGCGGAGCTCGCGCCTTACTACTCCGAGATCGGTCGGCCTTCGATCGATCCGGAGCTGATGATCCGGATGTTGATCATCGGCTATGTGTTCGCCATCCGGTCGGAGCGGCAGATCTGCCGAGAGGTCCAGGTGAACTTGGCCTATCGCTGGTTCTGCGATTTGGGCCTGGAAGACGCCATTCCGGATCACTCGGCGTTCTCCCGAGCCCGCAACGAGCGCTTTCGCCAGAGCGACATCTTCCGGCAGATGTTCGAGCGGGTCGTGGAAAGCTGCATCGAGGCTGGTCTGGTTGGCGGTGAGGGCTTCGCCGTCGACGCGAGCCTGATCGAAGCCGATGCCAACCGGCAACGGTCCATCCCCGGCGTCGAGTGGAAGAAGCAGATCGATCCTCGAGCTGCCAGCCGAGCGGTGAAGGAATATCTCGCGACGCTGAACGATGCCGCCTATGGGGCGGCGAGCGAGGTCCAGCCGAAGTTTGTCTCGCCATCCGACCCGGCGGCGCAGTGGACCGGCGCCCTCAAAGGGCCTGCGTTTTTTGCTTATGCCGATAACTATCTCATCGATGTCCAGGAAGGCGTGATCGTCGATGTCGAGGCGTCACGTGCTATCCGCCAGGCCGAGGTGGGAGCCGCACGGACGATGATAGAGCGGACTGAGAAGCGGTTCGGCCTCAAGCCACAGCGGCTCGCCGGCGACACAGCTTATGGCACGGCGCCGATGCTCAACTGGCTGGTCGAGGAGAAGCAGATCGCGCCGCACATCCCTGTCTTCGATCGATCCAAGCGCGAGGATGGCACCTTCTCGCGGGAGGACTTTCGCTACGACGAGGCCACCGATACTTATACCTGTCCGGCGGGGAAGACCTTGTCGACGAGCGGGACCGCCGTAAACGACGGGACCACGCTTCTCTATATCGCGAGCACGAGGGATTGCGCCCAGTGCTCTCTCAAAGCCAAGTGCTGTCCCAAAACTCCGCTTCGCCGGGTCCCCCGCAGCATCTATGAGCGCGCCCGAGACGTCGCACGGTCGTTGCTCGGCACCGAAGCCTTCGAGCAATCGCGCCGGGAGCGTAAGCGCATCGAGATGAGGTTTGCCCACCTGAAGCGCATCCTCAGGCTCGGTCGCCTTCGATTACGAGGTCCCTGCGGCGCACAGGACGAGTTTACGCTCGCAGCAATCGCCCAGAACCTCAGGCGGATGGCAAAGCTGATAACTCCGATGCCTGCCATGCAGGCGTAAACGCCCGCTCAGATCACCGAAGCACTCTCAACAGAGCAAATCAAAGGCCGATCGCCGCCGACTTCTGCAACACTATCTGCCATGAGCAGAAGTGGCTGCTTCATTCGATCACTTCGTCGGCGCGGGCGAGGAGCGTTGGCGGGATGCTAAGGCCGAGCGTTGCGGCTGTCTTTAGGTTGATGTTCAACGAGACCTCGGTCGCCTGCTCAATGGGGAGGTCCGCCGGGCGCGCTCCCTTGAGGATGAGATCGACATAAGAAGCGGCACGTCGCCACAGCTCGAAGAAATTAGCTGAATACGACATCAGCCCACCTTGTCGAACCGACGTGCTGAATGCGTAGAGTGCGGGCACGCGCAGGTTTGCCGAGAGTGCGACGAGCCGCGGGACGAGCGGTTCCAGCACCGGATCGTCGGTAACGACAAGACCGTCGAAGTCAGCTGTCCCAACTACGGCAAGGCTCGTCTCGATATCCGCCTGACGCACCGACAGCTCCATCAACGTGAGACCGAGCGCGCCCGCCACTTCATGCATATGCTCGATTTGGCGGATGCTTCCAGGATTATCCGGGTTCCAGAGCACCGCAACGCGGTGCATCGTTGGTTTCACCTCCTTCAGCAGTTCCAGCCATTTTGCGCTGTAATCGCCCGAGAGCAGCGACAGACCAGTGATGTTGCCGCCCGGTTGGGAAAGACTAGCCGCGAAGCCGACGCCGACAGGGTCGCCGGTGACGCAGACGATCGGGACGGTCGATGTTGCGCGTTGCGCTTCGCGTGTGATCAACGAGCCTGGAGTTACAAGTACGTCAATATTGAGCGAGAGAAGTCCTGCAATGAGCGACGGCAGCCGCGCCGCGTCTCCGTCGGCATATCGCTCCTCGAGCACCAGATCGCGTCCGACGACGTATCCCCTGTCGGAAAATCCCTGACGAAGTCCAGCGTTGCTTACATCTGTGCCTCGGGCGCCGATCCAGACATATCCAACCCTCGGCACGGTCTTCGTCTGCGCGAGACTGGAGATCGGCCACGCGGCCGATGCGCCGCCGAGCACCGCAAGGAAGTCGCGCCGTCTCATGCATCCCCCGTCGCTGCTCGGTCGGGAACGTGGCTGCCGTTCTGATCGGGTACACTATACACGCCGAGTATGGGTCAGGTGTGCCAAACGTCACAGCAGCTAACCCTTCGCACTCAGCCGCCTGCCGGATGTCTGAGTTGGGTCTTGGTCGTGTAAAAACGCTCCGCCGAACTCAGGGGCGTGAGTGTCGGAGGACGGTGATCACGAGGTCTCACCGCGCCAGGCTCAGGGGATCACGAAGACGGTCTCTCGGTCTCGCCTCCTATGTCTGCATTGCCGCGATCAGCCGGCCCGGTCCCATGATGTTCATGACCCGGGT
>DATGHY010000270.1:0-2814 GCA_035307625.1 Actinomycetota bacterium
GCCGAAGTAGATCACCTCTTGAAGATTCGCCGGACGCGTTCCCCAGCGCGCGATCTCAAGCGCCCACGCCGGGAACGGCACGCCGACCCGCAGCTCGGCGAAACCGATCTTGTGGTCCCCCGCCGCGGCGATCCGATGATCGCTCGCGCACACGAGCACGGCGCCGCCGGCGATCGCGTGTCCGTTGACGGCGGCGACGACCGGCCGGGGGAACCGGAACAACGTCCCGAACGCTTCGGTCAGGGCCGCGAGCGACGTGCGCAGATAGTCGTCGCCTTCGTTCAAGACGCGGAAGAGATCGGCACCGGCGGAGAACGTGTTGCCGGTGCCGGTGAGGACGACCGCGCGCGCGTCCGACGCCTCGATCTCGTGCAACGTTGCCGTGATGGCAAGCAGGACGTCCCGATCGAGCGCATTCACCGGCGGCGCATTGAGCCGCATCACCGCGATGTCGCCCTGCTTCTCGAGATCGATCAACACGCCTCCTCGCTCATCCGCGTCCGGAGCCTAGTCGTTCGTGGCAGACTCAGGTGGTGATCCGCAAAGCAAGCGCAGGCGACCGTGAAGAAGTCATCGAGACGTTGACGCTCGCGTTCGCGCGCGACCCGATCATCCGGTTCCAGTTCCAGGATGACGAGACATACGCGGCGCGCGCAACTGCGTTCTTCGGCCACTATTTCGACGTGCGGCTCGAAGGGGGCGAGATCTTCGTGACCGACGGCGGCGCCGCATTGTGGAGCCCACCGGGCGGCAACCGACTTGGTTCCGAAGCGGTCGAAGCGGATTGGGAGCAGCACGTCGTGCCAGCCTGCGACCCGGACGAGCTCGCGCGCTACGAGTCATTCAAGACGGTGCTCGACGCGATGACGCCTCCAGAGCCGCACTGGTACCTCGGCCTTCTCGGCACGCGGCCGGACAAGCAACGCACGGGCGTCGGGCGAGAGCTGCTCGAACCGATGCTTGCGCGTGCAGACGGCGAAGCTTTGCCGGTCTTCCTTGAGACCGGTGCGAAGGACAACGTCGGTTTCTATGCGCGCTTCGGCTTCGAGCAGATCGCCGAGGCAACGGTTCCGAACGGCCCCGCGGTCTGGGGGTTGCTTAGGCGCTCGCGGTGAGGCCGGCGCACTGCAAGCGCAGCACGTGATCGATGAGCTTCTCGTTGTCCGGCCACGGGAAGTGAGGGTGCGAGATCAAGATCGACGTGATCCCGTGCACGACCGCCCAGAGCCCCATCGAGATCAACAGTGGGTCGCCGTCGAATGCACCGGCGTCGAGGCCACGCTGCACCGCTTGCACGAGGTGGTCGAACGATGCGCTCTGCCGGAGATCCTCGGGCTGCATGTTCTCCTCGCTGCGCGCGCCCTTCGACATGAACAGGATCCGATATTGCTCGGGGTTCTCGATGCCGAAGCGGACGTAGGCCTTCCCCCGGAGGATCAGCGACTCAACCGGATCGGGCGATTTCGCACCTGCCTTCTCGATGAAGGCGTCCAACCGCGTGAAGTGTCGCTCGCAGATCGAGAAGATCAGCTCGTCCTTATCGCGGAAGTGAAGGTAGATCGAGGGCGGTGTTACGCCCACCGCGTCGGCCACGGCACGGATCGACACCGCTTCCTCGTCGCCGGTTTCTATGAGCAGCTTCTCGGCGGCCTCGATGATCTGCGCGCGCAGCCGCTCACCTTCACCTCGGCGCGCGCGCCTGCGCGGCGCCACCTTCATGGCCTTCGCGGTCTTCAGCGCTCCTCCTTCATGCCGTGTGCTCAAGCACCGGCTCAGGCGCGAAGCCGTCGTCTTCGGCTTCGCGCAGACCATAACGCTCGTGGAACCGGCGAAGCGGACCCGGCGCCCACCAATTGGCGTTGCCTGCCAGACGCATGAAGGCCGGGACGAGCGCGCCGCGGATCAACGTCGCGTCCATGACGACGGCGAGGGCCATCCCGAGCCCGAACATCTTGATGAACGTGATCCCCGATGTGACGAACGCGAGGAAAACGATCGCGAGCAGCGCCGCTGCAGCGGTGACGATGCGGCCCGTGCGCTCCAAACCGATCGCGACGGAGCCCATGTTGTCTCCGGTCTTGTCGTGCTCTTCTTTGATGCGCGACAGCAAGAACACTTCGTAGTCCATCGACAGCCCGAACGCGATGCAGAACATCAAGATCGGATTGCTGCTGTCGAGCGTTCCCGTCGCCGTGAAGCCGAGCGCTTTGGAGAAATGCCCTTCTTGGAACACCCACACCATCGCGCCGAAGGTCGCCGAAAGGCTCAAGATGTTCAACACCAGCGCCTTCAGCGGGATCAGCACACTCCCAGTCATCAAGAACAGAACGACGATGGTGACAAGGGCGATGATGATCCCGGCGATCGGCAGGCGGTTAGAGATGCCGGCCTTCGAGTCCACGAGGGTCGCCGATGGACCAGACACAAGGATCGTGAAGGGCGCGCGCGTGTCGCGGATGTTGTGCACGAGCGTCTCCCCTTGCGGCGAGTAGGGCTCGACCGACGGGACGACCGAGAACCACGTCGCCGAGCGGCCGAGGAAGCGCGCCGAGATCGGCGAGGGTCCGAGCACCCGGTTGCCCGCGATGTAGCTGCCGGTCAAGGCGTCGACGCGGGAGACGCTGCTCATCCGTGACAGGGTGCGCGCGTATGCGTCGATCCGCGCGTTGCGCGCCCGGCTCGGCGGCCCCGCTTGCTCGGCGACGACCGAGAGCGCGGACGCCTCCTCCGACGAGAAGTTGTGCCTGATCTCATCCTGGATGGCGCGCGCCGGTGATCCGGGAGGCAGGACGCGGTCGTCGGGAAGACCGAACT
>DATGHY010000271.1:0-18062 GCA_035307625.1 Actinomycetota bacterium
TTCACGGTCGATTTCTATCGAGCAGCCCGGGGTCGCCTCACCGACGGAGGCGTCCTTTGCGCGCAGTCGGGCTCGCCGGGGTTCCAGCAGGATGAGCTGCACCGGACGTACAAGCACGCATCCGCGGTGTTCCCAGACGCGCGGGTGTACGTCGGGTTCGTCCCGACCTACCCTGGCGGCATGTGGAGCTTCACGCTCGCGGGCGAACGGCTCTCGCTGGACCCGGTCGTTGCGGCCGCGCGCGCAGACGAACGCAAGCTTCAAACCCGATACTGGCGCCCCGAGCTCCAGCGCGGCGCGTTCGACGTGCCGCAGATCGTGTACGACGTCATCGCACCCGACGGTCCGCCCCACACGTGGGGCCTTTCCCCGGCCGAGCATGACCGCGGTTAGGTTCCTCGAGTCGCGCCCCTTGTCCGAAGGGCCTGCGACCGTCGTGATCCAAGGCGCGCCGTACGACGGCGGCGTTTCGTACCGCGCCGGCGCGCGCCAAGCGCCCTACGACGTGCGGGTCGCCTCAGACTCGATCGAGAGCTACTCACACCGATTCGCGCGCGACCTTATCGACGTCGATCTGGCCGACGCGGGCGACATCTCACTCTCTGAGGTCTCGGCCGACGCTGCGATGAACCGCATCTCGGCTGCAACGTCTGCTCTCGCCGCTACCGGCGCGGTGGTGCTGACGCTCGGGGGAGATCACTCCGTGTCGATCGGGACGTCGCGCGGATTGCGCGCGGTGCACCAGGATCTCGTTCACATCGTCTTCGACGCGCACATGGACATGCGACCGTCCTACGACGGCAGCGACCTTTCGCATGCGTGCGGGACCCGGCACATGGCGATGGCCGGACCGACGTGTGTGCTCGGCGTCCGCTCAGGCTCCCGTGAGGAGTACGCGGACGCGGACAAGATGCTGACCGCCTGGACGGAAGATCTGATCGTTCCCGACGCGGTGCGCGCGGCGATGAACGGCGCGCCGGTCTTCGTCAGTGTGGACATGGACGTCCTCGATCCGAGCATCCTTCCGGGGACCGGCAACCCCGAGCCGGGCGGACCGACCTACAAGGAGCTACGCGACGCGCTCCTTGGACTGGCAGGCGCGCGCATCGTGGGGATCGACTTCGTTGAAGTGTCGCCGGCGATCGATACGTCGGGATTGTCGCCGATCGTTGCCGCGGAGCTGGCGCGCGACGCGATCCTGGGTCTGATCGCGAGCTAGCTCAGGACACGACCGCGCGCACGCGGTCGGCCGTCTGCTCGATGTCCCCACGCGAAAGCACCGGAGAATCGATCTCGTACCCCCCGATCTCGAGCGGCACCCATGATGAGCAGCCCGCGTAGCGCTCAAGCACCGGCACATCGACGGGCGCGCGCAACCGAACGACTTCCACCGCGAGGAGAACGAGCGGCTTCTTCGGCCGGAATTCCAGCCGCAGATCGATCTGCTCTCGCGTGTACGGATGGAGGTCCTCGAGCTCATACACGCCTTCGTTCCGCGCAACCGGGATCGCTTCGACGACGCGCGCGAGCGCCGGAACGCGCAGCGTTCCATCCGGCGGCGCCGAAGACAGCGCCGCGTCGAACTCCGCGCGGAACTCCGGACGCACCTTGTCTCGGTTCTGATGGAAGTAGGTGGGGAACAGCAAGAACTCGTCGGCCTCGACCCAGAAGCCCTTCTCGTTGATACCGCCCTTGCGGAACAAGACGGTCATCCGTCCGTCGAGCAGCATGTCGCACACCAGCGCCCATTCCTTCAGCGCGATCGGCTCGGTCCGGTGTTCTGTCGAGACGGCAACAGGCGAGATATCGGTCATGTGGGCCATCATCCTAGCGGGTACGATGACCCCGCGATGAGCTCCCGACCCCAGCGCGCGCCGCGTCCGTTCGCCGGGAGGACGCTCGCACGTCCCTTCGGCATCGAGCTTCAGATCCACCCGTCGTGGATCATTTCGCTCATCATCCTCAGCGTCGCCGGTTACAACGGTTCGCTCGGTGCGCTGCCCGAGCGCGGCGCAATCAAGGTCGCGCTTGCGATCGCGTTCGGCCTCGCCATCGCCGCGTGCATCGTGCTCCATGAGCTGTCGCACTCGCTCGTCGCGCGCGTGTACAAGCTTCCCGTACATCGCATCACGTTGTTCGCGTTCGGCGGCGTCTCACAGATCGAACGTGAAGCCCCGACACCGAGTGCCGAGTTCGCGATCGCCGTCGCGGGCCCCCTTTCGAGCGTCGTCATCGCCACTCTCTTGAGCGGTGTCGCGATCCTCCTTCACCCGTCGCTCTCACACCCGGTAGGCATCTGGTGGGAGATCGGGAAGGTCAACATGGTTCTCGCGATCTTCAATCTGATCCCGGCGTTCCCGATGGACGGTGGGCGGCTATTGCGGAGCGGCTTGTGGGTGGTCGGGGGGCGCGCGCGCGGAACACGATGGGCCGTGCGCGTCGGGCGTGCATTCGCGGTCCTCGCGATGGGCGGCGGCGGCGCGCTCCTGCTCATCCCACCGCTGACCCACAATGACTCGGGCGGCTCATTGGGCGCGCTGTGGATCATCCTCATCGGTCTGTTCATCTTCAACGCGGCGGGCGCGGCCGGGCGCATCGAGGGTGGGGAGAGCCCCAACCAGCAGCGCGACGGCGACTCGTCGCTCATGGTGCCCGGCGTCCAGCCGAGGCACGAGGACGAGCAGTGAGCGCGTTCGACGCGGGGGAGCGCGCGCTCTTCATCGACCGGAAGGCCCGGCGCTATCTCGTCACGCTCAAAGCAGGCCTGCAGTTCCACACGCACGACGGGTTCGTCGAGCACGACACCGTGATCGGCTCGCCCGAGGGCGCGCGCGTGTTCAGCTCGACCGGCGTTCCGTTCGTCGTCGTGCGGCCGAGTCTCACCGACTTCGTGCTGAAGATGCCGCGCGGCGCGCAAGTGATCTATCCGAAGGACATCGCCGCGATCGTGATGAGCGCCGACGTTTTCCCCGGGGCGACGGTGCTTGAAGCGGGAACGGGCTCCGGCGCGTTGACGCTCGGCCTGCTGCGGGCCGTCGGCGATCACGGGCACATCATCACGTACGAAGCCAGGCAGGACTTCGCCGAGCGCGCGCGCGCGAACATCGAGTCGTTCCTCGGGAAGATCCCCGACGCGCTCGACATGCGCCACGGCGATGTCACGGAGCCGGGACCGATGGAGAGTGTCGACCGCATCATCCTGGACTTGCCCGAGCCGTGGCGCGTGATCCCGCGCGCGCTCGAGATCTTGAAGCCGGGCGGCGTGTTCTGCTCGTACGTGCCGACCGTGCCGCAGATCTCGCAGACCACTGAGGCATTGCGCGCGGCAGGATTCATCGATCTGGCGACGACCGAAACCCTCGTGCGGCCCTGGCACGTGGAAGGTCAAAGCGTGCGTCCCGACCATCGGATGGTGGCCCATACCGGGTTCATAACGACGGGGCGGTTCCTCGGGACGGTCTGAAAGCCCTGCTGGCGGCCCTCAGAAGAGCGGGGCCGAGAAAACTCCAACACCCCCCTTTGCGAGCCGATAATTTCTCAAAGAGGTCTAATGGGAATGGAGAACGGCGCGATGGGGAAGCACGTCAGCATGGAGCCTCCTTCGCGCCGTGCAGCAGCGAAACGCGTTCGTATAATCGGAATCGGTGTACCACTGGGGGCGTTGCATTCATCGACGTTCCCAACCCAGGAGGGGTGAGCCGCGTGCCCAGGGAAACGGGTAACGCAGGGTTCGAAGCGGAGTCGCCCGACGCCCAAAAAGAGGTCGGCGCGCTCCGGCTACAGATCCGTCATCTCGAAGAGGAAACCGCGCTCTTGCGACGCCGCCTCGCCGATCCGGGCGGCCAGGTGAAGCTGCTCGAAGAGAAGCTGTCCGACACCCGCGCGCGCCTCACGCAAGCCCTTGGTCAGAACGAGCGCCTCGCCGGCGCGCTGAAAGAAGTGCGCGAGCAGATCGTTGCGCTCAAAGAAGAAGTCGAGAAGCTGAGCCAGCCGCCGTCGGGTTTCGGCGTCTTCATGGCGACGAACGAGGACGGATCGATCGACATCATGACCGGCGGACGGAAGCTCCGCGTCAACGTCGCCAATGAGATCGACCCGAAGAGCCTCGTACGCGGCCAGGAAGTCATGCTGAACGAAGCGATGAACGTGATCGCCGTGCGCCAGTTCGAGCAGCAGGGCGAAGTCGTCACGCTGAAGGAGATCCTGGACACGCAGCGCGCGATCGTGGTCGGTCACGCCGACGAAGAGCGTGTGGTCCACCTCGCCGACCCGCTGCAGGCGATGAGCTTGCGCGCCGGCGACCACCTGATGCTCGACGCCCGTTCCGGGTACGTGTTCGAGCGGCTTCCGAAGCCCGAGGTGGAAGAGCTCGTCCTGGAAGAGGTGCCGGACATCTCGTATATGGACATCGGCGGTCTGGGCTCGCAGATCGAGGCGATAAAGGACGCCGTCGAGCTGCCGTTCCTGCACACCGACCTGTTCATCGAGCACCAACTGAAGCCGCCGAAGGGTGTCCTGCTGTACGGGCCGCCGGGCTGCGGGAAGACGCTGATCGCGAAAGCGGTCGCGAACTCGCTCGCGAAGCGGATCGGCGAGAAGCTGAAGAACGAGAACGCGAAGGCCTACTTCTTGAACATCAAGGGCCCCGAGCTGCTGAACAAGTACGTCGGCGAGACCGAGCGACAGATCCGCCAGATCTTCCAGCGCGCGAAGGAGAAGTCCGACGAGGGCTTCCCGGTCATCGTCTTCTTCGACGAGATGGACTCGCTGTTCCGTACCCGTGGCTCGGGCGTGTCTTCCGACGTCGAGAACACGATCGTGCCTCAGCTGCTTGCCGAGATCGACGGCGTTGAGACGCTGTCCAACGTGATCGTGATCGGCGCGTCGAACCGCGAGGACATGATCGACCCCGCGATCCTCCGTCCGGGCCGTCTTGACGTGAAGATCAAGATCGAGCGGCCGGACGTGGACGGCGCGCGCGAGATCTTCGCCATCTACCTGAAGAGCGACCTGCCGTTCGATGCCAAAGAAGTCGAGCAGGCCGGCGGCATCGACGCCTTCGTTCAGAGCTTGATCGACGTGACGGTCGAGAAGATGTACGCCGAAGACGAGTCGAACCGCTTCTTGGAAGTCACCTACGCAAACGGCGACAAGGAAGTCCTGTACTTCAAGGACTTCAACTCCGGCGCCATGATCGAGAACGTCGTCGCTCGAGCCAAGAAAGAGGCGATCAAGCGCTTCCTCGAATCCGGTCAGAAGGGGCTCCGGCAGGAGGACCTGTTCCTCGCGATCCGCGACGAGTTCAAGGAGAACGAGGACCTCCCGAACACGACCAACCCCGACGACTGGGCGCGCATCTCCGGCAAGAAGGGCGAGCGGATCGTGTACGTCCGCACGCTGATCTCACACGACGAAGACGGAAGCTCGCGCGCGATCGAGAACGTCACGACGGGGCAGTACCTCTAGCCGGATCCCGTCTCGGCGATGCCCGCTGGAAAGTTCCACGTCGGTTCATTCGGGCCGGGGATAGGATTGACCGGTGCGGCGTAGTCGGAGTGGGGGAGCAGACTGATGGCGATTCCCAAGGTTATGGGGATCGAGACCGAATATGGCATCACCGTTAACGGGGTGCCGGAGTTCAATCCAGTTCTCACCTCGTCCGTCCTCATCAACTCATACGTCGCCTCTGCGCTGCGCAGGGTTCGATGGGACTACGAGGAGGAGACCCCGCTTCGGGATGCGCGCGGGTTCGAGACGGTTGTTCCGGCGGAGGCCCCATCGGACGAAGAGCTGGGCCTCGCCAACGTCATCCTCACGAACGGCGCGCGCTACTACGTCGACCACGCGCACCCGGAGTACTCCACGCCGGAATGCACCAACCCGCGCGATCTCGTGATCCACGACAAGGCGGGGGAGCGGATCCTCGAGCTGTCCATCGCGCGCGCCACGCAAGCGATGCCGCCGGGCCAGCGGGTGCTCGTCTACAAGAACAACACCGACAACAAGGGCGTGTCCTACGGGACACACGAGAACTACCTCGTCGACCGCGCGGTGCCGTTCCCGCGGATCGTGCGGGACATCACGCCGCACTTCGTGTCGCGTCAGATCTACACCGGGGCAGGGCTCCTCGGCGGGACCGACGACATCCCGTTCCAGATCTCACAGCGCGCTGACTTCTTCGAGGTTGAGGTCGGGTTGGAAACGACGCTGAAGCGGCCGATCGTGAACACACGGGACGAACCGCACGCCGACCCAGAGAAGTATCGACGGCTGCACGTCATCATCGGCGACGCGAACATGAGCGAGGTCGCGACGTACCTCAAGACCGGGATCACCGCGATCGTGCTCATGATGATCGAGGACGAAGCCGTGACGGAGCCGTTCGCGCTCGAGAACCCGGTGCAGGCGCTGCGGTCGATATCACACGACCTGTCGTGCAGGCGGACCGTGCGGCTGAAGGACGGGCGCGCGGTGCGCGCCGTCGACATCCAGTGGGGCTATCACGAGATGGCGTCGAAATACATCGCGCGCCACGACGTCCCGGCGTGGGCTGCCGATGTGATGATGCGCTGGGAAGAGACGTTAGCCGCGCTTGAAGAGGACCCGATCAAGCTCGAGCGTCAGCTCGACTGGGTGGCGAAGCTATCGACGTTGTCGAGCTATCGCGACAAGCACGGCCTCGAGTGGAACGACCCGAAGCTCGCGCTGCTCGACCTTCAGTACCACGACGTCCGGATGGACAAGGGGATCGCGAACGTTCTGTTTCGGAACGGCAAGCTCGAGCGGATCTCGACCGAGGCCGAGGTACAGCGCGCGATCGAAGCGCCGCCGACCGACACGCGCGCGTACTTCCGGGGCCGCTGCCTCGCACAGTTCTCGCAGCAGGTCGCTGCCGCGTCGTGGGACTCGGTGATCTTCGATCTGGGCGCCGAGACGCTGCAACGCGTGCCGATGCACGAACCGCTGCGCGGGACCGAATCGGCGACGAAGGCGCTCCTCGATTCGTGCCGGACGGCGGCCGACCTGATCGACAAGATCAAGACCTAACGCTCAGCGATCACCATCCGAAGGCCAACATCGAACTCGTCTTTGTCGAGCAACCTGCCGTAACGCTCCTTCCACCGGCCACTATCGATGTCTGCTCGCAGCCGCGCGAGACCGCTTTCGGCCTCCTCTGTCGAGATCTGACTGAAACCAGAGATGCCGATCCGCACCGCGGGATCGAGGTATGCGCTGGGACGTCGCCAGTAGGCGCCGCAGCAGCCGTCGGTGCAATCCTGTGGCACGCGGAGCGTTTCTACGCGCGCGGGCCATAGCTCTCCCAGGACGTCGTCGAGGGGTTGCATGTGCAGCTGATCCCACGCTTCGATGCCCGGGAAGTAGTCCCTGATCCAGAACGGTGGGTCCTGCCGGAACACCGCGGCAGCGGTCACGAGCACGATGCGCCGCCGCGTCACTCGCTTCATTTAGGCAAGGCCCCGTCGCCAATCGGTCCAGTGATGGATGGTGAGGATGGCCATCGTGCAATCGAAGGCGGCGTCGCGGAAGGGGATGGCTTCGGCAGCAGCCGCGAGTGCAGGAGCGGCATCGGCCGCGCGCTGACGCAGCATGGTTAGGGAGGGGTCGAGAGCGACGACCGGGAGGTCGGCCGGCTCGTACGAACCGGTCCCTGCGCCGACATTGAGGACGCTCGTAGCATCGGCGATCGTTTCCCTGATGCGTGAGGCCCACCGTGGATCCGCGCGGCGCTGTGCCGCGTACCCGGCGCCGATGCGGTCGTAAAGCGGCTGCTCAGCCATGTCGCTGATCTCGAGCGTAATGCGCGGAGGATCGTCCCACTTGGGATTCCGGCTGCCAGTATCATGATGAGGCTCGTGGCGGAAGGGGGTTTCAATGGCCAAGGGCGGAGAGCAACAGCAGAAGAAGACCCATAAGCATTCGGACGAATCGGCCCCGGAGTCGAAAGAGACTGCGGAGGTCACCGAGAAGGCCGAAGAGATCAAGGACGAGATCGATGACCTGCTCGACGAGATCGACGAGGTGCTCGAGCAGAACGCGGAAGAGTTCGTGAGGTCGTACGTACAAAAAGGGGGCCAGTGATCACTACATGTGGTCGTTCCTCGCCGACTTGCTGGCGGGATGAGTAGCCCCTTCGACACGCCGCCTGACTGGGCGCGCGCAGCGTTCTCTTCAGACCCCAATCCATCGTTCGCCGACCTCATCCGGCGCGTCGATCCCGGCATGCTTCCCGCTGCTGAAGGAAGTACGCCGATCGCCATCCCGCACGGCACGACCATCCTCGCGCTGCGCTTCGCCGACGGCATCGTCATGGCAGGTGACCGGCGCGCGACCGAAGGCTTCTCGATCGCCGACCGGCGCATGGAGAAGGTGTTCCCCGCCGACGAATTCTCCGCCGTCGCGATCGCCGGCGCGGCGGGGCCCGCCGTTGACATCGTCCGGCTGCTCCAAGTCGAGCTCGAGCATTACGAGAAGCTTGAAGGCGACCCGCTCTCGCTCGAAGGGAAGGCGAACCGCCTCGCACAGATGATCAAGCAGAACTTCCCGCTCGCGATGCAGGGCCTCGTCGTCGTGCCGCTGTTCGGCGGGTACGACACACGCCGCTCGGAAGGACGCATCTTCCGGTACGACGCCGTCGGGGGACGGTACGAAGACATCGACTTCCACGCCACGGGCTCGGGCGGCGTTCATGCTCGAGCATCCCTCAAGAAGACTTATAAGAAGGATCTCAACCGCGATCAGGCGGTGCGCGCGGCCGTCGAGGCGCTCGTCGACGCAAGCGATGAGGACGCCGCCACCGGCGGTCCGGATCTCGAGCGCGGCATCTTCCCCATCGTGGCCGTCGTGACGAACGAGGGTTACACGGTCGTGCCCGACGCCGAGCTTCGGCCCATCGTAGAAACCATCCTTTCGGATCGGGAGCGCGGCTGATGGCGCCGATGCCGTACTACGTCTCGCCCGAGCAGATGATGAAGGACCGGGCGGACTACGCGCGCAAGGGCATCGCGCGCGGCAAGTCGATCGTGTCGGTCGAGTGCCAGCCGGGCATCCTGATCGTCGCCGAGAACCCGAGCGAGACGCTCCACAAGATCAGCGAGATCTACGACCGGATCGCGTTCGCCGCGGTGGGGAAATACAACGAGTTCGAGAACTTCCGCATCGCCGGCGTTCGCCTCGCCGACCTTCGCGGGTATTCGTACAGCCGCGAAGATGTGACGGCGAAATCGGTCGCGAACGCGTACGCGCAAGCGCTCGGAACGATCTTCACGCAAGAGATGAAGCCGTTCGAGATCGAGATCTTGGTCGCACAGGTCGGTGAAACCCCCGAGTCGGACGAGATGTACCGCGTCCTGTACGACGGAAGCCTGCAAGACGAGCAAGGCGTCGTCGCGATGGGAGGCCATGCAGACGCGCTGATGCAGTCCCTGCAAAACGGATATCAGCCGGGCTTGGACCTCGGCGCAGCGCTCCGTTTGGGAGGGCAGGCTCTGGCCGCAGCCGACCCGGAGAGGCCCTTGCGCGCGCAAGGCCTGGAGGTGGCTCTGCTCGACCGGTCGCGCCCCCGGCGGGCCTTCCGGCGCCTCTCGGACGCCCAGGTCGAGGAGCTCCTGCAGGGCGGCTCCTAGGTGTCCCTGCAGGACCCCGAAGGGCCGCAGAAGCCCCCCTCGGGCCCCCGACCGACCGGCCGCTCGCCCGTACTGATCCTCCTAGCGCTCGCGCTGATCGCGGCCCTGGTGGCCAACGTCGCGCTCGGCGTAAAGCTACGGAACCAGCGAGGCGCGACCGCGACGCTTCAGCAACAGATCGAGCAGCTGAACGAACAGCTCGACCTGTTGCGCGGGCGGATAAGCGGGTCGGGGACCGGCGATCCGCTCGGTCGTATCGCCGCTGCGACCGCGATGCTTCGCGGCCTGGATTTCCTCCGCACGGTGAAGCCCGAGTTGCTGTCGCCGGCCGAGCTGGCGGCGCGCGTGTCCCAGATGTTCGCGCACGACAACTCGCGCGCCGCGCTGGCCGGAACGGCTGCGGTCCTCGCGACCTACGGCTTGCTTCCCGCGAAGTACGACTTGTACGACGAGCTCCGAACGCTCAACAGCGAACAGGTCTTGGGCTTCTACGACGATCAGACCAAGCGGATGGTGGTCGGCGCCGAGGACGCGCGCAATCCGGACCCATTCGTGCAAGTCGTGCTCGCCCACGAGTACACGCACGCCCTCGCAGACCAGCACTTCGGCCTCGGGCTGCTCGACAAGCTTGGGAAGGAGCACGCCGACGACGCGCAAGCAGCCTTCCTCGCTCTCGCCGAGGGTGACGCAACCTTCACGATGGATCTGTATCGAGAAACGGTCCTGACATCGGACCAGCAGAAGCAATTCATCGACGAAGCACAGAGCCTGCCGACGACCCAGTTCGACGCCGCGCCCCAGTATCTGCAGGACGTGCTTCAGTTCCCCTACGACCAAGGCCTTGCGTTCGTGACGGCGCTGCACGAGCGCGGTGGGTTCGATCTCGTCGATCAGGCGTATCGCGATCCTCCGACGTCGACCGAGCAGATCATGCATCCCACGAAGTACCTCGATACCCGAGATAACCCGACGCCCGTGACACTCCCGAACGTCTTGCGCGCGCTCGGTTCGGGATGGTCGTTCATCCAAGACGGCGGCGTCGGCGAATTCGATGTGCTCGAGCTGCTCGAGCGCGGTGGCGGACAAGGTCTCTCGTCGTCGGTCGCGGCGCCGGCGGCTGCGGGATGGGATGGTGGCGAGTACGGCGGCTATCGATCGAGCGACGGCGTGCTCGTCGCGACGGAAACCGCATGGGACGCGGACTCGCAAGCGCGCGAAGCGGCCGATGCGTTCGATCGCTGGCTTTCGATCAGGTATCCGGGCGGCTCAGCGTTCGACGCCGGTAGCGGACAGGGCTGGCAGTCGAGCGCGGGCGCCGGCGAAGTCGTCCAGAATGGCGCTCGACTTCTGCTGCTTCTGGGCCCGTCGCCGAGCGACCTCAACAAGGCGCGCGCAGCGTTCGCGGGGTTCTAGCCGCCGCCGTCTTCTTCGTCGGAGCGTGGTGTGTCGATGGGCGCGCCCTCGGAAACCATGTCGGCGGGCGCGAGTTCGTCTTGGAGCTCTTCGCTCTGCGACGGCGGCTGATAGATCGTGCCGCGCTTGGCAAGGCGGCGAAGGTAGTAGGTCCCTGCCACGATGATGACGATCGAGACCCACTGGGTCCCGCGCAGCCCTAGGTACGTCGCCGTGCCGGTACGCGCGAAATCTTCCAGGAAGCGCGCGCCTCCATACCACGTGGCCGTGAACATGATCAGCCAGCCGTCGGGACGTCGTTTGCGCGCGAGCAGCATCACGACGGGGAACAGGATGATCACGTTGATGAAGTCGTACAACGCGGTCTGGTGGACGACCTCGCCGATGTGGGGACAGATCCCCGTTGAGCCGCAGCCCGGAAGCTCGCCGCCCTTGTACATCCACCCGAGGAAGAAGCGGGTCGGACCGCCGAGGTGATCGCCGATGATGAGGTCCCCGATGCGGCCGAAGATGAGACCGAGCGGGAACCCCGGCGCAGCGGCGTCCATCACGTGCCAGAAGCTCAGATGGTGCTTCCGCATGTAAGGGTATGCGGCCGCGATACCGCCGAACACGCCGCCGTAGAAGACGATGCCACCTTGCCAGATGCGGAACAGGTCGACCGGATCGCGGCCATTGCCGAAGTACAGGTTCAGGTGGCCGACGACGTAGAAGAGGCGCGCGCCGATAACCACGCCGGCAACGGCCCACATCAGCATGTTCCAAACGTGCTCTTTGGCGATGCCGTAGAGCCGCTCCGCCCTGCGTGCGAGGAGCGACCCACCCGCCGCGTAGCCTGCGGCGATCCCGAGCCCGTGTGGGGACACGGATAGGGGTCCCAGCTTCACGCGGGGGATGACTTTCCAACCGAGATAGGCGATAGGCCCCATCGGCGCAACGCTATCACCGGGAAGGCAGGCCGGCCGGTGCTCCCGGCCGTACACTGACCGTGTGGAACGCCGGATCTTCGGCATCGAGAACGAATACGGGGTCACGTGCACCTTCCGCGGCCAGCGCCGCCTGAGCCCCGACGAAGTTGCGCGCTATCTCTTCCGCCGGGTGGTCTCGTGGGGCCGCTCGTCGAACGTGTTCCTGGAGAACGGCGCGCGCCTGTACCTCGACGTCGGCTCGCATCCCGAATACGCGACGCCGGAATGCGACGACATCACCGATCTGATCGCGCACGACAAAGCCGGCGAGCGCATCCTGGAAGGGCTTCTGTCGGCGGCCGAGCACCGTCTCCACGAAGAAGGGATCGCCGGAGACATCTACCTGTTCAAGAACAACACCGACTCCGCTGGCAACTCCTACGGGTGCCACGAGAATTACCTCGTCAGTCGGTACGGAGAGTTCCAGAAGCTCGCCGACGTGTTGATCCCGTTCCTCGTCACGCGCCAGATCTTCGCCGGCGCGGGCAAAGTCCTGCAGACGCCACGCGGCTCGCTGTTCTGCCTCGCGCAGCGCGCGGAGCACATCTGGGAGGGCGTCTCGTCTGCGACCACCCGGAGCCGTCCGATCATCAACACGCGCGACGAACCTCACGCCGACGCGGAGCGGTACCGCCGACTCCACGTGATCGTCGGCGACTCGAACATGAGCGAATACGCCGCGCTGCTGAAGATCGGCTCGACGGATCTCGTGCTGCGCATGATCGAAGAGGGAACGGTCATGCGCGACCTCACCCTCGAGAATCCGATCCGCGCGATCAGGGAGATCTCACACGACATCACATGCCGGCGTCGCATGAAGCTTGCGAGCGGCCGCGAGATGAGTGCGATCGAGATCCAGATCGAATACTTCGATCGCGCGCGCAAGTTTGTCGAGCGCCGCGGCATCAACGGCTTCGCGACCCGGATCCTCGAGATGTGGGAGGAAGCGCTGAAGTGCTTGGAGGCGCACGACCTCACGCCGCTCGAAGGGAAGCTTGATTGGGTGACGAAGCGAACCCTTATCGAGCGGTACCGGGCGCGCGACAACTTGTCGCTGCAGCACCCGAAAGTGGCGTTGCTCGACCTCGCGTACCACGATGTGAACCGGACGCGCGGGCTGTACTACTTGCTCGAGAAGAAGGGCCGGATGGTGCGCGTGGTCGACGAAGCGAAGGTGCAGACGGCGATGCGCGAACCGCCGCAGACGACGCGCGCGCGGCTGCGGGGAGAGTTTATCCGCAAGGCGAAGGACCGCCGCCGGGACTTCACCGTGGACTGGGTGCACCTGAAGTTGAACGACCAGGCTCAGCGGACCGTTCTGTGCAAAGACCCTTTCAAAGCGCACGATGAGCGGGTCGAACGCCTGATCGCGTCGATGTAAGAACCCCATCTTCAGGGGATCCACCTCCCGGAACCGGGGGAGGAACGAGGCGGGTCGCCAGCGAAGTCTGCCCGGACCCCTCGTGTTGGGAGCATCGATGCGTGTGCCCGTCCGCCGCGTTCGCACCGCGCTTCTCGCGTGCGCGATCGTCGCCGTCGGCTTCGCGGTCGCACCGTCGCCGGCGAAGGACCTCTTCGGCGGCCCGAACAGCGGCCCGACGAACTTCGTCACCGTTCGCGACGGCACGCAGATCGCCGTGAACGTGCGGATGCCGAAGCCGTACGTCAAAGGCCGTCGCTATCCGGCGATCATCGACATGTCGGGGTACGTCGGAGGCAGCTCGACCGGGCCGACGTTGCTCGGCGAGCTCGGTGGACCGTCCGCCCCATTAGCGGAAGACGACCGGCAGCTCACCGACTACTACAACAGCCACTACGTCACGGTTCACATGTCGCTGAGAGGCACAGGCTGCTCGCAAGGCGAGTTCGACCTCTTCAGCCACGTGGGCGCACTCGACGGATACGACGTGATCGAGTGGATGGCGCGGCAGCCGTGGTCGAACGGCAAGGTCGGCATCGAGGGACATTCTTACAGCGGCATCACAGGCTTCCTGGTCGGCGCGACCCGGCCGCCACATCTCGTAGCCATGACAGTGTCCGGCTTGATCGACGATATCTATCGCCAACAGGCATACCCCGGGGGCGTGGCGAACGACGGGTTCCCGCTCCTTTGGACCCTTGGCATCCGCAACGCATACGACATCCTGGGTGCGCAAGTGCAGCCGTTGGTGAGATCCGATCCAAGAGATCCGCAGCAAGAAGCAGTCCGGGAGCAGTGCATCAAGAACATCGCGACCCACACGAGAACGGTCGGCCAAGACCCCATCATCCAGGGTGCGACCGGCCAGACCGACAACGATTGGTACCGCTCGCGCTCGCTGATCACCTACGTGAAGGACATCAACGTTCCGATCATCATCACCGGCGCGTACCAAGATGAGCAGACGAGTGCGCGAGGTCCGGCGCATCTCTGGGAGCAGATCCAAGGCGTTCCGAAGCGGCTCGTTCTCTCGAACGGCGACCACGACACGAACAACCCTTGCTGCGGGCCGCGAGAGCTCGTCTACGACCGCCTCGCATGGATGGACCACTGGATGCGAGGGGACGACACGGTCGCGAGGGCGCTCGGCGTCGATCAGGCCTACAAACAAAAGACGTCCGTCCGCGTTCTATGGGAAGTCCACGACACGGCCGGCAAGATGATCACGAACGAGGTTACCGACTACAACACCTTCCCGATCCCGCACGCGGTGTGGAAGCGTTATTACTTCGCGTCGAACGGTCTATTGACCACCGCCGCGCCCGGAGCGAACGGCGGCTCGGATATGTACTTCTCCGGTACGAAGCGACAGGCGTGGAACTTCGAGCTATCCAACGCCGGTGGCCCGTCGACTGCATACAACACGGGGACGCCCCTGACGACGGCCGACGCACCCGACCAGCTGACCTACATCTCGGCGCCGTTCCAGCGCGCCGCGGCGTTCGTGGGGCCGGTCACGGCCAACTTGTGGTTGTCGAGCCTCGCGACCGACACCGAGATGTTCGTCCAGGTGATCGACCAGGCACCGGATGGCGCGCGCTCCTACTTGCAACGAGGTCTGTTGAAGGCGAGCCACCGCGCGATCGACTGGGCCCGAAGCGATTGCTTGGTGCCGGCCACGAGCGCGCGCGCGTCGTGCGTCACATCGAGCGGCTCTCCCAACACGAACATGTTCATGTACCGCCCGTGGCGGCCGGACACCGATCCGCAGATGATCACGCCGGGGACCCCGTACAACTACTTGATCGAGATCTGGCCGATCGGCTGGATCATCCGGCCCGGGCACCGGCTCGTCGTGACCGTGGAGGCCCCGCCGGCGTCCGACAGCATCTTCATCTACGTCCCAACGACGATCCCGACGATCAACACGATTCTCCACGACGCAGCGCATCCGTCGTACATCACGCTCCCGATGGTTCCGGTCCCATCACGGCTCGGACCCGCGATCGCGTGTGGTGACATGACGGCGGTGCGCTGCGTGGCGAACCCGCAGGGCTAGCGCCGGGCGCGCGCGATCTCGGCGGCGTGAGCGCCGGCGGCTGCGGCTGCTCGGAAGAAGTCAGGATCGTCGTCGAATCTGCGTCCCATCGATCGAAGCGGAACCGGTGCGTCCTTCAGTGTTGCTTCCGCCCGGCCGAGATCGACCTCCACGATCTTGTGCCTATCTCGGATCAGGTCGAGGCCTGCCGCGACCTCCGCGGCGTGCTCGGGCGATAGGAGCGGAAGCGTGACGTGTGCGCCCGCGAGCGCGAGCGACAACGCGGTGATCGTGTGATGGGAGAGGCCTCGATGCCGCTCGCGCGCGTCTGCGAAGGAGATCCGCGGAACGACGATTGGCGTCCCCTCCATCGCGGCGACCGCGTTCACGATCGCGGCCACTTCGATCGAGGCGAATCCCAGCCGCGACGCGCTGCCGAGGTTGCCCGGGCCCATCGCGACAACGACCAGATCGGCGCGCGCGATCGCCGTCGCGGCCGCCAGGCCTCCGTACAAGCTGATCGCTTCGAGCTCCCCGCCGGTCGCCTGTCCGGCGGTGATCGTCGTGTCGAGCAGCCCCGCGGCGCGTAGCGCCGGCACCGTGTCGCTGAACGAGATCAGAAGCGCCCCGCCGTCGGTCATCACGTAGGCGATGCGGAGCGACGGGTCGACCGCGCGCGCGCCGATCACCGCTGGAGCGAGGGCGCTGTGGAGACCGGCGGCGATCACCGGAAGCCCATTCAACGTTGTGACGGCGTCGAGTGCATCGGCGTGTGTTTGCTCGACGGCATCGACCGCCGTCTGGACCGGCGTGTAGCGGAGCTTCATCGCGTGGCCGGTCACGGGGCCCGGCTGCTCGCACCCTTCGACCGCCATCACGATGTGCAGGCCGCCGGTGCCGAGCCCCAGCTCGACCGCAGTCGTGTTCAGCACGACGACGTCGCCGGCTTCGATGGGACCCGTCACCGTGTCGTAGGCGATCGCTCGCTCGCGCGCGCCGCCGACGTCGACGACGAGGTCGGTGCGGCCGGACCCGGTTGCGCGCGCCTCGACGACGGTGCCGCGGCGGATGTGGATCATCGCGTTCGCGTGCTCATCCGCCGGATCAATGCGATCGGCGTTTGCTGATGACCTTGCCCCAAAGGATTGTCACGGAACAGCTGGACGAGCAGCCCTCGGTCCACGCCGGCGCTTGAACCGAGCACGTTCACGCCGATGTCGTTCGCGTCTATCACTGCAACACCGACGGGCCCGCCGGCCGCAGCCGTTAATCCTTTGGAGAGAGCGCGCGCGACACCGTTCGGATCGGCCGGCGCTTTCTTCGCGTGCGTGTTATACGGCGGAAGCGTGCCAGGCGTCGGGCCGTCGATCGCTGCCGCTTGCGGGCCCGCGACGCGATAGAACATGCCTTTGATCCCGAATGGACGAGTGATGGCCGCCGCGAACGCGGCCAGGAGGATGCGCCACGCACCGACCTCTTCGATCGCGAGCTGCATCGTTTGGGGCAGGCCGAGCCCGATCCCGACGGGCGTCTTGCCGACGAAGCGGGCGAGCAGCCGCGCGAGAAACGACGGTTTCACTTGATCGACCGGGAACGAGCGCCCCTGAGACACGGCCACCGCCTTCTCGCTGATCGCGATCGTGTCGCCCGGCCGGATCTCGTGATCGACGAGCGCCTTCTCCACGGTCGCTTGGATGTCGTCGCCCGCCGAGATCACCGGTGAGCGGACGGGGATGCGCGCATAGGTCCCGTCGCCGGCCGAGGCGAACAGATGACGCCCGGGGTTCGGGGCGTGCGATGAGACCAGCGCCTGGGCCTCGTCGCTGAGGTCGCGCGCGGCGAGCTCGTCCCCGTAGCGCGTGAACGACGGCAGCGTCTCCTTGCGGAGTTCCCGTCCGCTGCGGTCCCCGAAGTAGACGCGTAACCAGAGCTCCACGTTGATCGCGCGCCAGAAGAACATCGAATCGTCGATCTCGCCGTCGCATGCGCGCCGGAACGCGTCGGCGACGTCGAGGCCGTTCCAGTACGGGCGCGCGCAGAACGCGGGGGAGCGGAACAGGCTCTGGATGATCGCGCGTCGCGCGCGCAGCCACCGCATCTCCGGAGTGGTGAAACCGACCTTCCAGCGGCGCGTCCGGATCTTCTCCGGCAGCGCATCGCGCAGCCCTTGCCGCAGGATCCAGCGGCTCCACCCGTCGCGGATGATCGCGCTCTCGGGCAAGCGGAACACCCACTCGACCATCTCTTGATCGAGGAACGGGATCCGCGATTCGATCGAGTGCGCCATCGAGTTGCGGTCCTCGTAGCGCAGCAGCGACGGCAATGAGTACGTCGTCAGATCCTGCAGGAGCCGCTTCTTAAGATCGGCTTGCGCGCGCTCGTCGTTGGGCGCCTTCCGCGACCGGAGGTATTCGGGCTTCAGCAGCGTGCGCTCGTCGAACGACTTGCGGCGCTGGCTCAGCCGACGCTTGATCAACGGCTTGAGCACGTCGCGCGCGGCCCACGCCTCGCGCGCGAAGGTTGTGTACTTCTTCTCGCGCAGCAGCTGCTTCAGATAGACGTAGTGGTACGGCACGTAT
>DATGHY010000272.1:0-6044 GCA_035307625.1 Actinomycetota bacterium
TCACGCAAACGGTGTCGGTCTCGGGTCTCACGGGTGTTGTCCTTGCTATCTACATCTTGATCGTGCTCGGCCTCGGTCACGCGCCGAGAGACCAAGAGCAGCGCACGCTCCTTTTGCTTTCGATGATCGGTGCTGTCATCGCCGCCTTGCTGTATCTGCCCACGCGCGACCGCCTCACGTCGATCGCGAACAACATCGTGTACGGCGAGCGGCATGCGCCCGACGAGGTGCTTCGCACGTTCGGGAGCCGCTTATCGCGCGCGATCCCGCTGGACGAGCTCCTTCTGCAGATGGCGGAGTCGCTTCGCAAGACGCTGGCGTTGGATCTGGTCGAGGTCTGGACGGGGTCCGGCGGATCGCTCGAGCGCCGGGTGTGCGATCCAGATCGTCCCGTGATCCACATGAAGATCGGTCCGAAGGAGCTGCCGGTCGTCATCCGCGCGGGCGTGTCCGGACCTGCGTGGATCAAGGTGTGGCTCCCGCTGTTGATCGAGAAGCGCGAAGGCTCGATGGTTCGCGTCGCGCCGATCACACACCAGGGCGAGCTGCTCGGGATGATCGTCGTCGAGCGGCGTGACCCCGACGAAGCGTTCGGCGAGGAGAACGAGCGCGTGATGACGGAGCTCGCGCGCCAGGTCGGTCTCGCGCTGCACAACGCCCAGCTCGACTCCGCGCTGCAGGAGTCCTACCAAGAGCTCCAGAAGCGCGCTGAAGACCTGCGCGCTTCGCGTATGCGCATCGTCGCTGCAGGCGACGCCGAACGCCGGAAGCTCGAACGGAACCTCCACGACGGCGCGCAGCAGCACTTGGTCGCGCTTGCCGTGAAGGTGAAGCTCGTGAAGAACCTCCTCGAGGCGGACACGAACACGGCGAAGTCGATGCTCGAAGAGCTCGGCGGCGACGTCCAGGAAGCAGTGCAGCAGCTAAGGGACCTCGCGCACGGGATCTACCCGCCGATCCTCGTCGATCGCGGCTTAGGACCCGCTCTCGAAAGCGCCGTTGCCAAGGCGGCGTTGCCGACGTCGGTCGTCGCCGACGGTGTTCAGCGTCATTCGCAGGAAGTCGAAGCTGCGGTCTACTTCTGCGTGCTGGAAGCGCTTCAGAACTCTGGAAAGCACGCCGGAGAAGGCGCGACCGCTGTGGTGACGGTCAAGGAAGAGCCGGCCGCTCTGCTGTTCGAAGTCGCGGACACCGGCGCAGGTTTCGATGCGAAGACGAAGAGCCTCGGTGCGGGCTTCACCAACATGAGCGACCGGGTCGGCGCTATCGGTGGCACGATCGACGTCTGGTCGGAACCGGGCAAGGGAACGAAGATCTCGGGCCGGATCCCGCTCTAGTAATTCGCGGTCGGCATCAAAGACCCGATGCAGCTCCAGCCTTTCGACGGATAGATCCGCACGAACTGCTGGTTGCGGATCTCCATGTAGAGCGTGCAGTTCGCCTCTCTCTTGTTACCGATGTCCTGGGTAACGTGCATCCCGTAGTCGCTCCACGCGTGGATCTGCTTCAGCTGTGCGAAAAGCCCTGCGCGGGTTAGCTTCGGTCCCGCCGCGAGCGCGGCTTTCTGGAACAGCCGCCCGGCCGACCATGCGTACAGACCGAAGTAATCCGGCACTGCGCCCGGTGCGACGCGCTGCAGCCAGGTTTCGTAGAGCTGTAGCTCTGGGTTCGAAGAAGCTTCCTCGAACATCGCCGTGTTGATGAACACGAACGCGCCGTTGCCCGACGTTCCGGCGAGCTTGAGGAAGTTCTGCGAGTACGCGACGCTGTCCCAGACCCGTACGGTCGGGAACCAACCTTGCTGCTCCATCGCCTTCTCGAGCCGAACGATGCTCTGATAGTCCGCCACCATGTTCACGAACTGAACGCCGGCTTTCTGCATCGCGTTGACGTACGGCTGGTAGTTCGGTTCGAGCACGCCCGTCTCAGCCTTGTAGACGAAGTTGTAACCGAGCTGGGTGAGCGCGTAGACGCGTTGTCTGCTGTTCTGGGCCGTTGCCCCGGCGTTCAGCCAAAGCATGGCCGAGTGCTTGATCGCTTCCGGATACTTCTGCTTGATGTAGAGCCCCCAGCTCGTGTTGATGTAGGTGGGCCCGTTGGGAGAAGCGGGGTAGACGTTGGTTGCGAGCGAGCGTGGGCGGTTGACGGTGATCGCAGATATGTCTGGGATCCCGCACTGCTGCCCGACGGAGGCGCCGCCATCGTCGAATGCCGACATCGATCCGACCTGCGCGAAGGATTGAGTGCACGCTTGCTGGACGGCTGCTCGATTCGCGGTCGAATCGGCTTGCGAGTCGAGCAGAAGGTTCTTGATGCCGCGCCCGTATATCCCGCCGCCGCTGTTGATGTATGCGGCGGCCGCCTGCATGGCTTGCCACGCGCTACGGAAGATGCCGGGCTGCACGCCACTCACGTCGGCCACGGTCGCCAACGTGATCGAGTTGCCCGTGATCCCGATGTCGGTGGCGCCGCCGTTGCCGCCGGGAGGAAGCGATGCCGCGGTACTGGTAGCGGACGGACCTGCGAGGGGGCCGCTGCCGATGGACGGACCGATGCTTGGGCCGGTGTTCCCGAACGTCTGGGTGCCCGCCGAAGGACCGACATTGTCGTTGACGAGACCGCCGAGCGCAGCGTCGCGCTGCGCGCTCGTGAGGCGCGCGCCACAGGCGGTCGCGAGCAACGCGACGGCGAGCATCCTGCGGCCGCCCGTGCTCTCACGTGGCGTTCTCCTCGTGCGGCACGCCCAGTCCCTCGGCGAAGCGTTCTAGAGCGATCTCTGCCAACGGCAGATCGAGCCCCAGCCGTCGCGCGAGCTCCAGGGCAAGCGTCAGGTCTTTCTCGCCCAGCGCGCGCACGTGGGCCAGCGTGTCGTATAACGGATCGCCGGGGTCGACGCGCGAGACCGAGTTCCGGAACATGATCGCGCCCGGCCCGCCGGTGACGCGGTCGGTGTGACGGACGACCTCCGCGAGCTTCGCGAGGTCGACGCCGGAAGTTTCGGCGAGCTTCTGGGCTTCGCCCGCGGCAGTGAAGGCAACGAAGTGAAGCAAGTTACGTGCGAGCTTCGCGCGCGTGCCCGCGCCGGTCGGACCGAAGTGAACGACGAGGTCGGCCCAGCGGCCGAACGGCTCACGGCAGCGCTCGACGGCATCGTCGGAGCCGCCGACCAGCGCTGCCAGCGTTCCGGCGCGCGCGCCCATGAACCCACCGCTCACCGGCGCGTCGACGATCGAGATCCCCTTGGACGCGACGTCCGCTGCGAGCGCTTCCGCCGTACCGACTCCGATCGTCGAGTGGATCGCCACCACGGTTCCCGGGCGCGCGCCTTGCGTGATGCCGCTCGGACCGAGAACGACGTCGCGCACCTGTTCGTCGTCGAAAACCATGACCGAGATCACGTCGCACGTTTCTGCGAGGCCGGCGGGTGTCGCAACGCTCGCCGCGCCTTCCGCAACCAAGGGTTCCGTCAGCTCCGGGCGCGCGTCGCACACGACGAGACCATCGGGCCAATCCGTCAAGTGGCGCGCCATCGGCGCCCCCATCTGCCCCAAGCCGATGAACCCAACGCTGGTCATGATCTGAATACCTGGCCGCCGTCCACGTTGTAGATCTGTCCGGTGATCCAGGACGCGTCGTCAGAGAGCAGGAACAAGCACAGCCCGACCAAGTCGTCCGGCGTTCCCATGCGCGCGAGCGGGAGCTGCGAAACGATCTGCTCCATGATCTGAGGCGGCACGGTGTTGCGTGTCGCTTCGGTGTCGATCGGTCCCGGCGCGATCGCGTTGATGCGGATGTTCGAGCCGCCGAGCTCGCGCGCGAGCTGTTGCGTCAGCCCGTTGATCCCCACCTTCGCGAGCCCGTAGTACCCGGCGTACATCCACGACGCGGTCGACGACTGATTGACGATGGAGCCGCCCCCCCGTTCCTTCATCGCCGGCCAGCAGGCGCGCGCGCACAGCAGCGCGCCGTTCAGGTTCACGTCCATGAAGCGCTTGTAGTAATCCCAGTCGACGGTTAGCAGGATGTCGAGCTTCATGCCGCCGTAGATGGCGGCGTTGTTCACCAGGTGATCGATCCCGCCGAAGCGCTCGGCTGCGAACCCGGCCATCGCTTTCGTCGACTCGGGGTCCGAAACGTCGACCTTCGTCGCGGCCGCGATGCCCCCGTCTGCTTCGATCGAGGCTGCAACCTTCGACGCGCCTTCGTCGTCGAGGTCTGCAAGCACAACGCGCGCGCCCTCGCCCGCGAGCGAGCGCGCATACGCCTCACCGATCCCGCGCGCAGCCCCGGTGACGATCGCGACCTTGTCTTCGAACCGATGCATGGTGGCTCCCGTTCTCCGCTTCTCCGCGGCCCCGCTGAAACCTCTTTCTCAGCGACTCTCGAACGAAAAGGCCGCGCCGGTGCTGATCTTCGTTACCGAGACTTCCGGCTTCTCCGCCGCCGGATCCGAAGAGATCTCGACGCCCCAGGTCCGAAGAGCGCCATCGGGGTCGCGCGGGATGCAGCGCGCGCGAGGATCCACCGCTTGCACGATCGCGTCGAGCGGCGCCGTTTCGCCGCTCGCAAGAAGCTCGGCCCACGAAAGCCCCGGCCGGTCGCCGATCCCGGTGCAATCGTGAAGCGAGATCTCGAGGTCCGGCGAGACGCTTACGTCGATGTACTCGCGCGGATGAAATGCGGGATGCAGCTCGAGCACCTTCACGAGGCCCGCGAGATCGGAGCCGAGGCCCAGCGCATGCTTCAGACGCTGCGCGGCGACGCCGGCGATGCCCGTGAAACGCTGGACCGCGATCTCCCGTGCTTTGGATCCGTCGACCCGGCCTTGCAGAGAATCGGTGAAGGAGAGCGTGAGGAGATGTCCCTGCAGCGCGATCTCTCGGAGTAGCCAGATCAGTGTCGGCTTGGAGAAGGATTCGAAGGGCAAGTCATTCTCGAGCGGTCCTCGATAATCCGTGCGGCCTTCACCCGTCTCGTCGCCTTCCGATGAGATGTCGAGAGTCGCGGCACGCGACGTCGCAACCCGTTGTGCGATCTCCGGCTCGTGCAGCGGCTCCGCGTCGTCGTCGATCGTCACGTTCCAAAGGCAGTGAGGAAGCCGGCCCGCGGGCGCGCGCGGTGGACGATGCACGGGGCGCATGCGCGCGCGAGGGTTCGTCGCAGCGGCCGTGGCGTCAAAGGTTGGGTCTTCGATGTGGTGGCACATCGTCACGACGAACGGCTGGCCCGTCGGCTCTACGTCCATCAACGCGCCGCAGTGCGCGAGCTCGAACTCGCCGTGCTTCGCATCGATCACTCGGTACCGGAAATCCATGAACTGCGGCGGTGCGCCGATGTCCAGCTGCATCCCCTTGAAGATCGTCTCGACGTCGTCGCCCTCGAAGTCCAGTGCGCGCCGCATGCGCCTCGTGTAGACCGGGCTCGCGCCCATCCACTCGTTGATCGCGACGTCGCGCATCCCTTCCATCCCTAGGGTTGCGAACACGAACGGCATAGCCGCGCGATCGATCAGATGCCCGCACAGCAGGTATTCGCGGACGAGCACCGCGAGGCCCGCGCGGTCGAGACCGTCGAAGACGGTCGTCACCGACGTGGGACCTCCCACAGCCCGACGGGAGCCTCGCCCAGCGAGTAGTGGCCGGGCTGCTCGCCGGCTGCCGCGCGCTCCATGCGCTTCGTCATGCCCTCGGAAAGGGTGCCGTCCTTGATCATCTCGACGAACGTTGCGGCCGCGTTGCCGAAGTCGAAGAAGTCGCGCTGCCAGAACCACTTGAGATCGCCGGCGTACCGAAACCAGCTGCCGCCGACACCGGCGACCTCGTACGACGAACCGTCGGCTCGTTTCGCATCGGCAACCTGCTTCCACAAGCCGATCACCTGGCCCTTGCGCTCGTCGATCAGCACCTCCTGGTAGGGGTACGTCCACCCGTCGAGCCCGCCCATCTCTCGGCCGAGCGCGTAGTCGCGGATCTCATCCCGGCCGACCGCCATGAAGGTTTCGCGCGGCCCGAGGTTCCATCCATAGGTCGCGTCTTCCGTGAATA
>DATGHY010000273.1:0-13483 GCA_035307625.1 Actinomycetota bacterium
ATTGGGTCCCCCCCTTAAATCTGCGACTGGTTGCGCTCGGTTTTGCGCCCCCCTTACGCAGCCGCAGGCGCGAATTGTCAGCCAGAAACTGGGTTGCTGTCGATAGCCTGACTGTCCCCTTCACATTCAGCGTCCGCTTGACTACGAACAGCGCACGCAAGGCGTTAGGCCGCAAAAAAGAGGAGCGGCCCTGTGGGGCCGCTCCTCCGAGATCGTTTTCTGCTTAGTGCCTGCGGTGCCGGAGCGCCGCCTGGATGTAGCTGTCGTAACGAGCTAGGTAGGACGAGCCGCTGTTGTCGACGGACTCGGTCACCGGGGTCGCAAGCTGCGGGCGACGGATCCGCGTGACCAGACCGATCATGACCATCAGCGAGCCGAGGAAGGCAGCCTTCGCCGAGATCGGGCCGGTGTGGGCGAGCTGGCCCTTCACCGTCGTCTTGGGGCTGTTGTGGATCGTCTTGCCCTGAACCGATGTGCCGCCGGTCGTGCCACCCGTGGTTCCGCCGGTCGTTCCGCCGGTCGTTCCACCTGTGGTGCCGCCCGTCGTGCCACCGGTCGTGCCGCCCGTCGTGCCACCCGTCGTGCCACCGGTCGTGCCACCGGTCGTGCCACCGGTCGTGCCACCGCCCGAGGGAGGCGCAACGATCGCAACCGAGACGTTGTCGCTACGGGACTCGACGCTGCCGCGGGTCGCCTTCGCGCGGTCGACGATCGAGTGCCCGATCAAGCTCGGGTCGCTCGGGACCACGATCGAGAAGGTGATCTGCTGAAGGGAGCCCTTCGCTCCGTTCGGCGTGTTCTTGGTGGCGTTGAAGCCAGAGACGATCGAGTTGAGGGTGCTGTCCGAGCCGGTGTCGACCCGGTAGCAGTCCGTCACGACGTTGACGCCCGAGCCGGTCGCCTTGAACGAGATCGTGAAGGTCACGGTCTGTCCGGCGTACGCTTGGCTCTTGTCTGCAACCTTCGTGATGGGGTTGCTCGGCGTCTTGCCGTTGAACACGCCGTTGCAGTGGGGCCCGGAGGCGGCCATGGCCGTCCCCGCCCACGCCATCACGGTGGCGGATGCAGCGAAGCTGGCCACGAAGGCCGCTCGTGCAAGCTTCTTGCGCATTTCCTTTCACCTCGTTGCTCAGGCGGGGCGCTTTGTGGGCCGCCGCGGGGGGATGTCTTCAGTCACTCAAACGAAGATGCTGCCACGGAGGGCGCGCAATATATAGTCCGTTCGCGCTAAATGATCCCAAGTAACCACCCAAAGTGGGCCTTAGGTCACATGGGGCTCGTCCGATTCGTAACTAGATGCGCCGCTGGACGTTGATTGGGGTGCAAGGGATCGCTTTCCTAGGGGGGAAAGGTGCGCACCGAAGCTGGTGCTGCCGCGGTCGCCGGACCGTTCATCGCCAAGGCGATGAACGGCGGCGTTCGCGCGCCGGCGCGACTCATCGACCAAGGGACCCGCGGCTGGCTGCTCGTCCAGCGACACGGAGACCTTTTGGTCTGCGACGAGTTCGGCGACCTCTGGTGGACCCGCCGGATACTCGGCGACGATTACCGCGTCGTGCGCGCCTGCTGGCCGGAGGAAGCAGCCACGCTGCAAACCGACATCCGCGCCTCGTTCGAGCGCATCCTCGGCTAACGCCGAACCCTTTGACGGTTCGTTCCGCGCAATCTAGCGTTGCGCGCGATGCTGCTTCGGTCGCCACTCGACGCTCAACACCGCGCGCTCGGCGCCAAGATGGGTGCGTTCGCCGGCTGGGACATGCCGATCTCGTATGCGGGCACCGTTTCCGAGCACAACGCCGTCCGAGAGCGCGCCGGTCTCTTCGACGTGTCGCATCTGGGCAAAGTGCTCGTTTCGGGCGCAGACGCGGCCGCCTTCCTCGACGGGCAGCTCACGAATCGGATGGCCGATCTGACCGTCGGGCGCGCGCGCTACAGCCTCATCTGCACGGCTGAGGGCGGGATCGTCGACGACCTGATCGTCTACGGCGATCGGGACGGTGAATTCCTCGCGGTCCCGAACGCAGCCAACCGGGATTCCGTTTTCGAGCAGTTGCGCGCAGCCGCCACGGAAGACGTCGCGCTCTCGATCATGGAGTGGACGACCCTCGCGGTCCAAGGACCGCGCTCTCGCGAGATCGTCGAACGTCTCTATCCGGCTGCGAAGGGCCTCGGCTACATGAGGACCGTGCGCGAAGGAGATGTCTTCATCGCGCGATCGGGGTACACGGGTGAGGTCGGCTACGAGGTTTTCACGACGGCAGGCGACGCGGTCGATGCCTGGAGCCGGCTCCTCGATGCCGTTCGCGACGTGGGCGGAGAGCCGGCGGGGCTCGCCGCGCGCGACACGCTTCGGCTCGAGATGGGCTACCCGCTTCACGGCAACGACATCGACCCGCAGACGATGCCGGCCGAAGCCGGCTTGATGTGGGCCGTGCGTCTCGAAGACCGGGCGTTCCCCGGCCACGATGCGATCGCGTCCACGCCACCGCGGAAGACGCTCATCGGTTTGCGCATGTCGGACAAGCTGATCCCGCGCCACGGGTACGAGGTGAGACGCGAGGGCCGCTCGATCGGAACCATCACGAGCGGCACGTTCTCGCCGACGCTTCGCATCGGTATCGCGCTTGCATACGTCGAGCCCGGCTCGGCAACCCAAGGCGACCTCCTCGAGGTGGATGTGCGCGGAAAAACCGGCACTGCCGAAGTCGTGAAGCCGCCCTTCGTCGACCGGTCGCCGAAATGAGCACAACGAAGCTCGTGTGGCACGAGCACTTCCGGTTCACGGGCAGCGATTCGCGCGGAAGGCCGGTCGCGATCGACGCGCACATGGACGGAAAAGGCGCGAAGCCCAGCGACCTGCTGCCGATATCACTGGCGGCGTGCACCGCCTACGACATCGTTAACATCCTCTACAAGCAGCGCCAAGACCTGAAAGAGCTCGAGGCGACGATAGAGTCCGAGCAAGACCCGGACCCTCCGTGGACCTTCCGTCGGATCGCCGTGAAGTACATCGCGCGCGGCACGGTCGACCCGGTGAAGGCTCGGAAAGCGCTCGAGCTCTCCGAGCAGAAATACTGCTCGATCTCCGCGACGTTGCGACCGGTAGTAGAGCTGACCTTCCAGATAGAGGTCCAAAACGAGCCGGCCGCGGCCGGGGAGTAGCATGAACCCGATGAGCGACGAGACCACTACCAAAGAAGGCGGAGCGCCGACCGTCGAGCAGGTCGTCGAGGCCTTGAAAGTCGTCGTCGACCCTGAGCTCGGCATCAACATCGTCGACCTGGGTCTCGTTTATGACGTCGCCGTCGAGGACGAGGTCGTGAAGGTGACGTACACCCTGACGACGATGGGCTGCCCGGTTGGACCCCTGATCGAGCAGCAGATGCAGCAGATCCTGACGACGATCCCCGGCATCGCCAACGTCGAGTCCGAGATGGTCTTCAACCCACCCTGGTCGCCCGAGCGCATGAGCGAAGAAGCGCGCCTGGCGATGGGCATGTTCTAGGCCCAAGCCGTCCTCGGCCATCCTCCCGTCGCACATAGGGTGCGAAGCCACACATAGAACGGCGTCCTGCTGGCCAGGGGCAGTAAACACTATATACATAGGGCTTGCATGAAAAACCCTCTAGGGCATAGAGTGAGACCGGCAATCGAGGAAGAGGGAGAGGGGCCCCATGGGCGAGTACGCGAACGACGTATTGGTCAGCACCGACTGGCTGGCCGAGAACATCGACAACCCCGATGTGCGCATCGTCGAGGTCGATGAGGACACCGAAGCGTACGAGCGCGGGCACATCCGCAACGCGCTCGGCGTGAACTGGAAGAGCGATCTTCAAGATCCGCTCCGCCGCGACTTCATCAGCGGTCCAGACTTCGAGAAGCTCCTCGACCGCAGCGGCGTCACGAAGGACACGACGGTCGTGCTGTACGGCGGAAACAACAACTGGTTCGCGTCCTACGCCTACTGGTACTTCAAGTACTACGGCCACGACAACACGAAGCTGCTCGACGGCGGCCGCAAGAAGTGGGAGCTCGAGGGTCGCGACCTGACGAAGGATCCGGCGAAGGTCGTGTCGACGAGCGGATACAAGGTCGCAAAGGCCGACAACGACATCCGCGCGTTCCGCGACTACATCAAGGACAACGTGCTCGGGCAGGGCAGCAAGGGCTTGGTCGACGTCCGCTCGCCGGAAGAGTTTCGCGGCGAGCTGCTCGCGCCGGCGCACCTTCCGCAGGAGCAGTCGCAGAAGCCCGGGCATATCCCCGGTGCGGCGAACATCCCGTGGGGTAAGAACGTGAACACCGACACCGGCCAGTTCCTCCCGGCGGCGGAGCTGAAGAAGCTGTACGAGGAGAACGGCATCACGCCCGACAAGGAGATCGTGGCGTACTGTCGCATCGGCGAGCGCAGCGCGCTCACCTGGCTGGTCTTGCACGAGCTGCTGGGGTACCCGACGGTCCGCAACTACGACGGTTCGTGGACCGAATGGGGCTCTTTGGTCGGCGCCCCGATCGAGAAGTAACGGGCGGCGACGAGGCTTCGGCGAGGCCGGGTGCGCAACCCGGCCTCGCCTCCTTTCCAGATGTCGGTTGTGGGAATCTTGAGCGACGGGGTAGGGTTATCGAAGATGCAGGTCAGAGGCGGTGTTGAGGGTAATTCCGCTTGCTAGACTAGGAATTGATTCTCGACAGGGACAGGAGCTTTTCCAGATGGTCACGAAGCCGGCAGATCTCGATCTCGGCAAGGGTTATCGGTACGGGTGGCACGACGAGTCCACCAGCATCAACGTGCCTCAACGCGGCCTGACGCGCGAGATCGTCGAAGAGATCTCGCACTCGAAGGGCGAGCCGGCGTGGATGACCAAGTTCCGCGTGAAGGCCTACGAGCATTTCCTGCGCCGGCCGATGCCGAACTGGGGCGCCGACCTGTCGGAGATCGACTTCGACAACATCTACTACTACATCAAGCCGCTCGCGGAGCAGGTGAAGTCGTGGGAAGACCTTCCCGACGACATCAAGAACACCTATGTGAAGCTTGGCATCCCCGAAGCTGAGCGCGAGATGCTCGGCGGCGTTACCGCCCAGTACGAGTCCGAGGTCGTCTACCACTCGGTCCGCAAGGACCTCGAGGAGAAGGGCGTCTTCTTCTCCGACATGGACACGGCGTTGCGCGAGCACCCCGACATCGTCAAGCGCTACTTCGGAACGGTGATCCCGCCGAACGACAATAAGTTCGCCGCGCTGAACTCAGCGGTGTGGTCGGGTGGCTCGTTCATCTACGTCCCGCCCGGCGTGCATGTCGAGATCCCGCTGCAGGCGTACTTCCGGATCAACAAAGAGAACATGGGTCAGTTCGAGCGGACGCTGATCATCGTCGACGAGGGCGCGTACGTTCACTACGTCGAAGGTTGCTCGGCACCGATCTACACGACCGACTCGTTGCACTCCGCGGTGGTCGAGATCATCGTGCACAAAAACGCGCGCGCCCGTTACACGACGATCCAGAACTGGTCGAACAACGTCTACAACCTCGTCACGAAGCGCACGAAGGTGTATGAGGGCGGCGTTATGGAATGGGTCGATGGCAACATCGGCTCGAAGGTCACGATGAAGTACCCGTCGATCTACCTGATGGGTGAAGGTGCGCGCGGCGAGGTCCTCTCGGTCGCGTTCGCGGGCGAAGGCCAGCATCAAGACGCCGGCGGCAAGATCGTCCACGTCGCGCCGAACACGTCGGGACAGATCATCTCGAAGTCGGTCTCGGCGCAAGGTGGCCGCACCGGCTACCGCGGGCTGGTCAAGGTCGAGCGGGATGCTGAGAACAGCAAGGACTTCGTGCGCTGCGACGCGCTGATCCTCGACGAGGACTCGCGGTCCGACACGTATCCGTACATGGACATCGAGAACCAGACGGCCGAGATCGGCCACGAAGCCACGGTGTCCAAGGTCGGCGAGGAACAGCTCTTCTACTTGATGAGCCGCGGCATCAGCGAAACCGAAGCGATGAGCATGATCGTCAACGGCTTCATCGAGCCGATCACAAAAGAGCTTCCGATGGAATACGCGGTTGAGCTGACTCGCCTGATCCAGCTTCAGATGGAGGGCGCGGTCGGATAAACCCACCGCGCGTAACGACGATGACGGCACGATTCGACGCTGATACGGTCGCGCGCCTTTCCGAGCGAACCAACGAGCCGGAGGGCTTGAAAGAGCGCCGTCGAGCAGCCTTCGCCCGGTTCGAGTCGCTGCCGTGGCCGGATCAGTCGCTCGAGGAATGGAAGCACACCGATCTGCGCAAGCTCGATCTGGATCGCTTCGACGCGATGCCTCCGAAGAACCGCCCCGTCTCGTCCTCTTCGGAGCTTCCCCCCGAGATCGCTGCGATGCTGGCCACTGGGTCGCACGCCGGCGCCGGTATACGGATGGATGCCGATCTCGTACATGTAGAGCTGTCCGACGAGGCGCGCGCAGCCGGGGTTGTCGTGAACGCGGCCGAGATTGTTGCGCGCGAGCAGCCCGAGCTGGTCGAGCGTTGGTTCGGAACGGCCGGCGTCAGCGACTTCGAAGCGAAGATCGAAGCTTTGAACGCCGCGTTCACCGGCGGCCGCTCGTTCATCTACATCCCTCGCGGCGTCTCCGTCACGCACCCGATCAGGATGATCCGTCGCATCACCCGTCCCGGCGTCGCGATCTTCCCGCGAACGATCATCGTCGCCGATGAAGGCGCGTCGGTGACGTACGTAGACGAGTTCGGGGCAATGGATCTCGATGGGGAATCGCTGTGCGTCGCCGCCGTTGAGATCTATGCGGAGCAAGGCGCAACCGTGAATTACCACCAGTTCCAGGACTGGCCGCAGAGCGTCTGGCATTTCAACGTGCAGCGCGCGCTCGCCGGGCGCGATGCGACGGTTCGCTCGCTGGCGGCGACGCTGGGTGGGAAGTTCTCTCGGTCGGTCGCACAAGCGGTGCTTCAGGGCCAAGGCGCGCACGGCGAGCTGCTCGGCGTGTACTTCGGTGACCACGCGCAGCACATCGACAACCGGACGCTTCAGCTCCATCGCGCGCCGTATACGTCGAGCGAGCTGTATTACAAGGGCGCGCTCAAGGGCAGCTCGCAAGCCATCTATTCGGGCCTTGTCGACATCGAGAAGGACGCGAAGCAATCGGACGCGCAGCAGACCAATCGGAACCTCTTGCTGTCTCGCGGTGCGAGCGCGCTGCCGGATCCGTTCCTCGAGATCAAGACGAGCGAGGTCGTGCGCGCGACGCACGCCGTTTCGGTCGGACGGCCGGACGAGGACGTGCTGTTCTACTTGCAGAGCCGCGGTTTGGACGACGAGGCCGCCCAGAACGTGTTCGTGAAGGGCTTTTTCCAAGAGGTGATCGACCGTGTGCACGTCCCTGAGATCCGTGTTGCGCTTGAGACGGCGGTTGAAGACGAGCTGGCGCTCGAGGAATGACGGTGTCGAAGGTGCGCGTGTGCAGAGCGGAAGACTTGAAGCCCGGGATGGCGCTTCGGGTCGAGACCGACGTTGAGCCCGTCGCCGTGTTCAACGTCGACGGCGAGTTCTACGCGATCTCCGACACCTGCAGCCACGAGGAGTCCTCGCTGTCGGAGGGATATGTAGATGAGGACATCGTCGAGTGCGCGAAGCACGGCGCGATGTTCCACATCCCGTCCGGCGAGGTGCGTTCGCTGCCGGCGACGCGCAACGTCCGCGCGTTTGGGACCGTGGTTGAGAACGGCGATCTGTACGTGGAGGCTTGACGGAGATGGCGGAGACACAGACGGCTGAGCGCGCGAACGAAGCGAAGACCGGCGAGGTGCTGCTCGAGATCGAGGACCTGCACGCCGGCGTCGAAGGGCGCGACGAGATCCTCAAAGGCGTTTCGCTCGTGATCAAGCGCGGCGAAGTGCACGCCGTGATGGGGCCGAACGGCTCGGGGAAGAGCACCTTGTCCTACGTCCTGATGGGTAGGCCCGGGTACAAAGTGACGAAGGGGACCGTTCGGTACAAGGGTCGGAACCTCTTCGAGCTGCCGGTCGATGAGCGCGCGCGAGCCGGGATGTTCCTCGCGTTCCAGTACCCGCAAGAGGTTCCCGGTGTCAGCGTCGTGAACTTCCTGCGCTCTGCGCGCAACGCGGTCACCGGCAAAGAAACGTCGGCGATCGAGTTCTTCCGCTTCTTGAAAGAGAAGATGGTGCTGCTCGGGATGGACGAGGACATGGTTCGACGCTACGTCAACCAAGGGTTCTCAGGTGGTGAGAAGAAGCGCAACGAGATCCTTCAGATGGCCGTGCTCGAGCCGGACCTGGCGATCCTCGACGAAACGGACTCCGGACTCGACATCGACGCGCTCAAGGCGGTTTCGGAGGGCATCAACGCCGTTGCCGACGAGCGCGTCGGCGTTCTGTTGATCACGCACTATCAGCGGATCCTCAACTACATCACGCCCGATTTCATCCACGTTTTGATCAACGGACACATCGCTCGCTCCGGCGGCCCGGAACTCGGCCCGGAGCTCGAGGCGACGGGGTACGATTCCTTCAGGGAGGACGGTGCGGCGCCCGACATGGGCCCGCTTCCGTAGGCGATGTTCGATCCCAAGGTTGTTCGCAAGGACTTCCCGGTCCTCGAGCGCCGCGTGCACGGCGACAAGCCGCTCGTCTGGCTGGACAACGCATCCACGTCCCAGAAGCCGCGCCGCGTTATCGACACCCTGGTCGACTTCTACGAGCACCACAACTCGAACGTGCACCGCGGGGTGTACGCGCTCGCCGAGGAGGCGACGGAGCTTTACGAGGGCGCGCGCGCGAAGCTCGCTGCGTTCGTCGGCGCTGCCGGGAAGCAGGAGATCGTGTTCACGCGCTCGGCGACGGAGGCGCTGAACCTCGTCGCGAACGCGTGGGGCCGCGCGAACCTGAAGCCCGGGGACAAGGTCGTCGTCACGGAGATGGAGCACCACTCGAACCTGATCCCCTGGCAGCTCGTGACTCAGGCGACCGGCGCACAGATAGTGCCGTGGCCGATCACCGATGAAGGTTTCCTCGACCTCGGAGCGATGCCGCGCCTCTTTGAAGGCGCGAAGATCGTGTGTGTCACGCAGATGTCGAACGTCCTCGGCACGATCAACCCGATCAAGAAGGTCGCCGACGCCGCGCACGCGGCCGGTGCCGTCGTGTTGGTCGACGGGGCGCAAGGCGTGCCGCACCTGATCACGAACGTCGCGGAGATGGACTGCGACTTCCTGGCGTTCAGCGGGCACAAGATGCTCGGACCGACCGGTTCCGGCGGGCTGTGGGCGCGCGCAGAGCTCCTGGACGCGATGCCGCCGTTCCTCGGCGGCGGCGAGATGATCATGGAAGTGTGGATCGACCACGCGACCTACAACGAGATCCCCTACAAGTTCGAGGCCGGCACGCCGAACATCGCCCAGTCGATCGGGCTCGGCGCGGCCGTCGACTATCTGAACGACCTCGGCATGGAAGACGTGCACCGCCACGAAACGGAGATCGTGACGTACGCGCTCGAGCAGCTGGGCGCGATCGAAGGCCTTCGGATCTTCGGTCCCGCCGACCCGGCCGACCGCGGTGGCGTGGTTTCGTTCTGGATGGACGACTTGCACCCCCACGACCTCGCCACGATCGTGGACACGGAAGGCATCGCGATCCGCGCCGGGCACCACTGCGCGCAGCCACTCATGCGCGTGCTCGGTGTGCCGGCGACGAGCCGTGCCTCTTTCTACGTGTACAACACGAACGACGACGTCGACGCCCTCGTGGCGGCCCTCGGCAAGGCGCGCGAGACGTTCGCGCGCGGCGGCGGGCTCCCGTTCTAGAATCCGGCCATGTCTCTCGACGACCTCTACCGCGAAGTGATCCTCGATCACTACCGTTCACCGCGGAACAAGCGCCATATCGACGCCGGTGGGATCGACATCCACCGAAACAACCCGCTGTGCGGCGACGACATCACGGTGCATGTGGTGGTCGATGCGGATGGGATCGCGACCGACGCGGCGTTCGAGGGGCAGGGATGCTCGATATCGCAGGCGTCGGCATCGATGCTGACCGAGCAGATCCGAGGCAAGAAGGTCGACGAGATCGAAGGCTTGGTTATCAACTTCCGCAAGATGATGGCGGGGGAGGAAGGGCCGGGCGAGGACGAGCTCGGCGACCTCGTCGCGCTCAAGGGCGTCGTGAAGTATCCGGTGCGCATCAAGTGCGCCGTGCTGGCGTGGGACGCCTTGCAAGAGGGCATCTCCCAGTACGAGAAGACGCACTAGCCGCATCGTGGCATCGGGCCCGATCGTCATCGTCGGCGCGAACCTCGCCGGTGGGCGCGCGGCCGAAGAGCTCCGCAAGAAGGGCTTCGACGGACCGATCACGATGATCGGTGACGAGCCCGACCGCCCGTATGAGCGGCCTCCGCTTTCGAAAGAGTTCCTCCGCGGCCAGCAACCGCTGGAGAAGGCATTCCTGCGTCCCGAGGAGTGGTACGCGGAGAACGACGTGACCCTGATGCTGGGAACGCGCGCCGAGCGTTTGGATCTGGATGCGCGCGCGGTGGACGTAGGGGGCGGCGAGCGAGTGCCGTTCGACAAGCTGCTCTTGGTAACCGGCGGCCGGCCTCGGCGGCTGGACGCGCCAGGCGCCGACCTGCCGGGCATCACGACGTTCCGCACGTATCGCGACGCCGCCGCGTTGGCTGAGGTTCTGAGGCCGGGCGCGCGCGTGGTGGTCGTGGGGGCCGGGTTCATCGGCTCCGAGATCGCGGCGAGCGCGCGCACACTGGGCTGCGAGGTGACGTTGTTCGAGGCGGAGGCGGTCCCGCTGGTGCGCGCGCTCGGCGAGGAGCTCGGCAAGATCCACGGCCAGATCCATCGCGATAACGGCGTCGATCTGCGCACGGGCATCAAGGTCGAAGGATTCGAAGGCGACACGCGCGTGCATCGCGTGCTGACGTCGGAGGGAGCGTTCGACGCGGACGTCGTGATCGTCGGCGTCGGCATCCAGCCGAACGTCGAGCTTGCTAAGGACGCGGGGATCTCCGTATCGAACGGCATAGACGTCGACGAGCTGTGCCGGACGTCGGCGCCCGGTGTGTCCGCCGCCGGCGACGTCGCCAAGCATCCCAACCGGTACTGCGGCGAGCCGATCCGCGTCGAGCACTGGCAGAACGCGCAGAACCAGGGAGCGGCGGCCGCGCGCGCGATGCTCGGCGGAACGGAACCGTTCGAGGAGGTTCCGTGGTTCTGGTCGGACCAGTACGACCTCAACCTGCAGATGTCCGGGCACCCGCTGCACTGGGACCAGATGGTGTATCGCGGCGACGTTGAGCGCCGCTCGTTCAGCGCGTTCTATCTGGACAAGGGCCGTCTCGTCGCGTGCACCGGCTTCAACAGAGGGAAAGATGTGCGCGGGGCGCGCGCACTCATCGAGGCGGGCATGTCACCGGCGCCCGCGGTGCTTTCGGACGAGAGCACCGACCTGCGCGCGCTCGCAAAGCAAGCTCAGAAGTGATCAAGCTCGAAAACCTCGTTCGAACGTTCGGTTCCTCGCACGCGGTCGACGACCTTTCCATGCAGGTGCCGGACGGATCTATCGTCGCGCTCCTCGGTCCGAACGGCGCAGGCAAGACGACGACGGTGCGCATGGCGGCAGGGCTGATCGGGATCACGCAAGGGCGCGCATGGATCGACGACGTGGACGTCGTGCGCGATCCGGCTCGTGCGCGCGCTCGTGCAGGGCTGCTCATGGGCGAAGCCAACCTGTACGACAACATGACCCTTCAGGGGTACCTGTCGTTCTTCGGCGAGGCGTACGGGCTGGCGCCGGCCACCGCGAAGCGGCGCGCCGGCGCGCTCGCGGAAGAGGTCGGACTGTCGGACCGTCTCACACGAAAGATCGATTCCTTTTCGAAAGGCATGAAACAACGGGTCGCGCTCGCGCGCGCGCTGGTGAACGACCCGCCTGCGCTTTTCTTGGATGAACCGACGAGCGGCTTGGACGTCGAAGCTGCGATCGAGTTCCGCGAGCGCATCAAGGAGTTCCGGCACGAGCGGCGTTCGATCGTGCTCTGCACACACGTGCTCGCGGAAGCCGAGGAGCTGGCCGACGACGTCGTCGTGATTCAGCGCGGCAAGATCGTCGCGCATGGTACGCCCACGCAACTGAAGCGAACGAGCGCAGGCGATAGGTACAAGGTGCGCCTGGTAAAGCCGCTCAAGAAGTTCGAAGCCGCCTTCAAAGGGCTTCCGATCGAAGACCTTCGGTTCGATAACGGCACGATCGAGTTCCGTACGAAGGACGCTGCAGGGACGAACCCGGAGATCGTCCGGCGCTTGGTAGCCGCAGGCGCCGAAGTGATCTCGGTCGACGAAGTCGACCGCACGCTGCAAGAGGCGTACGTAGACATCGTGAGGAGCGCGCGCAATGACGGATGACGTGCGCGCGCTGTCGGCGCTTTCGGGAACGTGGGTCGTGATGCGGCGCGAGCTGCGCGCGCTGCTACAAGATCGCCGCTCGGTCACGATGATGCTGATCTTCGGTTTGCTCTTGCCGATCGTGATCGCGAACAGCGCGGGACGAGCGACGGGCAAGCCGGAGGTGATCCTCGGCATCCTGACCGAGGTGCTCGTGTTCCCGTACATCGCAGGCCTGCAAGCGGCGCTCACCGCGTTCGTCGGCGAGCGTGAGCACGGGACGCTCGGACCTTTGCTTGCGACACCTCTTTCGAATACGTCGATCTTCGCGGGGAAGCTCTTGGGCGCCGCGTACCTACCGAGCTTGGTGACGAGTGCCGTCGGCTTCGTGGCCTTCATCGGTTTCCTTCGCGGAAAGCCGGGGGATCCATTCACAGTCGTGCCCCGGGGGGCCTTGATCGAGATGGTCGCGCTGTCGCTCGTTGCAGGCTTCGCGATGGTGGTGCTCGGCCTGCTGTTCGGCTCGAAGGCGAAGTCGGTACGCGGTGCGCAGGCGATCACAGCCGTCGTCGTGTTCCCGGTCATCTTCGGTGTGCAGCTGTTGGCCTTGATCGTCGTGAACCACACCGCGCTGTTCGCATGGACGGTGCTTGCCGGGCTCGTCGTCGTGATCGTCGCGGGGCTCGTCTTTGCGGCCCGCTTATGGAACCGTGAAGAAGCGTTGGTCTCCGCCGGCTGAATGACCCGAAAGGTGCAGGACGGACGGCATCTAGCGCCACCCCGACTCCTCGGGGCTACACTGGTTGCCTGATGCGTTCCCGCGCGCGCCTCTTGCGAGCCGCCGTCCTCGGCGGCGCGGCGATGCTGGGCCTCGCCGGCGCACACGTCCTCGACTACCTGCTTCTGTATCGCAACCCAGTTGTTCGCAACGGCTTACTTCAGCAGACCGGTCACGCGTACTTCGGCAAAGCGTTCGAGTTCGCGATCGCGTCGGCCGTCCTTGCCGCGATCGGCTCGTTCGCGTTCGGTGTGTTGCGCGCGCATGACCCGGCGGAAC
>DATGHY010000274.1:0-8341 GCA_035307625.1 Actinomycetota bacterium
GCTCTCGCAAGCGACCCAGAAGATCCACGGGCTGCTCGAAGAGCTGACGTCGACCGTCGAGTCTGCCGAACGGCTGACGCGGAACGGCGAGCCCGAGCGCGCACTCCGCATGGTCGAGGAGCAGCGCGAGTCCCTTTACAACACGGTCGACTCGATCTCGCGCGTGGTCAGCGTCAAGCGTTCCCGTTTCGAGAAACTGCGCACACGCACGCCGATCCTGGTTGCCGCCGCGTTGCTCGTGGTGTCGGCGCTTGCGATCTCGGTGGGCGCCATCACCCTGATGGACAAGGAGTCTCCGGCACAGGCTCAGTTGCAGCGTGCCGAGCAGATCGCCGACCCAGCGGCGCGCCTGACTGCCATCTACGCGGCGTACCGCGATGTTGTCCGCACCGACCCTGCCGCCATCGCACCCGGCACTGCGTTGAACCACGATGTGACCAAGGCGCTGACCAAGACAAAGACGGATATGCAAGGCGACCCGACGAAGACACAGCTCGTCCAGCAAGCCAGGGATCTGATCGACGCTGTCTCGCGCGGGCAAACGCCGCCTTCGCCGGGCACACCGCCGGCGCCCCAGGGAACGCCGACTCCTCCACCGCCTCCGGGCGGCACGGCGCCGAACGGCCTCCCGCCGATCCTTCCGAAGTAAGTCTCCTCGGCCTCGCGTGCGCGCGCGGGGCGCCCGGTACCCTGTCGATCGATGCGCCGTTCCGCCGTCCTTCTGCTCTGTCTCGTGTGCGCACTTGGGGTGTTCGTGCGCGCGCCGCGGGTTGCGCGCGCCGCTGCGCCGCCGCCGGCGCCACGGTTGATACTCACGCCGCTCTCTTCGACGACGTTGTTCACGTTCGAAGGCTTGTACCCACAGAAGAAGAATCTGTGCGACTTCAAGCAGCTGAAGCCGTTGCGCGCGAAGTACCGGGGCCGGCTCGACCTCGTCCTGCGGCCGGATGGATCGATCGGTGTCATCAACGGGTTGTCGTTCTCGAACTATCTGCGCGGACTTGCCGAGGTGCCGCCGTCGTGGCCGCTCGATGCACTGAAGGCGCAAGTGATCGCGGCGCGGAGCTATGCACTGCAATCGTTGCGCGCGACGCAAGCGTCGGCGTCCTCACGCGGCTACGACATCTGCTCGACGGATCAGTGCCAGGTGTACCGCGGAGCGTCGATCGAACTCGGCGCATTCGGCGAGCGGTGGGTGCAAGCGGTCGAAAGCACGCGCGGCGAGGTGCTGACGTACAACGGCCACGTCCTTCCGGCGTACTACTTCTCGACGTCGACCGGGAAGACACGTTCGAGCTTCCCCGGCGGCACTCCACAACCGTGGTTGCCGAGCGTATCGGGTAACGACTCGCAAGCACCGCTGGCGCACTGGACGGCAGCCGTGACGCTCGGCGACCTGGCGACGGTGCTGCACGCGAACGACGATTGGCCGGGCGGCGCGATCACGAACGTGAGCCTGTCGGGCGACCGCGTGACGATGACCGGCAGCGGCCACACGGTGAGCAAGCTGCGGTCCACGGTCGCGAACGACCTCAACAGCGACGGGCCGTGTCTGTTCCCGATGAAGTACCCGTCGCAGACGGGCTCCGCGAAGAAAGGCCCGCTCCCCCAGACGGTCCCGTCGTCGACCTACACGCTGACGCAGAGCGGCGGCACCATCATCTTCAGCGGGCGCGGCTGGGGTCACGGCGTCGGGATGTCGCAGTACGGCGCGAACTACATGGCGGTTGCGGGATCAAGCGCGGCGCAGATCCTGAAGCACTTCTACGGGCCCGCCCAGATAACGAGTGTGCGCGAGCCGGGCGAGATCCGGGTGCTCGCCGCTGATGGGCTGAACCTCGCGCGCATCCAGATCGACGGCCCGGTGAAGGTGACGACCGAGACGGGGAGCGTCCTTGCGACGGGCAACGTGTTCCAAGTCACAGGCGGGAAGCAGCTGACGGTGCAACGCGGCATCGGGCCGTCGCTGCAGCCCGTGTTGCAGATCACCTCAACGGCGACCACGTTCAACGAGCAGCCGGACGCCACGATCACGATCCCGTTCACGAACTCTCGTTCGGCGCGCGTCTCGATCGAGATCGCGAACGCGCAAGGCGTCGTCGTGACGACGCCGGAGACCTCGTACGTCTCGGGCCAGAACTCGGTCAGCGTGCCTTTGCGAGATGCGAAGAACCAAGCGCTGCCGGCGGGCTCCTACACAGCGACGGTGGTGGGCTTCGACGGATTGGATCACGTGCGGAGCACGCCGATCGCGATAACGATCGGTGCGCCAAGCACCTCTCCTGTTGCGGGCGGAAAGCCGGCTGCAACGTCGACGTCTGCTTTGCCGTACGTCCTTGTTGCGATGGGCGCGATCATCGTGATCGCCGGTCTCGTCGTGGTCGCGCGCAGGCGGCTTAGCCGAACGTGAACGTGTAAAGCTCGAAGCCCTTCGAAACCGTCAGCGTGAGCCGATGGATCTCGGGGCCGGCGAGATGCAGTGCGCGATAAAGGTCGTCTCGGTCCACCACGATCGTGCCGCCGGGCGCGTCTGCACCGAGGACCGATGAAGGCACCGGCTTCCCGTCGAGCTCCAACGAGACCGTGGCCTTCGCGCCCGCAGGCGCCGCGACGATGAAGACGTCGCGCGCGAAGAAGGGCAGCTCGACACGAGCACCATCTTGTTCCGCGCGCATGAACTCACCGCCGTTGAACCACTTCCCTGCGAGGAAGAAGCTCCCGTTCGGTCCCGCGTCGGTAACCGTCTTCGCGCTAACCGCCTTGTAGTCGACGACCGAACCCGGCTGGTATCCCTCCGAGTTGGCGAGGGTTTGTTCGATCGAGCCGCGGTCGTAGCCGGCGTAGATCTCCGGCGTCTGGTGCGGGTTGAACGCGGTGCTTGAGAAGTCGATCGGCGGGGGCAGCTTCGCGCCCGTTGCGGCGAGCAGCGTGCGGAGCTGCGTCTGGATGTCAGAGTCGCCGCCCTCCCCCGGGTAGTCGTACGCGATGTAGCCGTCCTTGTCGACGAGATAGACGTGTGGCCACGAGTCGTTGTGGTACGCGTTCCACGTTCCCATGACGTTGTCGACCGCGATCGGGTACGGGAGGCGATAGCGCTTGATCGCTGCCTTGATGTTGTTGATGTTCTTCTCGAAACCGAACTCAGGCGAGTGCACCCCGATGATCTCGAGGCCTGCTTGATGGTAGCGAGCGTAGAACTGGCGCACGTCGGGCAACGTGCGGATGCAGTTGATGCAGCTGTAGGTCCAGAAGTCGATCCACACGACTTTCCCTCGGAGCTGCTTCATCGTCAGCGGCGGCGAGTTCAACCAGCTCGAGACGCCGATGAATTCCGGCGCCAGCTGCCCTCGCTTCTGTGCGGGCAGGGTGCCCTGCAGTGAGGTGAGCCGTACCGCCGCGAACGTGACGGCGCCCGCGAGCAGAAGCACGCCGAGGCCGATCCACCGCTTTCTTCGAGGCACGCTCAAAGCGTATGAGGTTGCGCGCGCCTTCGCTCAGGCCGGCGGTGGGATGGGCTCTCCCGTGGGCACTTGCACGCGGCGGAGTGAGAGCGCGGCTATCAGCGCCACCACAGAGAAGAGTGAGGTCGTTATGCGCGGCCCGATGTGGTCGGCGAGCGCGCCTTCCGCTAAGGCCGCGAACGCGCGCGGCGCCAGGAACGCGAGCGTCCAGATCGCGCTGACACGCCCGCGCAGGGCTTCGGGCACGTCCTGCTGGATCGTCGTCGTGAACGCCATGCTCGCGACGATGTATCCCACGCCCGCAAGGAGACACCCAGGGATGGCCCACCAGATGCTCGGGGCAGCACCCAGGCCGAATACGCCGATGAACAGCAAGAGCAACCCGATCCATCCCAAGCCGTGATGGGTCACGCGCCGGATTACCTCTCGGCCGAAGACGATCATGAGCGCGCCACCGGCACCCCACGCCGCGACCAACCACCCCGCACCGCCGGTCTTCAATCCGTAGTGGTCCGACAACGCCGGGGACAGCGTGATGATCGGATCCAGCCCGATGCCGATGGCAACGATCGACAGCAACATCCACCGCGTGCGTAGGTGACGCCACGCGTACGACAAGCCTTCGCTGATCGGTCCCGGAGGCTGCTCGGCCTTCCGAGGGAACGGGATGCGGTGGATCATCATCAAACACGCGATCAAAACGAAGAACGACGCCGCGTTGAGACCGAACGCGAACGTCGCGCCGATGGTCGCCAATGCGACCGCCGCGATCGCCGGACCGACGACGCGCGCGAGGTTGAACGTCAACGCGTTGAGGCCGATGGCGTCGCCGAGCTCTTCGTGCGGAACCATCGAAGGGATCATCGCTTGCATCGTCGGGATCGCGAGGGCGACCCCGATACCGAGCCCGACGGCGATCAACGTCACGACCCAGCGATTCGCTTCGCCGGCGCCGACGAGGATCGTCAGCACGATCGCGAGCACGCCCATAACCCACTGAGAGCGCCGCAGCAAGGCGATCCGATCGACACGATCGGCGAGCACGCCGGCAGGTAACGCGAAGATGATCGTAGGGATGAGCAGCCCGAACCCGGCGACGCCGACCCAGAACGACGAATGCGTGATGTGCCGCATGTACACCGCGAGCGCGACGTTGTTCAGCCAGTTGCCGATGTTCGAGACGAGGTTGCCGGTGAAATAGAGCTTGAATTCGCGCCGGCGCAGCGGAGACGGTGGGCGCGCGGGCACGTCGTCGGGCACGACGTCCTCGGCCGCCATCAGCGGCAGCCTATCCAGGGAAAGATGGGAGCCCGGCTCGCAACCCTGCCGGTGAGCGTGCCGGGCTCTCCATCAACCTTCGCGCCGGGGCTCCGCCCTTGCGGGCTCCCACCCCGGCGCATGAGTCACGCGACCTCGACGACCTGCGGACGCGCCTCGTCCTTTCGGGGGCGCCCCCGTCCGCGCTTGCGGTCGATGACCCTGCCTCTGTCGAACAGCTGACCGCCCCAAACGCCCCACGGCTCGCCGCGGTCGATCGCACCTTCGAGGCACGGCAGGCGGAGCGGGCACGTCTGGCAGATCGCCTTGGCCTCGAAGATCTCGGTCTGCTCTTCGCTGAAGAAAAGGTGCAGCAGGCGAGCGTCTCCGGTGGCGCACTTAGCGTCGGTCCAGTTCATCGTCTCGAGGGTTTCCACCTACTCCACCTCCTTCGGTACCTCCGGCCGGGCTCCCCGACCGGTCTTTCTTGACCCCTGAAAAGCAGAAGGGCCATCGGTTTTCCGATGGCCCGGTGCTCTGGTGTTGTGGTTCCCTAGCTGGAAACCCCCTGAGTACCGGGCCGGCGCTTCGACGTGCTAACGAGCCACGGCATACGCGAATCGGCCGCCTGCGCGGCCTGGATGTTGATCGCGTAATGCCTGGTCATCGCCACTTACTCACTCCTTCGCCCGAGACCTTCTGCTCGGATGACGCATTCTGCCAGGCCACTGTGACAGGGTCAACGCAATTTCGGGATAGAAGATAGAGGCTCCCTCCGTTGCCGCGTTGTGAATTCGTGATGGAGAGATCAGTGCGCCGCATATCTCGATAGGCGCCTACACCTCCAGGCCCGGCGCCACCTGAGGGTGAACGACCGAAACCGGAAGGTAACCTCGGAACGTTACGTGACGTCGTACGTGATGATTGACTCGCGCGATTCTTCGACAACAGCTCGAATTGCCGGTCACCACGCAACTCTTCCTGACCGCCTCGTGCGATTCAGGGCCTTCAGGCGAGCGCTTGTCTTGGCGTTCCGCTCGTCCTACCGTCATGGACCATGAAGGGTCAGGCCGCAGTCTTCGCTCTAGTTGTGCTCGGTGGGGCGTGTTCACATTCGCAGATACCAGCCGCTGGCCCCCCCGTGTCCGGCACCTTCGCAACCGTCAACGGACGCACCTTCTCGCCGCTTCATATTGGGGAAGTGCTGGGACATTTTCGCAAAGTGGGAGGCGGCTGCCAGGGATCACAGTCCGTTGGTTCGGATCGGTCAGGGGTCGGGATTGAAACCGGGTTTACCTCCGACTGCACGCTCTATGTCCGCTCCATCACCCCGAATGAATCCGAGAGCCCTCCACCGACCGGGGGAACATTTGTCACTCCGAGTGCTGCCCCCTCTTGACCCCTGACGAAGATCGTTTCGTTGGAACATCTATTCGTCAATAACGTCGCTCTCATTTGGGGCGTTGGGAGTCGGAACGACTCCAGAAAGTAACATCCCTTCCTTGGCCACTTGTCGCGCTTGGAAGCGGAACGTGGTTCCTACGGAAGGCTGAACGAACGCGTCAGGCATCAGCCGGCCGAGCGCTTGCACTGCCCTCCACCCCGTGCAGTGTGTCGGCACCAGTCGCTCCACCCCCAACTCAGTGAACGTCCTAACGGTCGGGTCGATCAAGGGCTCGAAGACAGCCCCGGTGAGGTGAAACCCTCCGATGAAACCGGCAATACGCTCTTCGCCCGTCAGTCTGCGCGCATTGCGCAAGACGTTGATGGCTCCTGCGTGAGAGCAGCCCGACACGATCACAAGTCCCTTCCCGCGCACGTTCACGATCGCGTTCTGGTCGTCCAAGATCAGTGGGTCGGCTACCCAATCGTCTCCCTCGCGTGCTTGGTGGATGGGGAAGCCCGTCTCGAAGTCGGTCGAGCGTTCGACTTGACCGGAAACTAGAACGTGGTCGTCGATCAATAGTGTTGGCGCCGTCTCCTCCAGAACCTCCAGGCCCTCCTTCTCGAGGTCTTCCATGTTGGGCGGCGGCAAGTGTATGGAGGCCCCTGAGGGGAAAACGATTCGCCGCTCGCGCCACGCGCCGGGATGGATAACCAGCGGCAGCCGGTGACGACCATACCGACGAAATAGCCCTTCGAGGCCGCTGTGATGGTCTACGTGTCCGTGGGAGATGACCAACGCACGCAGGTCGGGCGCGCGGATCTGCAGCAGGTCTAAGTTATTCGCCAGACCTGAGGGCGACAGACCACCGTCGTAAAGCAGTGACGAGCGGGAGCCCCCGACCTCGACCGTGATGAGCGCGGAAAAGCCGTGCTCGGCAACGAGCTGTTGCCCCTCAGACCAATCATAAGCCAGAGGGAATCGGCGAACGCCGTCCTGTCCGGCCATAAGAACGTCGACGAAGGTGTCCATCACGATGGTGACCTCTACGGCATCGACTGGCGCCAGCGTGAGGTTCTTCTTGGACATAGGCCCATCCTAGGCCGTAAGGCTCCTCACGGAGCTCGAGGGACCGTTGCGTTTCGAAGGTTCTCTCCCTTCCGGCTCCAAGGACCGAACCCAGATCCTAAAACCGGCTCACCTTCAATCCGACGCGGGTATTTGGACCCGTATGGCGTCAGTCGCAACCTTGTGTTGAAACCGATCTCGTCGCGGTTGCTCCTGCGCGCGCGTCGCTCGCCACTTCGCGAGCGGTAAGTGCGTAACCGACGTCGGGGAAATCGACACTGGCGGCGAACACGACGCCGTCGACGTTTCCCGACGGACTCAGCAGAGACCGGGCCCGAGTTGCCCTCGCGGACCTTCGCGCGGAGCGTGTAGACCTCCCGTGTGACTTGACGATTCGTATAGATGTTGGGACAGTCACCTCCTGATCCCCGGCGATGCGCGCGGGCGTCGCGGTGAGGGGCCCGTCGAGTGGATACCCAGCGACGACTGCGTCGGCCCCGGTGGATACGGGGCCGTTTCACCGCCACTTCTGACGAACGCGGCGATATCCGTCAGGTGATTTGCTACCTAAAGCGTTCGTCGGCTTCTGCGAAGTGGAAGAGACTCGCTTTGCCCGTGTTCAGAGACTGCGGCAGCTCGTCGACGGGATCGGGGAAACGAACCCCTCCGTTTGACCGAGATCTCATATTGGGTGGGCGGATACTGGATTGGGGCCCTTTGGCCCCCGCACGCGGGTCGTTCGGCACTATTCGCTCCCTTCTCGTTACCCCAACATGTTTCCAAGTTGCGGAGCAAAAGGTGCGGTGCGAAGGAGAATGTTATGTCCGGTCAATGGATCAACATCAAGAAGAGCACACGGAATGCCTCGATCGTCGGGGGATTGATCGGTGCATTGATCCTTTCAACGGTAGTGGGGGTCACCGCGTGGGGAGCTGCCGCCAACAGCGTCCAGAAGACGTCCCTCTCCTCGGGTTCTTCAGCAGCCGTCGTTTATCATCTGCACCTGACCATCGCGACAGGTCTGGGGCCCACCGGTGACTGGCCCGCGTTCGTACCATCGAAGCTTACGCTGCCCCAGAATGCGACCGTCGTCGTGACCATCGCAGACCTCGACAACGCGACGGCGCTGCCGGCTTCCCTTGCAAAGGTGTCCGGCACTGTAGGAAACACC
>DATGHY010000275.1:0-8134 GCA_035307625.1 Actinomycetota bacterium
CGTGATCCGCGTGGATGGGTGTCGGTCACGCACGCGGCGACGACCGTGCCGTCGAAGCGGCGCGCGCGGCCGTATCGAGCCCGTTGCTCGAGACGTCGATCGACGGCGCTCGCGGCATCCTCCTGAACATCACCGGCGGCAGCGACCTCACGCTGTACGAAGTGAACGAGGCGGCCCGCATCATCAGCGACCACGCGCACCCGGAGGCCAACGTGATCTTCGGTGCGGCGATCGACGACTCGCTCGGCGACGAGGTTCGCGTCACCGTCATCGCGGCGGGCTTCGAACGGTGGTCGAGCCGGGACGTGTCGGGTGCGCTTGCGCTCGAAGACGACGAGGAGCTCGATCTTGGGACCGAAGCGCCTCGCCGGACCGTTGTGTTCGACGCCGACGAGGAGCTCGAAGACATCCCGTCGTTCCTCCGGCGGTAGAAGAGGTGTTCGCCTGGCGCGCCTTCCCCGCGCGAGGCGACGCCTCGCCCGGTGCGTATCTCGCGGTGCCCGCGTTGGAAAACGCGGGCATCCGCGTTGCATTCACCACGCGTCACGGCGGTTTCAGCGACGACCCCTTCTCGTCGCTGAACCTTTCGTTCTTCTCGGGTGACGATCCCGACGTGGTGATGGCGAACCGCGCGCGCGCGATCGCGGTGCTGGGCGGCGATCCGCTGTCATGGACGAGCGGCCGGCAAGTGCACGGTGCACAACCGGCGCGCGTCGGACGCGACGAGACGGGTTCGGGCTCCGACTCTCCCGACACCACGATGGTGGGCATCGATGCGCTGTGGACCGACGAGCCGGGCGCGGTGCTCGCCGTTCTCATCGCGGATTGCGTGCCCGTTCTCTTGGTCGATCCGGTGGCTCGTCGCATCGCGACCGTCCATGCCGGCTGGCGTGGCATGACGAGCGGCGTGATCGAAGCGACCGTCGAAGCGATGGGCGGCGACGCCGGCGCGCTCCTTGCGTTCATCGGCCCTTCGATCGGACCGTGCTGCTACGAGGTCGGCGAGGACGTCGCCGAGCCCGCGCGCGCGGCGCTGGGGCCGGACGTCGAGCGCCGCGACGGAACGGTACGGGTCGACCTGTGGGGCGGCGCGCGCATCGCACTTCGTCGCGCCGGCGTTTCCTCGATCCATCTCTCCGCACTGTGCACGCGCTGCGAACCGCATCGGTTCTTCAGCCACCGCGCAGGTCACGCGGCGCGCCAAGGGCTGCTCGCGACGATCGACGCGGCATGATCGCGGACAACCTTGCAGCGGTGCGCGCGCGTATCGACGCTGCGGCGTCCCGGGTGGGGAGAGACGCTCGGGAGATCACGCTCGTCGCCGTAACCAAAGAGGTGGATGCTCCGGCGGCGCGAGAAGCGGTCGCGAACGGCGCCGGCGATCTCGGCGAGAACCGGGCCCAAGAGCTGGCGAAGAAGCGGGAGGCGCTGGCCGGCGTCGAGGTTCGGTGGCACATGATCGGAACGGTGCAAAAGAATAAGGTCGCCCAGGTCGTCGGGGAGGTCGCTCTGATCCACAGCGTGGACTCAGTCTCGCTGGGTCAGGCGGTCGGACGGCGGGCTGAGGCACGAAACCTCCGACAGGACGTCCTCCTGGAGGTCAACGTCGGGGGAGAGTCGTCCAAGCACGGCGTTCGACCGGCCGAGGCGATCGAGGTCGCTGAAGGGCTGCTCGACATCGAAGGTGTGAAGCTTCGTGGGCTCATGACGGTGGCTCCACAGGGCGACGGGGCGGTTGCGCGCGCCGCTTTTCGCGCTTTGCGGGAGCTGAGAGACAAGGTGCGCGCCACCGCGCCGGAGGTGATCGAGCTTTCGATGGGTATGACCGAAGATTTCGAGATCGCGATCGAGGAAGGTGCCACGATCGTGCGGATCGGGACCGCGATCTTCGGTCCACGACGTACGAAACAGACAGGTCCCAGAAAATGATGGTCCCGGTTCACGACGTTCGGGGCCGGAGTGTCTTAGGCTTACGGCCAACCGCGCGGGCGGAGGGGTAGACGATGCGTGAGATGTGGAAGAAGACGCTGGTGGGCCTCGGACTCATGGACGAGGAAGAAGAGTTCGACGAGAGCCTCATCGATGAAGACACACCACGTCGCGACGAAGCAACGATGGTCCGTACCGTCCGTCGTGAAGAGCGCGCGCACCACGAGGACCGGCACCCGGCCGGCCGCGGCGGCGTCGTCCGCTCGATCCCGACCGCAGCGCCGCGTCAGATCCGCGTCGTCGAGCCACGCATCTTCGACGACGCCCAAGAGTTCGCCGATCAGTTCAAGGGCGGCGTTCCGGTGATCATCAACCTGCGGATGACCGAGGATAAGCACGCGCCCAAGATCCTCCAGTTCGCGAGCGGCTTGGTGTACGGCCTCAACGGACGGATGCAGAAAGTGGGCGAGCAGGTCTTCTTGCTCACGCCGTTCAACATGGAAGTCTCCGCCGACGAGAAGCGCCGTCTTGCGGAGCACGGTTTGTTCGGCGAGTTCTAGGGAGCGGCCATCCTCGCTGTTTCGCCGATCCGTGAGGCTGCGTATCTCATCCTTACGGTCTTCTTCTACTTCCTGATCGCCGCCGTCGTCCTATCGTGGATCGTCGCGCTGACGCGTCCGCCCGAATGGCTCTATCCGATAATCCGCGCGGTGAACGCGGTTACGGAACCGGTGCTTCGTCCGTTCCGAAGGATGATTCCCCCCGTTCGCTTAGGTGCGGCTGCGCTCGACGTGTCGATATTGTTAGTGTTCATCCTCGTCGCGATCCTTCGCCGAGCAGTCGCGTACTGAGGCCGATATGCCGCTGAACCCTCAAGACATCGTTCGCAAGGAGTTCCGCGAAGCGCTTCGCGGGTACAACCAAGCCGATGTCGATCTGTTCCTCGACGAAGTCGTCGAAGAGTTCACGCGCCTCGCGGAAGACAACCAGAAGATGAAGATCCGGATCGCGGCTTTGCAGCAAGAGGTCGCGCGCTTGCGCGAAGGGCGCGGCCCTGCGACTACCCCCGGGCCGGCCGCGGCCGCGGCCGACGATCCCCAGCGGATCGAGACCGAGGTGCGCGCGCGCATGCGCCGCTTCCTCGAGGAGCAGATCAAGCAGCTCGAGGCCTCGATACCGTCGGCGACGGTGCAGAAGATCGAGCGCGACGCGCCCCAGGCGCCCAAGCCGGAAGCCCCCGTCGGGGAGCAGCGCGAGCCGTTCTGGGCGGGCGAATAACGTCCGGATAACCCGAAGAAAAGGGCTGAATCCCCGAATTATGGCGAGGGCATGGGGCACCCGCTAGTATCCCGCGCGGTTGGTCGCGCGTTACTTCAAAGTCGAAGGTAGTACGGTCGTAGAAGGAGTGTTTCCCCGGTGATCGCCACAAGCGTTCTCTTCCTCGCCGCAGCAATCGCGACGTTCCTGGTCGGTGTTTTCTCGACCGGGCTGCAGATGATCGGTGCCTCGATCGGCTGCAGCGTGGCCGCCGCGGTCCTCCTTTTGGTCGGCGTCATGCGCGACTCGCGCAAGCGCCCGGCGATCGCGCCGAACGGCATGTCGGTGTCGGCGCCGGAGATGGAATCGATCGTGGCGCCCGCGATGCCCGAGCGGTACGCGGAGTTGGAGCCGGTGCCTGCGCTCGAGACGGAGTTCTCGTCCGCAGAGCCGCTCGACCTCGAGTCCGCACGAGAAGACTTTTACGGAACGCCGGAGACCGAGTCGTACGACATCGCGCCCACGTCGGCTCCCGTTACGCGCGCTCGCAAGCCGGCCGCTCGCAAGCCGGCCGCTCGCAAGCCCGCCGCGCGGAAGCCCGCGGCGAAGAGCGCCGCGAAGAAGGCGGCTCCCAAGAAGGCGGCCGCGCGTAAGCCGGCTGCGAAGAGCGCCGCGAAGAAAGCGGCTCCGAAGAAAGCGGCTCCGCGCAAGTCAAGCTCGCGCTAGCGCTTCGGTTCTACGACTCGTCCTGCTTCAGCGCGGTGTCGATCCCGACCGCCGCCGCGGTCGCGAGTTGCCGCAGCGGGCCCGTCACCGCGGAACCGATCTCGACGAGGTAGTTGTCGGCCGTCGTGAAGAGCTCTTTTCCTATGCCCGCCCATTTCTTCGTGATGCGGCCGACCTCGTTGCCCTCAGCGTCGAGTATCTGGAAGTCCCACGAACGCCAGTTCTCCGCATTGATCGCGCCGAGCGCTTCGCCGTTCGGTGACTCCAGTCCGAACCGCTTCTTGCCGAGGACGTTCTCTTGAACGATCGATCCGACAGGCTGCTCGGACGCATCCGTGACGTGGATCTTCGACTTCAGGATCTTCCCCGGGCGAACCATCCGGAGGATGACGGTTCCGTCGGCTTCGGCGACCGCGAATCTGTGCGTCAAGAACTGATCCACGTTCGAAACGAAGCGGAGCACTTTGCGCGCCGTCGATTGGCCTTCCTCGCGCACCGACCCTGCCTGCGTGCCGTTCTCATCGAAGATCCCGTACTCGTTGGTGAGCTCGATGAGCTTCGCCTTCTGTTTCACGAACAAGCGATCCATCTCGAGCAGCCCCATGCGCGTCCTCCTTCGTTCGAGCGGTCAGACCGCGAACCGGAACTCCACGACGTCGCCCTCACGCATCACGTAGCTCTTACCCTCCTGACGGACGAGCCCTTTCGAGCGCGCCGCGTTCCACGATCCTGCGTTGACCAGGTCGTCGTAGGCAACCACTTCCGCGCGGATGAACCCGCGCTGGAAGTCGGAGTGGATCACACCCGCGGCTTCCGGCGCGGTCGCGCCTCGACGGACCTCCCAGGCGCGCGACTCGGTGTCGCCGGCCGTAAGGAACGTAAGCAGATCCAACGTCTCGTACACCGCGCGGATCACCCGGGCCAGGCCGCGCTCCTCTAAGCCGAACGACGCCAGCAGCTCCGCGGCTTCGCGCGGGTCCATGCCTGCGACCTCCGTTTCGAGCGCGCCGGCGACCGGAACCATGCCCTCGGGCAAGGGCTTCGCCGCGGAATCCTCGTCGACGTTCGCGACGACCACGACCGGCTTGAGCGTCAACAGCGCCATACCTTGGAACGCGGCCAGCTCGACTTCGTCCCATGCGTCGTCGCGAAGCGGCGTGCCGGCTTCAAGGATGCCGCGCGCGCGCTCCAGCGACTCCACGGCTCTCTTTTCGTCCGCTGATCGAGCGGCCTTCGCGTCCCGCTGCACCTTCGAGCCGACCGAGTCGAGGTCGGCGTAGATCAGCTCTAGCGTCAGGTCGCCGAGATCGGCCGAGGGATCCGCGCCGCCGAATGCGCGCGCAACCAACAGCAGCGCGTCGGACGCGCGCAAGTGGCCGAGCAACTCCGCCGACAACGACCCGGCGCCGCGCGACCCTTTGCGCACCATGCCGGAGGTCTCGACGAACCGTAGCGTCGCGTAGACCGATTTCTTCGACTCGTGCAGCTTCGTCAGGACGTCGACGCGCTCGTCGGGGACGGGGACGACGGCTTGGTTGCTCTTCCCCGGCGCTGCGCCCTCCAAGGACGTGAGCGCCGTGAAGATCGTGCTCGATCCGGCGCCGGGCAGGCCGGCGACGCCGACGTTCTTCATCGGCTGGCGTGACTCATCGGGTCACTACAACAGGGGTCATTGGCGCTCGATCGCGAGGTTCTCACCTTGCTCGGCCGATAGGGCGAGCGTCTCCGCCTTGATCCGCTCGCCGTGCGCGTCGAACGTCGTGGCGTGCTCGTCGGGATACAGGATCCGGATGCGATCGGTCATCTCGAGCCCTGCCTGCTTGCGCAGGTCTTGGATCTCGCGGATGAGGTCGCGCGCGCGCCCCTCCAAAGCGAGCTCCGGCGTGATCTCGGTGTCGAGTGCGACGGCGAACCCTCCGCCGTCGACGACGGCGAAACCGGCGCGCGCCCGTGTCCGCGCTTCGAACTCATCGCCGGTCAGGACCCAGTCGCCGACCTTCACTTCGCCGTTCGCGCGCTCGAATGCACCGTCCTTCAAAAGCTGCTGGATCCGCCCGACGTCCTTGCGATACTTCTGTCCAAGCAGCCGGAAGTTCGGGATCACTTCGGTCTGGGCGAACTCCTCGGCTGAGGTCGCCAGTTCGACGTCCTTCACGTTGAGCTCGTCACGGATCAGATCGAGATGCATCGCGAGCTGCCGCCGAGCCGTGTCGTCTTCGGTCGCGACGATCACCGCGCGCAACGGCTGCCGCACCTTCAGGTTGGCGTTGTCGCGCGCTGCGCGTCCGAGCTCGACCACCGCGCGCACGGCTTCGATCTCGTCGAGCAGCGCGTCGTCGGAAAGGTCGTCGCCGACCATCGGGTAGCCGGCGAGATGGACGCTGTCGGGCGCATCGGGACACACCTCGCCGACGAGGTTCGCCCACAGGTTCTCGGCGAGGAACGGCATCACCGGTGCGATGAGGCGTGCCATCTGCACGAGCACGTACCACAACGTCTCATACGCGAGCTTCTTGTCTGCGTCGTCTTCGGACTTCCAGAACCGCGACCGCGACAAACGCACGTACCAGTTCGAAAGGTCTTCCCAGAACGTCTCGACGAGCCGCACGAACCTGGGCCCATCGAAGTCGTCGAGCGCCGCGCGGCACTGCGCGATCAGCTGCTGCGAGCGCGCGAGGATCCAACGGTCGAGCGGGCGCGCGCTCGCCCAGTCCGGGCCGCTCGACAGCGTGTCGAACCGCGGGCCGAAGCCGTCGATGTTCGCGTAGATCACGAAGAACGAATACGTGTTCCAAAGCGTGAGCAGCCTGCGCTTGACCTCGTTCGCCGGGCCGTAGCCGAACCCGAGGTTCTGCGACGGAACCTGCGCCGCGTACAGCCAGCGCATCACGTCGGCGCCGATCGATTCGACCGCGTCGTCGAACCAGATCGCGTTGCCCCACGACTTGTGCATCGGGCGGCCGGTCTCGTCGGTCACGCGTTCGTACGTCAGCACTCGCGAATAGGGGGCGCGCCCTTCCATCACGACGCTCATGAAGAGCATGGAGTAGAACCACAAGCGGATCTGCTCGCGCGACTCGGTGATCCAGTCGGCGGGGAACCATTTCTCCCAGTACGCGTTGTCGGGAAGGTCGGCGCCGCTCAGCTCCGCGCCTGAACCGGTGGAGTAGCCGTGGTCGACCCACTGTCGGTTCTTGTATCCGAGCGTCGCGAAGGGAACGATGCCCGCGTCGAGCCAGCAGTCGCCGACGTCCTTCACCCGCACGGATTCCTCGCCGCACTCGTCGCACGCGATAACGATCTCATCGATCCACGGCCGGTGAAGCTCTTCGAGCTTCTCGGTCCCGCGGAGCGCGCGCGCGAGGAGGTCGTCCTTGGACTCGACGATCGACATGTGGCCGGATGCGCAGAAGTAGAAGGGGAGCGGCAAGCCCCAGTAGCGTTTGCGACTGATGCACCAGTCGCCCATGTTGCGCAGCCAGTCCTCCATCCGCTTGCCGTACTGGGCGGGCTGCCAGTGCACGGTGCGCGATGCATCGATCATCGGCTGCCGCACGCCTTCGGATGAGATGAACCACTCGTCGACGAGCCGGTAGACGAGCTCGGTTCCGCACCGCCAGCACACGGGGTAGCGGTGCGTGAGCTCGCCGGCATCGACGAGACGCCCGTTCTCGCCGAGCTGCTCGATGATCTGGTGCGCGACTTCGCCGGTGTGGCGTCCGTGCAACCATCCGTACTGCTTGTAGAACGCGCCTGCTTCGTCGATCGGGATCAGGGCCGGCAAACCTTCGCGCTTCGACAGCTCGTAGTCTTCGGCGCCGCACCCCGGCGCGATGTGAACGATGCCGGTGCCTTCTTCCATCGACACCTCGTCCCACCCGACGACACGGTGCTCGACACCTTGCTGGGCTTCGAGGTCGTCGAACGGCCCGTCGTACCGCGCGCCGACGAGGTCGCTGCCCTTGAGGGTTTCGATCACTTTGCCTTTGAGCGGGATGTGCTCGAGGCGCGCCTTTGCGACGATGGCCGTGCCGCTCAAGGTCTCGAGGCGAACGTAGTCCTCCCCGGGATGGACCGCCGCGGCGACGTTCGCGGGAAGCGTCCAGGGCGTCGTAGTCCAGACGATCAGATACTCGCGATCATGGCCAACGAGAGGGAGTCGCACGTACAAGGACGGGTGCGTGATGTCGTTATAGGAGTCCATCAGCTCGTGCTGGGAAAG
>DATGHY010000276.1:0-2037 GCA_035307625.1 Actinomycetota bacterium
GGATGGGATCGTGAACAAGGTCGGAACCGCGCTCGTTGCATTGAGCGCGCGCGAAGCTGAGATCGGCTGCTACGCGATCTGCGCGACGGGGAAGATGGTGCCGTCTGAGTTCTGGCGCCCCGAGGCCGCACCCACATACGAATCGACGCCCCTGGAATTGTTCGACGCCGTCGTGACGGAACGCGGCGCGAAGCGGCCGGGCTACCTCCGTCGAGCAGCCGCGCGCGTCGAGCTCCCCGACGCGCTGCTGGCCATCTCGATATGAAGGGCTCGATTTGAAGACCGTCGAGATCCTGTCGATCGGAGACGAGCTGCTCCGGGGCATCGTGCAGGAGTCGAACTCGCACTGGCTGGCCAAGCGCATCGCTGCGCGCGGCGCGACGCTCCGTCGTGTGCAGGTTCTTCCGGACGAGCCGCCGGTGGTCGCCGCCGAGATCGCTGCGGCGTTGAAGCGCGCGCCGACGCTGTTGATCACGCACGGCGGCCTCGGTCCGACCGACGACGACCGCACCCGTGAAGCCATCGCGATCGGAACGGGCCGCCCGCAGGAGCTGAACACCGAGGCGGAGGAGATCGTCCGGAGGCGATATCGAGAGCTGGCAGAGGCGGGGGCCGTTGCGGACGACACCTTCTCCGATGAACGGAGACGGATGGCTCTGCTTCCGCGAGGATCGGTAGCGCTGGACAACCACGTCGGCGGCGCGCCGGCCGTGCTCCTCGCGCTCGGTGAGACCACTCTCGTCGCCCTGCCCGGCGTCCCGCCGGAGCTGTTTTGGATCTGGGACAACTCGCTGGCCTCTTATTTGGACCAGCTCCTCGGTCCCGGCGGGTTCGCAGAGATCACGTTTCGGATCGAGTTGCGCGACGAGTCGGCGATCGTCTCGCTGCTGCAAGACGTGCAGGCGCGCCACCCACACCTCTACGTGAAGTCGCGCGCCCACGGCTTCGGAGACGACGACCTTTTGCGGATCACCGTGCATGCGACGGGCGAAAGCGATGCGGCTGCGCGCGCGCTGGCGGACTCGGCTGTGGCCGACCTCAGAGGTCGATTGGAGTCGAGAGGGATCTCGGTTGTCCCCGAGGCCTGAGGCTTGCGTTGCGCGCGAATACCCCATCGCCATCCAAAAGGGGACACGAGTAATATGACGCGCGTTCCGGGCTCAGCAGCTCGTGGGGGGTTGTTCATGAAGAAGAAGATCGCTGTCGGGATCGCGGCGCTCACCAGTGCGCTCGCCATGCTCGTGCCGGTCTCGTCGCGCGCGGCTACACCGACGTGCATCGTGATCAACGGCCCGAAGGGGCTGCACATCCAGGTCGGATACGCACCGCACGGCCCGCAAGACTGCAAAGTGGTCTAAGCCTTCACAAGAGACCAACGACCGGCGCTATCGCGCCGGTCGTTCTCGTTGCTATCTGCGCAAGAGGCGCGCGATCGCGAACAGCATGATGCCAACGCAGATGGCTTGTCCGATGTGGTAGAGGTCGGCGGAAGTCACGCGGCGATGCCCTCGCGCCAGGCCCGTGGCGATTCCATTGCTTCAGGATACGACCGGAGCTAACTCTTCGTCTTCAGGATCGCTTGCGTCACGATCATTATCGCAACGAGCGTTCGCTCGTCATCGTTCGTCGTGATCCGCACTTCGATCACCATCGTCCGGCCACCTTTGTGTATCTGCTTCGCTTCCGCGCGCAACGTGCCGTCCGTCACCGCAGTGATGAAGTTGGTCTTGAACTCGATCGTGGTGAAGATCTCGCCTGCGCCGAGCGCCGGGAACGTTGCCCACGCCGCAACGGTGTCTCCGAAACCCGCGATCGCACCGCCGTGCGCGAAACCGCCGGGATGCTTCACCTTTGTCCCCACGTCGAGGAGACCCACGGCCCGCCCCGCTTCCGCTTCGATCACACGCACGCCGAGGTTTCCCGGGAAGCTGTCTTTGAAGATGGTGTCTTGATGCTCGAGCGCTTCGTCAACGCGCGATGCGAGCGGTCCCTCGATCCCTCCGAAATCTTCGCGCGTCACGCTCAGCCCATCGGCTT
>DATGHY010000277.1:0-7393 GCA_035307625.1 Actinomycetota bacterium
GTCTTCGACTCGGACGCACCGGCGCCGTCGTCGAGTCGCTCGTTCCGAGCATCATCGAGCAGAAGGTCACCGGCAAAGAGGCGTTCCGTTCGTACTGGGCGTTGGTCCGCACGCACGGCGAGCGAGCGCCCGGCCCGCGCGAGTTGAAGCTTCCGCCGGCGCCGGACGTCTTGGCGGAGCTCCCATACTGGGCCTACCACCCGCTCGGGATCGAGAAGCGACGAGCGGACATCGTGAAGCGGGTGTGTGCGCGCGCGGCACGGATGGAAGAAACGTCGAGCATGCCGATCGCCGACGCCTACCGGCGGCTCCAGGCGATCCAAGGCATCGGGCCCTGGACCGCCGCGGAGGTTGCGCGCGATGCGCTGGGCGACCCCGACGCCGTCAGCATCGGCGACTATCACCTCAAGAATCATGTCGCGTGGGTGTTGGCAGGGGAGGCGCGCGCAACCGATGAGCGGATGCTCGAGCTGCTCGAGCCGTACCGCGGGCAGCGCGCGCGCGCGATCCGGCTGATCGAAGCGCTGCCGGGTGCTCCGCGATTCGGACCTCGGGTCAAGCTGCGCGACATCGCGCACACCTAAGTACGCTGACGCCCATGCCGGACGCCTTCTACGTCGCCGACGGCGACGCGTTCGTTTCCACCGAGTGGACCCGAGGCCCTTGGGATGCGCGCGCACAACACGCAGGGCCGCCGGCCGCATTGGTGGGTCGCGCGATCGAGCAGCAGGCCCCCAGCGGGTTCCAGGTCGCGCGCTTCACGATGGAGATCCTGCGGCCGATCCCGATCGCGCGCCTCACGGTCCGAGCCGAGCCCGTGCGCACGGGCCGGCGCGTCCAGTACGTCCAAGCGGTCCTGAGCGCCGATGACGTGGAGGTCGCGCGCGCGTCCGCCTGGCGCATCCGCCTGAGCGACGAGTCCATGCCGGCGACGCCCGACGAAGCACCGCCGTTCGCCGGGCCGCTCGAATCATTGGAGCTCCCGCCGGTTCCGGTCGAAGCGCCCGAGAGCTACTTCGGTGCGATGGAATGGCGGTACGCGCGCGGCACCTTCACCGAACCGGGGCCTGCGTCCGTGTGGATGCGGATGCGGAAGCCGCTCGTCGAAGGCGAATCGATCGCACCTCTGTCGCGCGTTCTGGCGGCGGCCGACTCGGGTAACGGGATCAGCGCGGTGCTCGACTTCCAGTCGCATCTGTTCATCAACATCGACCTCAGCGTTCATCTCTTCCGGATGCCGGAAGGGGAGTGGGTGTGCATCGACGCGGAGACCCGCCAGGACGCGAACGGCATCGGTGTCGCGCAAAGCATCATCTGGGACGAGCACCATCGCCTCGGCACCGGCGCGCAGAGCCTCCTTATCGCGCCGCGCTGACGCGCGATTGGTCGGGCGAAACTCTCGCGGCGTAGGCTCCCGCTTGAAAAGAAGGGGGAGTCATGGCCAACAAGAACGAAGAGCTGTTGCGCAAGGGCTACGAGGCGTTCGCGAGTTACGACCTCGACACGATCCGCGCGCTGTTCGCCGACGATGTCATCTGGCACGTGGGTGGGCGGAGCCAGCTGGCGGGAACGTTCAAAGGCAAGGACGAGGTCTTCGGGTGGTTCGCCAAGTTGCTCACGCTATCGGAGGGAACGTTCAAGATCGACGTGCATGACGTGATCGCCAACGACACCCACGCGGTTGTGATCTCGAACGACACGGCGCAACGAGGCGACAAGCACCTTGACCTTCAGGCCGTTGCGGTCTACCACATAGAAAACGGCCAAGTGAAAGAGGCCTGGTTCTTCAACAGCGACGTCTACGCGGACGACGAGTTCTTCGCGTGACCGTGGATCTCGAAGAGGCGATGATGACGCAGCGCGCCATCAGGCGCCTGCGTCCTGATCCGGTCGATGACGAGCTCATCCTGAAGATCCTGCGGCTCGCGGTGAAAGCACCGACGGGATCGAACCAGCAGAACTGGGAGTTCGTCGTCGTACGTGACCCGAAAGTGAAGGCAGCGCTCGGCAAGCAGAACCGTCGCGTCGCTTCCCCGTACCTGAAGGCCGGCAAGATCGTGAAGCGTCGGGACGACAAGTCGCTTCGGCTGATCAAGGCAGTGGAGTGGCAGCTCGAACATTGGGATGAGATCCCGATCATCATCGTTCCGTGCTTGCGCGGCATCAGCTGGCCGCTTCCGTGGATCTACAAGTCGTCGCGGTACGGCTCGATCTATCCCGCGATACAGAACCTGTTGCTTGCGGCGCGCGCGGAAGGCCTCGGCGCGGCACTGACGACGTTCCCTTTGTGGAACCGGGTCGCTGCGCACCGGATCCTGAAGTTGCCGCTCCACGTCGAGCCGATCGCATGCATCCCGATGGGCTGGCCGATAGGGAAATACGGCCCGACGACCCGTACCCCGGTCGAGGAGCTGACGCACCTCGACCACTACGGCAATCGCGCGTTCAAGTCGTAGCTGTCGATTCCGAGCAGCCGCGTTCGTCTGAAGATCGGAAGGGTTGCGGCCACGGGTAGGGTGGTCCTGCCGCGCGCGCGGCCCGAGGAGGAGCCATGCTCTACACGCTGCTCATCTATGAGAACGGCGAGGAAGTCACGACCGACCCCGAGGCGCAGAAACGGCATGCGGCGGAGTTCGGGGAGTTCGTTGCCGCCGTTGCGGACAAGATCCGGGGCGGGGCCCCGTTGAAGCTGCCCGAGCACGCCACGACGATCCGCGTGCGCGACGGCGAGACGATAACGACCGATGGCCCATTCGCCGAGACCAAGGAGATCCTTGCCGGCTTCTTCATCCTCGAGCTCGACAATCTGGATGAAGCGTTGGCTGCTGCCGCGAAGATCCCTGTGGCGAAGTACGGCGCGGTCGAGGTGCGCCCGGTCGCGACCGAGCTCCAGGAGATGGTCAACGAGGAGTCCGGCGGGCAGCACCCCTAGACCGGTGGCGTACGCTTGCCGCATGGCGAGCGCGCGCACCGAGGTCGAGCGGGTCTTCCGCGACGTCTCAGGCCGCGTCACGGCGACGATGATCCGCGTGCTCGGCGATTTCGATCTCGCCGAGGACGTGGTTCAAGAGGCGTTCACCACCGCGCTCGAGAAGTGGGAGAGCGGGATCCCGTCCAACCCGGTCGCATGGCTGATGGCGACCGCGCGCAACAAGGCGATCGACCGCATCCGGCGCGAGAAGGTGCTCGCAGATAAGCAACAGCAATTAGCGCGATTAACGGAGCTCGACAGCATCGAGAGGGACGACGTGAGCATCATCCCGGACGACCGGTTGCGGCTGATCTTCACGTGCTGCCACCCGGCCCTCGCGATGGATGCGCGCGTCGCGCTGACCTTGCGCACTCTCGGCGGCCTGACGACGCCGGAGATCGCGCGCGCATTCCTCGTGCCGGAGCCGACGATGGCGCAGCGCTTGGTGCGCGCGAAGCGCAAGATCCGCGAAGCGAACATCCCGTACCGCGTGCCGCCTGAAGAGATGCTGGCCGAGCGGCTGCGCTCGGTGCTCGCGGTTGTGTACCTGATCTTCAACGAGGGCTACGCAGCGACCGCCGGAGTCGCTTTGGTGCGCAAGGAGCTTGTGGCGGATGCGATCTGGTTGGGGCGCGTGCTGACCTCGCTGATGCCTGAGGAGAGCGAGGTCTACGGGCTGCTCGCGCTGATGTTGCTGCACGACGCGCGACGCAACGCCCGCGTGAACGAGGCGGGCGAGCTCATCCCGCTCGAGGAGCAGGACCGCCTGTACTGGGATCGCGCGCAGATCGCCGAGGGGATGGTGATGCTCGATCGCGCGACACGCGCGGAGAACGCGGGCGAGTACACGATCCAGGCTGCGATCTCCGCGCTGCATGCGTCGGCGTTGCGCGCGGAGGACACGGACTGGTTCCGCATCCTCGGGCTGTACGACGAGCTGCTGAAGGTGGCGCCGTCTCGTGTGGTGGAGCTGAATCGAGCCGTCGCCGTCGCTTTCGCGCACGGCTGGACCGAAGGGCTCGCTGTGATGGAATCGCTCGAGGATCTCGGCGATTACTACCTGTATCACGCTGCGCGCGCGGACCTTTACCGGCGGCTCGGCCGCAACGACGAGTCGGTCGATGCATACGAGCGCGCGTTGGCACTGGTGACGAATCCCGTTGAGCGCGCGTTCTTGGACCGGCGGCGCGCGCAGGTCGCGCGGTAACCGATGCGCGAAGAAGGCTCGTTCGACGCCGACCTCAGCTCGCTGATCCCGCCCGTGCATGAATACCTTGGTCTCGAGATCGAGCTGCGCAGCGATACGACCGTTGTCACGATGCAGCTAACCGATGAGGTTCGCGGGCCCGCCCCCGGGACGATCCACGGCGGGATCCTCGCGACCCTAGCCGACGTGACCGCGGCGCTGACCCTGTCGGGCAACTTCGACATCGCCACCGAGCGGCCGGTCACGACGGATATGCACATCCGGTATTACCGCCAACCGAAGGGCGGCCCGATCACGGCCACCGGACGCCTGGTTTACCGCGGCCGCCGGATCCTGAGCGCCGAGAGCTCCATCGTCGACGGCGAAGGCCGGGAGCTGGCGCGCGCGACAGCGACGTTCATGATCGTGCAGATGCAGGGTCTTCCCGAGATCGGCTAGGCTTTCCGATGGCCGCCGGTCGCCGCCGCGGCCGCGCCCAACGCGATGTAGATCCCACCGGCCACGTAGCGCTCCGCGCGCGCGTAGCTCTTGCGATCGCGCAGCGCGCGCCCCATCGTCCCGGCAAGCAACGCGTACGAGCTGTCGGTGCAGAGCGCGATCGCCTCGAACAGTAAGCCGAAGATCAGCAGCTGCACGCGGGCGTTGCCGTGCGCGCGATCGACGAATTGAGGCAGGAATGCGACGAAGAACAGCGCCAGCTTCGGGTTCAGCACGCTGACGATCACACCTTGGGAGAAAAGCTTGCGCTGCGATCGCACCGGCACCGCGTCCGCGGTCGGAACCTCTTCTCGGTCGAGCAGCCTGCGCACGCCCACATAGATGAGGTATGCCGCTCCGACGTACTTCACGACGTTGAAGGCCGCGGCCGACGACGCCAGCAGCACGGACAAGCCGAGGACCGCGAACGCGACATGCACCATGATCCCGAGGTTCACGCCGAACGCCGACGTGAGGCCGCCGCGGCGCCCGTGGTCCATCGCGCGCGTCACGATGTAGAAGACGGCCGGGCCGGGGATCAACAGGATCGCTACCGATGCCCCGGCGAACACGCCGATCGTGCCGGCGGACGGCACGGCGTTATCTCGCCAGCGCGGGTGCGGCCTCGTCGGCCACCGGCGTCCCGCGCTCCATGATGAGCGGGATGACGCCGGCCCAGACGGGCCAGTCCATGTCGGAAGGCTCTTCGATCGGCATCCCGGTTCGGACCTTAGCGGATGCCTCGGTCAGAAGGATGCTCATTATCGTGGTCGCAGCCAGCTCTTTGCGGTTCGGCGTCCGGATGCGTGACCAGCGGCCGGACTCGATGCGCTCGATGAGCGCCTCCATCGCGCGCTCTTTCTCCTCGCCGCGCGCGAGCTCGAACGTCCCGTATGCGATCACGGAGCGGTAGTTCATCGAGTGATGGAACGCGGAGCGCGCCAAGACCAGCCCGTCGAGCAGCGTGACCTCGACACAGGCGATCGCGCCTCCCTCGAGCGCGCGCAACATGCGGCTGCCGGTCGAGCCGTGGATGTACAGGCGATCGCCGACGCGCGCGTACATCGTCGGGATGACGATCGGGGTGCCGTCCATCACAGTTGCGACGTGGCACACAAAAGACTCGTCCAGGATCGCCTCGAGCGTCGCGCGGTCATACCGCGCGCGGGCGGGGAGACGCTGAACGCGCACTCGGTCGCTTGGCGGACCGTCCAGCACAACGCGACGGGGCGGCTGTGTGTCGCCGCCCCGAACGTTGTGCCGCCTGCGCCCGAAGGAGCGGGGCGGACGGTCCTTCCACGGCCAAGGCCGCGGCCGGTTGACCGCTAGGGGTTCGTTATGGTACAAACGATAGATCATGACAGCACAAAGATACCACATCCGGGGGAGGACCGCGAACGATATATCGCGGTCCATCGAGGACGGCATCCGAGCAGGGAAGCTGCAGCCCGGAGAGCAGCTCCCGAGCGTGCGCGCGCTCGCCGTGAAGCTGGACGTTTCCCCGGTGACGGTGGCGTCGGCGTACAAGGGGCTGCGCGGGCGGGGGATGATCGCGACCGGCGGCCGCAGGGGCACGCAGGTGGCTCCAAGACCGCCGCTGGGGCACCACGCGCTGCCGCCGGTGCCCGAGGGCGCGCGCCAGCTCTTCGACGGCAATCCGGCCCCTGAGCTGCTCCCGTCGCTTGCGCCGTTCCTGGCCGCGGAGCCGAACCACTCTCGTTTGTACGACGACCTGCCGTCGTTGCCGGCGCTGGTCGAAACGGTAAGCGCCGGGCTGCTCGCCGATGGGGTTCCGGCCGAACACATGACGATCACCAGCGGCGCCTTCGACGCGATCGAACGCGTCCTCGACGCGCAACTGTCGCCCGGCGACCGCGTCGGCATCGAAGACCCCGGTTACCACCGCACGATGGACCTCCTCGCGGCGCAAGGCCTCATCGCGGAGCCCGTGCGCGTCGACGAGCGTGGCCCGATACCCGCTTCGGTGGCCGAAGCCATCAAGCGCGGGATCGAGGCCATCATCATCACGCCGCGCGCGCAGAACCCGACCGGCGCGGCGATCGACGCGAAGCGCGCGGCCGAGCTGCAGAGGATCTTCGCGCGCAAGCCTGGGCTGCTCGTCATCGAAGATGATCACGCGGGGGCCGTCGCCGGCGCCGACTACGTGACGTTCGCGGACGCGCGCCGGTCGCGTTGGGCCGTTGTTCGGTCGTTCTCGAAGTTCCTCGGCCCGGACCTGCGCGTCGCGGCGCTGACCGGAGACGAAGCCACGATCTCGCGCGTCGAGGGGCGTCTATCGGCGGGCCCAGGCTGGGTCAGCTACATCCTGCAGCGGTTGACGAACGCGATGCTGACGGATGCGAAAGTGCAGAAGCTGTTGCGCGAGGCGACGAAGACGTACGCGGACCGGCGCGCGCAGATGATCGACGCGCTGGCGCGTCACGGCGTTGCGGCGATCGGCCGCAGCGGCTTGAACGTGTGGATCCCCGTTCAGGACGAGCAGCGTGTGGTCGCCGCAGTTGCAGGGGACGGGTTCGCGATCCGGGCGGGGGAGCCGTTCCGTCTGGAGGCTCCACCCGCGGTGCGCATCACCGTTTCGACGCTGAAGGAAGAAGAAGTGGAACCGCTGGCGTCGGCGATCGCGAAAGCGTTGCGCGCGCGGAGCCTCGTGTACTCGGCCTAGCTCGCGAACCTCTTCACGAGCGCCTTCTTGTCTACCTTGCGAGTCGACCCCCGCG
>DATGHY010000278.1:0-5144 GCA_035307625.1 Actinomycetota bacterium
CTTTTCTTCCAGGAGTTCGGCTTCTGCGGCGAGGGAGAAGGCGCCGACTACCTGAAGGCCGACGATTGCATCCCGTACAACACCAGCGGCGGGGGATTGTCGGAGGCCTACGTACACGGCTTCAACCTCATCGTTGAGGGCGCGCGTCAGATCCGCGGCGACTCCACGTCGCAAATTCCGAACGTACAGCACACCGTCGTCACGGGCGGGAACGTGGTTCCGACCGGCGCGCTCGTCTTGTCGAAGGAACCGTGGTGAACTCCGCGACGCCATTGCCGCCGAAGCCGGTCGCCGACCGCGACACGCAGCCGTTCTGGGACGCCGTTGCAGAACATCGACTCCTGGTGCAGCACTGCAATGGATGCGGCCGCTGGATCTGGCAACCCCGGCCGTTGTGCCCAAACTGTCATTCAACCGACGTCATCTGGACCGACGTCGGCGGCGACGCGCGCGTCGTCTCGTGGACGGTGCTCCATCTCCCCGTGCTGTCGGTCTGGCAGGACAAGCTGCCGTTCGTGTTGCTGCTCGTCGAGCTGAGCGAGGCGCCGGGGGTGCGGATGGTCGCGCAGCTCGTCGACGACGCGGGCACGTTGCTGCAGACCGACGGCACTACAGAGGGGATCGATTTCGATGTGCCCCTGCGTCTCCGCTGGCGCGTCGACGAAGCAGGTCAAACACTGCCGGGCTGGACGCCGGCGTAGAGACGCCGTTCAGTCTTGGGCGTCGTATCGTCGTAATCGTCGATGAGCCAATTTCTGCCACGAGCCTGCGACTGAGTAGCGGGCCACCTTGTGCTCTCGTAGGCGGGCTAGATCGGAAAGCTGATCGATCGCAGGATCGACTCGATCATCGGATCGGCGGTGCTCACCCTCATATCGACCAGATAGGTAACGCCGGCCACTCCTCCGATGGCGATCGTGTGCAGGCAGCGCCCGGCTCCGTAGTCGAGCACCGTGAAGGGGCTCCCGCCGATCATGCGCAAAGACGTCGTCGAAGCGAGCCCGTGGCCGGCCAGAGCATCATCCAGGTGCGCGAGCACGACCCACGGGGTTGAGGCTGTGGAGGCGAACCCAACGAGCCACGGTTGTTCGCAGCTTCTCGCGATCGTGGGATAGGGGATATAGCTGCGGAACAGATAGGGGCCGATGAAACATCTTCCGCACGCTTCAACGTGCAGCCCGCGCGGGATGCGAAGTGTGAGCGCCGGGCCGACGGTTATGGAGGGTGCCAGGTTCACGATCGGAGCCGACCCCAAAACGGCACTTGAGGGGGTTGACGCGGGCCGAGGCAGCATCACGAGGACGATGCTCGCGGTTGCAAGGATGAGGCTGTGGCGTGGGAATCGAACGCGGACGCCGCCGAAGATGCGGTCGAGCGGCCCCGCGATGCCGCGCTGCTCCCAGATCTGCTCGCCCATCGCTCCCTCGAGCCCTATTCACGCGCGTACGCCGCAGGAACGCAACAATAGGTATACGGACCTCGCTGGCTTCTGGCTTGAGAGGCTACGTGCGAGCTGCGACAAGGCAGAAGGGATGGCCGGCCGGATCCGCGTAGACACGAGAGCCGGCCTGTTGGTCGAGCTTCGTCCCGCCGAGCTCGAGCACCGTCTGCTCCATCGCGTCGATGTCATCGACTCGGAAGTGCAGGTGCGCTTGCATCGACGATTTCGAGTCCGGCCATGCCGGCGGTTCGTGCCCGGGCGCGCGCTGGAACGACAAGTGAAAGGACGCGTCCTTGCTCTCGCCGATGGAGTACCAGTCCTGGCTTGCGAACACGACCGACCATCCGGTGAGCTCGCTGTAGAAGCGGGCGAGCGCGGCGGGATCTCGGCACTCCAACGCGACGCCGCTGAGCGATCCGATCATCGAGGTGATGTTCTCCTTCGCTGGCTCGGCCGAACCTACTCCCTCTAGTATCTAACGGTCCGTCAGATTTCACTGGGGGCTGCAGGGATGCTCGAGGTCGGCAACTTCTGGGACCTGATCGAACGGCGCGCGCGTCTCACGCCGGACGCGCGCATGGCGGTCGACGAGACCGGCCGCGTCATGACCTTCGCGCAATACCGCAACGACGCGGAGCGCGCGGCCGCCGGGTTGCAAGACATGGGGATCGGGCGTGGGACGGTGGTCAGCTGGCAGCTGCCGACGTGGCTCGAGTCGTTCGTGTTGTGCGCGGCGCTCAGCAGGTTGGAAGCGATCCAGAACCCGATCCTGCCGATCTACCGCGAGCGCGAGGTCGGCTTCATCGCTCGCCAAGCGAAGACCAAGCTGCTCATCGTCCCGAGCGTGTGGCGCAACTTCGCCTTCGAGGAGATGGCCCGTGGCATCGCGCAAACGTCCGACGGCTTGGAGGTCCTGGTCTCCGATAAGTCGCTCCCGCAGGGCGACCCGAAGACGGTGCCGGCACCACCCTCGAAGACCTCTGCAGCGGAAGCGCCCGTCCGCTGGCTCTTCTACACGTCCGGCACGACCGCCGACCCCAAGGGCGCCCAGCACACCGACTACACGATCGCCGCAACGGCGTTGGGCATGTCCGAGCGGCTTGCCCTGACCGAGGACGATCGCTCCGGCGTCGTCTTCCCCTTCACGCACATCGCCGGACCGATCTGGCTCATGTCCGCGCTGATGACGGGCTGCACGCTCATCATCGATGAGGCGTTCGACCCCGTGCGCACGACGCAGTTCCTCAAGGACAACGACGTGACGCTTGCCGGCTCGGGCACGATCTTCCACATGGCGTACCTCAAAGCGCAGCGCGAGCAGCCGGACACGCCGCTGTTCGCGAAGGTGCGCGCGTTCCCGGGCGGCGGTGCGCCGAAACCGCCACAGCTTCACTACGACATGGTGAAGGAGATGCACGCCCCGATCGTGTCCGGCTATGGGTTGACCGAGTCACCGATCCTCACGATGGCATCGGCGGACGACGGCGACCAGGCGCTCGCGAACACCGAAGGGCGCGCGATGCGCGGGGTCGACCTCCGCGTGGTCACGATGGAAGGGAAGGTCGCAGGCATCGGCGAGGAAGGCGAGATCCGGGCGAAAGCGCCGCAGCTGATGCGCGGGTACCTGGACATGGCGCTCGACAAAGACGCGTTCGATGAGGACGGCTACTTCCGCACCGGCGATCTTGGGAAGCTGGACGCCGACGGGAACGTGACGATCACCGGGCGGCTCAAGGACATCATCATCCGCAAGGGCGAGAACATCAGCGCGAAGGAAGTCGAGGACTTGTTGTTCCAGCACCCGAAGGTCGCAGACGTTGCGGTCATCGGGCTGCCGGATCCGGCGTCGGGCGAGATCGCGTGCGCGGTCGTTGCGTTGAAAGACGGAACGCTGACCCTTCTCGAGGTCGCTCAGTTCCTCAAAGAGAAGGGCTTGCGCAACCAGGCGATCCCGGAGCGGCTGGAGATCCTCGACGCGCTGCCGCGCAACCCCGCAGGCAAAGTCCTGAAGCAAGACCTCAAGAAGCAGTTCGCATGAGCGAAGAGACCGTTCTGCTGACGTACGACGGGCCGGTCGCCGTCGTTTCGATGAACCGTCCAGAACGCCACAACGCATTCACGGACGCCATGGACACACGCTTCTTCGACGTACTGGCCGAATTGCACGAGCGGCCGGACGTCCGGTGCGTCGTGTGGCGAGGCGAAGGGAAGTCGTTCTCGTCGGGGCGGGACACGAAGGAGCTCGGGGTCCGGACCAAGGGCGAGAGCGATCTCGAGTACATCGAGGCAGGGCACGCGAAGACGGCGCTGTTGTGGACGATGCCGGTGCCGATCGTCGTCGCGCTGAAGGGGTGGGTGCTCGGCGGATCGTTCGAGCGCGCGCTTCTGTGCGATATGCGGATCGCCGCAGACGACGCGCGCATGGGCTTGCCGGAGACGGGTCACGGCGTGATGCCGGACAGCGGTGGTGCCGCGCGCATCTTCCAGATGGCGGGGCACGGGCTGGCAGCAGACCTGGCGCTGACCGGACGGATCATCGATGCCGACGAGGCCTTGCGGCACGGCTTGGTGTCGCGCGTCGTTCCCACTGCGGAGCTGGACGACGCAGTCATGTCCGTTGCGCAGGAGATCGCGAAGCGCTCCCCGCTCGCGATCAAGTTCGCGGTCAATGTCATCCGCGGGTTGGGCATCGATGCAGTGCGGCGCGTGATGAACGAAGAGAAGCTCGGCCAGACCGCGATCTTCGCGAGTGAGGACTATCAAGAGTTCAAGGCTTCGCGTGCGGAGAACCGCGAGCCGAAGTTCCGCGGTCGCTAGTTATGGGGCAGCCGGTCAAGCTGGCGGAGAACGTCTACCGGATCGGAACGCTCGGGCCCTACATCAACGCATATCTCTTGATCGAGCCGAACGGCGAGCTGACGCTGGTCGACGCTGGATTGAAGGGCGCGCCCAAGAAGATCGTGTCGGCGATCGAATCGCTGGGGAAGAAGCCGAGCGATGTCACGCGCATCGTGCTGACGCACGCGCACCCGGATCATGCAGGCGGGCTGAAGCGCATGCAGGGGGAGACCGGCGCGCGCGTGATGTGTCATGGGGTCGATGCGCCTTTCGCGCGCGCCGGTCACGCGCCACCGCGCGATCGCCGGAACCTGACCGCGCGCATCCTCGGCATGCTGCCGGGGAACTCTTTTCCACCCTGCGAGGTAGACGAAGAGATCGCAGATGGGCAGCTGCTCGATATCGCCGGTGGCCTGCGCGTGGTGCACACGCCGGGACACACGCTGGGCCACGTTTCGCTGATGCACGAGCCGAGCGGCGTCCTGATCGTCGGTGACTCGCTGTTCAACAACACCGGGCTCGGGTTCTCGATCAAGATGGCCTGCCAGGACATCCCGCTTTCGCGGGAGACTGCCGGGCGGCTCGCCGAGCTCGACTTCGAGATCGCCGCCTTCATGCACGGCCCCGAGATCCGCGAGCGAGCGCGCGAGCGGGTCCGCGAGTTCATCGCCAAGCGCCTCGGCCGCTAGCCCTGTGGACACCCCAACCAAAATCCCCGGTTCTTCGCCGTCCTCACGAGAGGTACCGTGGCCCTTCTGTCGAATCGAACAAACATGCGAACGCGCCTGCTTGGGGCTCTGGCCGTCGCCGTCCTCGTCGCCACGTTCGTCACCCCTGCCGGGGCGACGTTCCCGTACCCGGCGGG
>DATGHY010000279.1:0-2155 GCA_035307625.1 Actinomycetota bacterium
GTCTCGAGCGGCTCGGCCGCGGCGTCGATCGCCTGGCGGCCGCTCGACACGCCGAGATTCGCGTGGCGCGCGGCGAGCTCCTCGATCTGCCGATCGATCCGGCCCTCGAGATCGCGCCGCGTGATCGACGGGCGCATGCACGACGCGAAGATCGCCGTCGGCAGCACTTTGTAGAGCGCGCCGATGCGCGCGCGGATCGCCCGCGTGAGCTCGAGCACGTCGCTGCGCGACGAGGGATCGCAGCTCGCCACCGAGATCGGCGCGCCGAAGGTGACGAACGCGCGCGAGCGGTAGCCGACGGCGTAGCGCACCATCTCGGCGATCTCGCGGCCGAAGGGGCGCTGCCGCTTCTTCACGCTCTGGTGCGCGAGGATGTGATCCTCGAGCACGAGGTCGTACGCGATCGCGACCGGAACGATGACCAGGTCCGGCCGTTCCGCTGTCAGCGCCGCCTGCAGCAAACCCGTTTTTGCCGCCTTGAGTTCGCCGCTGTAGCTCCGGCCGCCCTCGGGATAGAAGAACAGATCGTGCTTCTTGAGGATCTCGGCGACGTAGGCTTTCAGGGTGATCAGGTACGCGGGATCTTTCGTGTTGCGGCGAATGGGAATGGCGCCCGTCACGTGCTTGTGGAGCAGGCCCAGCGGTCCACCGAACAGGTTGATGCCGGCGGCGATCAGCGGCGGCCGGACGTGGCTGTCGTCGAGGACGATGGGCTCGATGAGGTAGTCGGTGTGGCTCTTGTGATTCGATGCGTAGATGATGCGATGCGACCGCGCGGCATTGGTCACGTGCTGGGTCTGTTCCGGCTTGCGTTCGATCTTTCGCAGAATCGGATAGAGCGGATGCTGGAGCGCGCGATAGATCGGGTATCGCTGCGTCGTACGCAGTTCATCGAGGTACGCGTAGACTTTCTCGCGCGGATACTTGAGGACTTCCTCGTGCGAGAGCACGGCCTGGGAGATATCGTCGAGCATGAACCGTTCGAGCCCGACTATAACACGAGACTTTAGACCGCAGCCTTCAGATTCCGGCAAATCTCTTCAGCAAATTCATCGGTCGAGGCGGTGCCGCCGAGGTCGCGGGTCCGCACGGCGCCGGCGGCGAGCACGCCAGTGAGCGCGCCCATGACGCGATCGGCCGTGGTTCGTTCGTTCAGGTGGCGAAGCATCAAGATCGCGGACAGCAGCAGCGCCGTCGGGTTGGCCAGTTGCTTGCCCGCGAGGTCGGGCGCGCTCCCGTGGACCGCTTCGAACACCGATGCGTCCGTCCCGATGTTGGCGGCCCCGACCACGCCGAGGCCGCCGACGAGGCCCGCGCACAGATCCGACACGATATCGCCGTACAAGTTCGGCAGCAGCAGCACATCGAAGCGCGACGGATGGACGACCAGGTGCATGCAGGCGGCGTCGACAATCTGTTCCTCGTAGATGAGATCCGCGTACTCGCGTGCGACGCGGCGCGCGCACTCGAGAAACAACCCGTCGCCGAGCTTCATGATGTTCGCTTTGTGGATGGCCGTCACGCGGTGTCGTCCGTTCGCTCGCGCATACTCGAACGCGAAGCGGGCGATGCGCGCGGAGGCGCGCTCGGTGATGATCTTCAAGCTCTCGACGACGCCGGGGACCACCTGGTGCTCGAGGCCGGAGTAGAGGTCCTCCGTGTTCTCGCGGACGATGACGAGATCGACGTGCGCGAAGTGCGTCGCCACGCCCGGCAGGTTCCACGCCGGGCGGAGATTCGCGTACAGGTCAAGCGTTTTGCGCAAGCCGACATTGACGCTCGTAAACCCTTCGCCGATGGGCGTCGTCACCGGTCCCTTCAGCGCCACACGATTGCGCCGCACCGAGTCGATGAGTTCGGACGGCAGTGTCTGGCCGGTCCGTTCGACAGCGCGCATGCCCGCGTCGTGCCGCTCCCATCGAATCGACACGCCCGACGCGTCGAGAATGCGGACGACCGCGTCGGTGACCTCCGGGCCGATCCCGTCGCCGGGGATGAGGGTAATCGTGTGTGTCATTCGTGAACGTACCAGGCCAGCAGGATCGCGGCGAGAACGACGTTGAACTCGGCTGCGGTGGCCGCGCGCACGCGAGAGAGGCTCGCCAGGATGGCCGCCACCACCATCAGGCTCACCAGCATCAGGCGTGGCAGAAAC
>DATGHY010000280.1:0-11417 GCA_035307625.1 Actinomycetota bacterium
CGCGCGTGACGACGTGGACCTCGTGCCCTGCTTCCGCCAGAGCCGTGGACAACCGGTGAACGTGCTTACCCAAGCCACCGACGATGCGGGGCGGATACTCCCAAGAAAGGATGAGGGTTCGCATGTTCAGGCGTCCAAAAGTCGGGACATCCTGACACGGGGTCACCCCGCCCGCAAAGCGGGCTAGGACGTGCCGGGTTCGGGCGTCAGGTCGACGGTGGGTGCGCCTGCGCGCGCGACCGCATCGTCGATCTCGAAGTGCTGCTCCGCCTGGAACTTGAACATCCCGCGATGATGTTCGACGGCACCGACTGGACACACGGCCGCGGTACATCCGACGCGCGCGTCAGTTGGGGGTGCTCGGGCTGCGCTTCGACGCCCGTTTTCCCGGGTAGAATGAGCGCGATTTCCGCCGAACGCAGGAGGCTTTTGCGATGCCGTACGACAAGCTCCCCATCCTCGAGGAAAAAGGGTTCGTCGTCCTAAAGAAGTACGACAAGGCCGTGCCCGACGCGGAGTTCCGCCACATGGAGTACGTCGACTGGAAGTCCGGCGGCGACACCAACTTCGCGCCGATCGCATCGGCGTTCGGCGAGATGGAATGCGCCGGTTTCTGGGACCACGGCAAGGCGGACAAAGACGGCATCTGGACGAAGAACGCCGAGGTATGCCCGACGCTCGTCGATTGGACCGAGCGCGTCGGCGCGCGCTACGGCCGCGTCCGCACGATCAAGCTCGAGCCCAACGGCGAGCAGGACGCGATCAAGAACCTTCACCCCGACGACAACAATCGCCTGAACCCCGAGGGTGAAGGCTGGGTCGTGCGTGCGTGGCTACAGCTGACCGACAACCCCGACAGCTACATGATCGTGCGTGAAGACAAGGATGACCCGTCGACGGAGAGCCGTATCGCGCTGCCGAAGGGTGCGCAGTTCGTGGTCGACTCCCAGCGCTTGTGGCACGCCGTGTGGCATCCGGGTCCAGAGCCGCGTTACGCGTTGATCGTGTCGTTCGAGAGTGGTCCCGCGCTCGACAGCTGGATCCAGTCGCAGCGTGCCGAGCAACCGGTCGGCGCCTAGCTAGCTGCCTCGCTCGATGTCATCCGGCGTCATCGCCGGAAGGATGTTGTCGACCTCAGCGACTTCGTTCGTCTTGCGGGCGATGAGGTCGTCGGGGATGCGGCTTCGCAGCAGCTCGACCATCTGATCCCAGCGCGCGCGATGCCCGAAGAACCGCTCGCGCGCGTAGTCCACGTTGCGGCCGCGCAACACCATGAACGGCCAGTCGCTCGACTGCATCAGCATCGCTTCGCGCGCGAGCTGTGCGAGGGCTGCTCGACGTCCGGATCCTGCGTCGCGGAATTTGTCCAGGTAGCGGATCGTGTCGGCTTCGACTTCGCCGAGGGCTTGCCACACGTCGTCGGTCTCCGGCGCGACCCACGAGCGGTCGTCCTTGCGGAAGCCCCACGATCCGGCGACGAGGTCGACCGGCCCGGGATCGGGGAGCGCCTGCAAAGCCCCCTGGAGCGAGAGGGCGCGTACCTCCGGCATGTCGCGTAGCGTCCGGTAAAGGTGCTCGAGGAAGACCGGGCCTTCGTACCACCAATGCCCGAATAGCTCGGTGTCGTACGCGGCGACGACGTGGCCTTCGCGGCCGGTCTCGCGTTCGTGCTCGTCCAAGGTGCGCGCGATCAGAGATGCGAAGTCTTCGGCGTCCTTGCGCGCGGCCGCTTGGGCGCGCGCGGGCTCGTACGGCCGCTTCTCCGCAACCGGCTTGCGGATCGACGTGACGCGCCAGTTCTTGAAGCCGCCCTCGACGTCGTAGTGGAAGAAGTCGCGATACCACTTGCCCGTGGGGTACCCGCCGGTCGGCGACCAGACGCGGTACGTCACGTCGAGGTTGCGCGCGCACGCCACGACGGACGAGTCGCGGATGCGCCGCGGTGCGAACGTGGAACCCGGGCCGGCGCTGCGAAGCATCGTCGGCCCGTCGATCACGATGTGCGAAACGCCGGCGTCTTCGAGCAGCCCTTCGATGCCGGCATCCGGCGAGTACGCGCACTCCGGGAGCCACATGCCGCTCGGGCGCCTGCCGAAGAGCCTGTCGTGCTCGCGCGCGCCAAGCTCGACCTGCGCACGGGCAAGCGCCGGCTCGCGCACGAGCGGCAGGTACGGGTGCGTCGCTGGACCGCCGATGATCTCGATCGCACCGCGGCGCGCCAGCTCGTCGAAGGCGCGCGCGATGCCGCTCTCCAATGAATCAAGCAGCTCGCCCTGCGCGCGCGCGAACCGTGCGTAGTTCGCCGCGAGATCGCGGAACTCTTCGCTGAACACGCCGTCGTAGTTCGTCGTCTGCCGCAGCGTGCGCAGCTCGTACACGCCGAGGAACCACTCCAGCTCCCGCAACATGTGCGGGTCTTCCATCTGGTGCGCGATCATCGGCGATAGCCCCAGCGTTAAGGCGTCGCTCAGACCCTCGTCTGCGAGCGTCTGCAACACGCCGAGCAGCGGCAGGTACGACTCCAGCGCTGCCTGGTGGAAGAACTCTTCGCCGCTCGGCCACACGCCGTTGCGACGCACGTACGGCAGATGCGTGTGAAGGACGAGCGAGAAGACGCCCACCGGGCTACCGGCGCGCGACCGCGATGAGATCCAGGCTCTGCTCGAGCCCGTCGGGGCGGCTCTCCCACCGGATGTCGAAGTCGGTCGGGCGCGCGCGCGCCACGGCTGCGCGCAGCCAACCCGGCCACTCCGGCGCCGGCTGCTCGATCAGTCGCTCGGGGAAGGGCTTCCGCAGGAGCATCTCGAGCAGCCGCACGCGCGCACCGTGGAAGGTGCCGGCGAGCTCGATCGACGAGAAGTGCTGTGCGATCGTCGCGCGCAATTCGCCCGGCGCGAACTCGAATGTGTGGAATGGGTTGCGCATCCCGTCTGGCGAGAACGTCAACCGGTTCGGCGTCGAGATGACGAGCACCCCGCCGGGCCCCAGCACGCGCGCGCACTCCGCGAGGAACTCCTGCGGGCTGTGGAGATGCTCGATCACTTGGAGCGAGACGACGGCGTCGAACGCGCCGTCGGCGTAAGGGAGCGAAACGAGATTTGCGGCGTCGAAGCGCGCGCGAGGATATCGCGAGGCTGCTCGACGGATGACCGGCTCTTCGAGGTCGACGCCGGTCACCTCTGCCGCAACCGAGGTGAGGCGGTCGGTGCCGTAGCCCTCGCCGCAGCCGGCGTCCAGGACGCGCGCCCCGCGCACGTAACGCGTGACGAAGTCGTAAGCGATCACGTGGCGCTGGAACCAGTAGTTCTCCTCGGGAACCCCGGGCGCGGTGCGCTCTCCCGTGAGGGGGAGCGGCTCGTTCGCGTCGAAGGAAATGGGGGTCTCGGGCATCGCGCGCGCAGTGTATCGGCGTGCCGCGGGGCCGCTCGAATCGCGGCTGTGCAGCCTTCCGGCAGCCTCACCCTAGAATGGCCGCCGTGGCGGCCGCCTGGGATGAACGATCACTGAAAGAGCAGCGTCGGATCCAGAACACGCTGCTCCGGCAAACGGTCCTCCAGATGGCGCTGGGTCACGTCCCCTACGTGCGCGCGAAGCTGGACTCGCTGGGCATCGACGCGCGTGATTTCAAAGGGCTGGACGAGCTGCCGAAGCTCCCGCTCACGATGAGGCGAGACATCGTCGATCCGATGCGCAACCCCGAAGGTCCGCGCGCGCTGATCCTCCGCGGCACCGCCGACGGTGTGAAACGGTTCAGCGATCGCACCGTTGTGCGGAGAGTGGCGCTTGCTCGGTTGATCGGCGGCGAGGAGATCCAAGAGCTCGCGATCGAAGCGGCGACGCGCGCCATCCACATCCATCTCGCGGCCGGGCCCGGCGGGCGCCTTCCGATCGCCTACACGCGCGACGATCTCGATCTGCTCGCGCGCGCCGGCGGCCGGCTGTCGGCGTTGCTCGGTCTCGAGCGGCACGACCGGCTGCTCAACCTGGTTCCGTTCGGACCGACGCTGGAGTTCTGGGGCATCTTCTATATGGCGCACGGGAGCGGCATGAGCGCGGTGCACTTCCGTCGCGAGCGGCAGGATCTGCAGCGCGCGCTCGAAGGCTTGGAGGACTCGTCGGCCACCGCCATCGCGTTGCCTGCAGACGAAGCGCCGATGTTCCCCGATCTCGCGATGCGAGAGAACATCGATATCTCGAAGCTCCGCATGCTGATCGCCGTCGGCCGTTCGTTGACCGCGGACGAGCGGGCAGTGGTCGGCGAGGGACTGCTCGCCGCGGGGGCCTCGGACGCACGCATCGCCGCTGCCTATGGCAGCGCCGAGTCGCGCGTCCTCTGGGGCGAGTGCTCCGTCCCGGCAGGACGCACCGAGACATTCGGCTTCCACACGTTCCCCGACATGGAAGTGCTCGAGCTCGTGTCGCCGGAGACGGGCCAAGAGGTCCCCCCGAACGCACCCGGCGAGATCGTCATAACGCCGCTCGGTTTCCGCGGGGGCAGCGTGCCGCGATGGCGCACCGGCGACCTTGCGCTCGGTGGCATCACGACGGAGCCGTGTCCGAACTGCGGGCGCACGGTGCCGCGCGTCGGACCCACCGTGCGACGCGGCGCATGGCAGCGCGTCGTGACGTTGCAAGGGAAACGTTCATGGATCGATCTCCGCGACGCCGGCGCAGCGGCGGGCGAGCGCTCATCGGATTGGCAGATCGAGCTTCGTCGTGAAGACGGATCCGACCATCTTTTCGTGTATCTCGTGGCGGACGACAAGCCTGGGCCGATCATCGATCTTTACGACGATCTGAAGCGGTTGCGCGCGCGCCCAACGCAGATCGTTCTCGCGGATACGCCGGAGCTTGCACAGCGCAAAAGCGCCGCGTCGGGAGCGTGGCCGCGCTACTGGGATAAGAGCGGTGCTTAAGCCATCCGAAACAGGCCGTTAACCTGGAAAAACAACCCTTCAACTGCCTGCTAAAGGCTGTTACCAAACGGGGCCGATAGATATGGCATGCAGGGGGAGGTCCACTCATTCATGCGCAAACGGCGTTTATTCGTCGTCGCCTTCATCGTTGGCGCCGTTTCGTTGGGCATCCCCTCACAGGTTTCCGCTGCGCCCTCGATCCCACGATCTCTGACTGCGGTTCGCACAGTTCTCTCACAGGTCGACCCCGGCCAGAGCAAGACGATCTCCGTGCGAATGCCGTGGCGCGCGAACATGGTCGGGGTTTCGTACCTCGACGCCACGCACTCCGAGAACGGCGTGTCGGTCGTGGCGCGCGCGCACACGGTCGACGGATGGAGCACGTGGGAAGAGCTCGGAGGCAACGACAACGGGGCGATGGGGGTAGAGGCGAAGCACGACAGCCAGAGGCTGAGCACCGAAGCGGTGTGGGTCGGGACGGCCGATCATGTCGAGGTCAAAGTGTCGGTCGCGAACTCGGCGCAGGCGATCCAGGACGTCCGCGTTCACCTCATCAACACGCTCGGGGACTCCAAGCCGGAGAACATCGTCGTGCGGGCGCTCCACGCCATCGGGCGGTTCCTCTCGATGCGCGCGGCTCCTGCAGCAGCTCCCGCCCAGGCTCGCACGATCCAGCCGACCATAATCTCGCGCGCGCAGTGGGGCGCCAACCCCGCCTATCTCAACCTGCCGTGCCCGGGCGTTGCGCCCGAGCTGAAGATGGCGTTCGTCCATCACACGGACACGACGAACAGCTACACGAGGAGCCAGTCCGCCGGCATCGTGCGTGGCATCTACGCGTACCACACGAACACACGTGGGTACTGCGACATCGCCTACAACTTCTTGATCGACAAATACGGCCAGATCTTCGAAGGCCGGAACGGCGGCATCACCAACAACGTGATCGGCGCGCACACGGGCGGCTACAACTACGAGTCGGTTGGCGTCGCACTGCTTGGGAACTACAGCACAGCACGGCCTTCGAGCGCGATGCTGACTGCCCTGACCAAGCTGCTCGCATGGCGGCTCGACATCGCGCACGTTCCGCCGACGGGCATCGTCACGATGAAGACCGGTGAGGGGAACGACCACCGCGCCGCAGGGACGCTCGTCAACTTCAACAGGATCTCCGGCCACCGCGACGCGTCGCTCACGACCTGCCCGGGATCGTACGTCTACAACGACCTCAACTGGATCAGAAAGACGGTCCGGGGCATCGGCAACCCGAAGATCTACACGCCGATGCTCGACACCGTCGTCCTCCGCCCCGATGGGGACTCCAAGAACGAGATGATCCGCTTCACCGCGTCTTTCAGCAGCACGGTCACGTGGACCTTGTCGTTCGTGGACCCACAAGGCGTCGTTCAGCGGACGCTGACGGGGACCGGCTCGGCCGTCAAGCAGTATTGGGGCGCGCAGACCGCACTTGGGGCCCTGGTGGCGAGTGGGCAATACACGTGGAAGCTCGTTGCGCACGATGCAACCTCGCATGCGGCGACCGGCGCATCCGGGATCTTGAACGTCGTCACATCTCATCCGGACGGCACGTTGCTGAGCGATGCGAACGGCAAATACGTCATCGACAATGGTGTTGCGCGCGCGGTCGATCCGATCGCGTACGCGTCGAACTTCGGAACGCTGCCGGCGGTTCCGACCGGGCCGAACGAGCGCGCGCGCTACGCGAGCGGGCCGGCACTGGGGCTGCGCGATGGGACGTTGCTGGCCGATACCACGACGTCGCCTGCGGCCTACTACATGTGGAGCAGCGGCGCGCTGCACGCGTTCAAGGATGGATCCTTCACTGCGCTCGGCTACCAGGCCGCCGCTGCGATCACCGCGACGCCGACCTATCTCGCGGGCCTTACAGCCGGGACCGATATCACGAGCTTGACCCAGCACCCCGATGGGACGTTGTTGAAGAGCGCGGATGGCAAGTCGTTCTGGGTGATCCAGACGAGCACGCGGCAGCCCATCTCGGCCTTGGCACGCGCGTCGTTGTACCGCTCGAACGAGGCAGTGACGGCAACAGCGGCCGACCTCACTTTGCCCTTAGGCACTGTCGTGCCGGTGCGGAACGGTGCGCTGATCAAGGCGAACGACGGCGGTGCGCCCTGGATCATCGGGGGCGGGAGCAAGCATCGCTTCGTGTCGACCGATTTCGCGGCCGCGATGGGCTTTACGTCCGCGATGATGCTGACCGGATCGACCACAGATATGAACGCCCTCTCTACGGGCACGCGCATCGGTTAAGCGCCGCGTAGGCCCTCAAGGGCGATGCTAGGCTGACGGTTCATGCAGCCTCGAACCACCATCTACCTCGACTACGCCGCGACTTCGCCGTTGTGGCCGGATGCGCGCGCAGCGATGGCGCCGTACCTCGATGAGCGGTACGCGAACGCGTCGTCGCTCTATGCGGCTGCGAGGGAGGCTCGCAAGGCGATCGAAGAGGCGCGCGAGATCATCGCTGCAGCCGTGGGCGCGCGCCCCGACGAGGTCATCTTCACGTCGGGCGGCACGGAAGCCGACAACATCGCTGTGCAAGGCGCGGCGTTCCGCGCGCGCAACGAAGGTCGCGACGGCATCGTCGTAAGCGCGATCGAGCACCATGCGGTGCTGGACACAGCGCAGTGGCTTGGCCGCAATGGCTTTCGGGTGACCGAGGTTCCGGTCGACGCGGACGGCGTGCTCGACGTGGAAGCGCTGGGGCGTGTGGTGGACAAGAAGACCGGAGTGGTCAGCGTGATGGCGGCCAACAATGAGGTCGGCACGATCCAGCCGATCGCGCGCGCAGGGGAGATCGCGCGTGCGGCCGGCGCGCGCTTCCACACCGACGCGGTTCAGGCGCTGCCGTGGATAGCCGTCGACGTGGCCGACACGGATCTGATCGCGCTCGCTGGGCACAAGGTCGGCGGCCCGAAGGGCGTCGGAGCGCTGATCGTTCGGCGCGGTGTCGGTATCGAGCCACTCGTGCACGGAGGAGGGCAGGAGCGCGGACTGCGCTCCGGCACGTACAACGTGGCGGGGATCGTTGGGTTCGGCGCGGCAGTCAAAACGACGTTGGATGCGCGCGATCAGCTTGTGCCTCGCGTGCGCGCGCTGCGCGACCGCCTGCAGGACGCGCTGACGACCCGCATCCCGAAGGTGACCGTGAACGGCGCGCGCGCCGAGCGATTGCCGAACAACTGCAATGTGTGCATCGACGGGATCGAGTCCGAGCCGCTGCTCTTGCTGCTGGACGCTGCGGGGATCGCGGCGTCGAGCGGCTCGGCGTGTCAGAGCGGGGCGGCAGAGGCGAGCCATGTGCTGACGGCCATGGGGGTTCCCAAGGCGCGCGCGCTTGGCGCGCTGCGCTTGACGCTCGGCCGCGACACGACGGCACAAGAGATCGATGCGGCCGTCGGCGAGATCGAGGCCGGCGTGAAGAGGCTGCGCGCATGAAGATCCTTGCGGCTATGTCCGGCGGGGTCGACTCCAGCGTTGCCGCGGCCATGCTGGTGAATGAAGGCCACGAGGTGACCGGCGTTCACTTGAGGCTGACCGAGCAGTCGCCCGCGCAGGACGGGCGCGTGCACGGCTGCTGCGGGATCGCCGACGCCGACGACGCGCGGCGAGTCGCGCAGGTGCTCGACATCCCGTTCTACGTCTGGAACTTCAAGGACGCGTTCGCGCACGGTGTGATCGACGACTTCGTCGGGGAGTACGCGCGCGGCCGCACGCCCAACCCGTGCGTTCGCTGCAACGAGACGGTGAAGTTTGGCGCGCTGCGAGCACGGGCGCTCTCGCTCGGCTTCGACGCTGTAGCGACGGGCCACTACGCACGAACCCGTGTCGAGGACGGGCGGTGGCATCTCTACCGAAGCGCCGACACAGAGAAGGACCAGTCGTACGTGCTCGCGCGCACCGGGCAAGAGGAGCTCTCGACTGCTCGATTCCCGGTCGGCGCGCAGACCAAGGATGCGACGCGCGAGCTCGCGCGCCAGCTCGGCCTCCGCATAGCCGACAAGCCCGACTCCTACGAGATCTGCTTCGTCCCCGACGGCGACGCTGGGGGTTTCGTCGAGCGATCGGTGGAGATCCCGGCGGGTGAGATCGTCGGCACCGACGGTGCGGTGTTGGGCGAGCATCCCGGCATCCACCGCTTCACGGTGGGACAGCGGCGCGGGCTCGGCATCAACAGCGGGTCGGCGAAGACGTTCGTGCTCGAGATCGACGCGCCTCAGAATCGGATCGTGGTCGGGCCGGAGGAGATGCTCGGCCGCAGAGGCCTCGATGCCGAGGGCGTTCGTTGGATCGCCGGGCGTACGCCCGAGCGCATCGACGCCGTGCAGGTGCGCGCGCACGGTGGTGTGGCGGCGGCCGGGCTGCTCGACGTGGACGGCGACCGCGCGCGCGTCGGATTCGCTGAGCCGCAGCGCGGGATCGCGCCGGGCCAGTTGGTCGCTTTCTACCTCGGGGACGAGGTGCTCGGCGGCGGCACGATCGCGCGCGCGAACCGCTGAGGACTGTGGGATGCGGCTCCTATAATCTCCCCGACGTCAGGAGGTCCCGTGGACCAGGTTCGCTTGCCCGATCTCGAGGTTATCCGTCGGTACTCGATCGCGGTGAGGCGCGAGCACGCGTCGGCCGACGAGGTTCTCGAAGCGCTGCAGTCGGACATCGACGCCATCAAGCGAGCCCTGCGCGGCTCGGCCCCATCACGATCGACAGCGCCGCGCTCGACGGCGACGGCAGCGCCGAGACCGGCTGCTCGCAGGCGTCCGGCGCCCAAGTCGCGGACCCGAAGAACGCGGCGTGGCTGAGGAGCCGTCGCAGCAGCAAGCAGCGGAGCAGATCGAGCACCTTCGCGCCGAGGTAGACCGCCACAACCGGCTCTACCATCTCGAAGACAAGCCCGAGATCTCTGACGCCGAGTACGACAAGCTTTACCACCAACTGGTCGACCTGGAGAACCAGTTCCCCGAGCTGATCACGCCCGACTCGCCGACGCAGCAGATCGGTGGGCCGCGGTCGGAGGCGTTCGCGCCGGCGAAGCATCACGCGCGCATGTACTCGCTCGACAACTGCTTCTCGCGCGAAGAGCTGCAGACCTGGGCCGATCGTGTTGCGCGCGGGGTGAGCGGCGCCACCTACTTCTGCGAGCTGAAGATCGACGGAGTCGCCGTCGCACTGACGTACGAGAACGGGACGCTGACGCGCGGGGCGACGCGGGGGGACGGTGAGGTCGGCGAGGACGTTACCGCCAACATCCGCACGATCAAGAGCGTGCCGGAGACACTGAAGATGCAAGATCCGCCGACGCTGCTCGAGGTGCGCGGCGAGGTGTACATGCCGCGCGCCGACTTCGACACGTTCAACAAAGAGCGTGCCGACCAAGGCTTGGCGACGTTCGCGAACCCGCGCAACACCGCAGCCGGAGCGTTGCGCCAGAAGGATCCGGCGATGACGGCCGCACGGCCGCTCGCGATATTGATCCACGGGGTCGGGGCGACCCAAGGGATCGCGTTCGAGGCGCAGAGCAAGGCGATGGCGGCTCTGAAGAAGGCCGGCCTGCGCACGGCGGAGCAGAGCAAGAAGGCGAAGACGCTGGATCAGGTCTGGGCGTTCATCGAGAACTGGCAGGAGCATCGTCACGACCTCGAGTACGAGATCGACGGCGTGGTCGTGAAGGTCGACGAACAGTCGAAGCAGCGCGAGCTCGGCTACACATCGAAAGCGCCGCGCTGGGCGATCGCGTACAAGTACCCGCCCGAAGAGCGCGAGACGTTGCTGCGCGACATCCAGGTTTATGTCGGCCGCACAGGCGCGGCAACGCCCTATGCGGTGCTTGAGCCCGTCTATGTCGGCGGCGTCACCGTGCAGTCGGCGACGCTGCACAACCAAGACGAGGTCGCGCGCAAAGACGTACGCCCCGGCGACACGGTGATCGTGCGGCGCGCCGGTGACGTGATCCCCGAGGTCGTCGGCCCGGTGCTCGCGAAGCGCAAGAAGGGCTTGAAGGCGTGGAAGATGCCGACGACATGCCGCTTCTGCGGCTCTGCGATCGTGCGCCAGGAAGGCGAAGCCGTCGCGTACTGCACAGGCGCGCTCATCTGTCCGTCGCAACGTCGTGAGCGTCTGTTCCACTTCGCCGGGCGCGGGTCGATGGACATCGAAGGCCTCGGCTACATGACGATCGAGGAGCTGATCGAGCAAGGCTGGGTGCAGGACCCCGGCGACTTCTACTCGTTGACTGCCGAACAGCTGACGCAGCTCGAAGGGTTCGCGCTCGAGAAGGACAAGCGCACCGGTCGCATGGTCCCCGGCAAGCGCACGCGGAACCTGTTGCGCGCGATCGAGGATTCCAAAGATCGTCCGGTCGCGCGACTGCTGACCGGGCTCGGTGTGCGGAATGTGGGCTGGACGACGGCGCGGGTCCTGGCCCGTCACTTCCCGTCGATCGACGGTCTGATGAACGCTTCG
>DATGHY010000281.1:0-2468 GCA_035307625.1 Actinomycetota bacterium
CCTTCCGCTTGGGCGTGAACCGTCGCCGCGCTGGGACCGTGGATCTTCCCGCCCAAGAGGAAACGCAGAAGCTCAGAGGTCTCCATCTGTGATAGCCGGCCGACCTTCAGCCGGCGAACAAGACCGGCACGTTCCATGTCGGCGATGAGCGTGACCGCCTCGTTCACGAGCGCAGTCTCCTCGGGGCGCATCGACGCCATCAGGAAGATCGGCGCATCCGCGCCGGTGCGGATCGTGTAGCGGAGCAGCCGGAGGCTGTCCTCGTCGGCCCATTGCAGGTCGTCGATCAAGATCGCCACTGGGCGGTCCTTCGCGAGCGTGCGCAAGGCCATCGACGAGAGGTCGTACGCGCGGAAGAGCTTGTCTTCAGGCGACAACGTAGCGAGGCTCGGGTCGTCCTCTCCGGAGACGGCGTCGACGGCCTTGTTCAGCCGCCCTTCCGCCGGGGTCCCCTTCGCTGCGCTCTGGGCTTCGGCCGAGCTAAGGATGCTGCGGGCGAGGAGGAACGGTCCGCGGATCTGCTCGTCGGCCATGACGCCGATCGTGACGAACCCTTCCGCCGCTGCGACCTCGGAGGCCGCCAGAAGCAGTCTGGTCTTCCCGATCCCCGGCTCACCCTCAAGGGTCAGGCCGGAGAAAGATGTGCGCGCCGAGCGGATACCCTGCTCGATGGCCCCCAGCTCGACGGGCCGGCCGACGACCGAGTCGCTGATCCGTCGGACGTGCAAGCTCAGCGAGCACAGCGGTTTGATGTCGGACGCCAGAGAAAGTGTGTCGGCGCTGCTCATCGAATGGTCCGCCCCGCAACTGCCGTGATGCCCCCAAGACGCGCCCGCTCCGAGCGTGTGTTGAACCTTATATACAGCACGAGAGGAGCGCGCCAGACGCAAACACACGGCCTTCGACCTCGCGATCTCAAGGCTCCGCCCGATTTGTCCCGTCCATCGAGCCCCGTCGCTCGTTACCTGTTTGAAGAGGTATGGAGACCAACGCGAAACGCAAGCCCGAGAAGGGCGCGCGCGCGGCAGAGCTTGCCGCCGTCGCCGTCATCGTCGCGTCCCTGATCGTCGCGGGAGCAGCCCTCGCGACCCCGTCGAGCGCACAGAAGGACAAGCGGCCCGTCGCCCTCAAGCCGGTCGCGACCGTGCGCTGCGTGAACAGCTTCGACCCAGCGTGCGGCCCCCTCCACTGGGTTCCCGCGCCCGGCCCGAACCAGCCCACGACGACGTCGCTCTCGCCCGCAACCGCGCGCGGCGTAGTCGGCCGGCCCCTCTCCTTCGACGGGCGCGCGGCCGATCCGGATGCCTCGATCGCGTGCCACTGGATCCTGTACGGGGACGAGACGGCCGCGCTGATCCCTGCGATCGCGTTTCAGCGCCAGTACGGCCGCTGGAGCACTCCGGCCAAGCACGCCGGCTCCTACCAAGCCACGTTCACGCACACGTACGCCAAGCCCGGCACGTACCGCGTGCAGTTCGGCGCGCGCTCGGGGAACGGCTGCTCGAACGATTACAACCCGTACGGCGGCGAGTCCGTCTCCACCGCCACGGTCACGATCGCGGCGCAGTAGCGCGCTGGTGCGGTAACGTCGCACACCGTGCAGCCGAACCTGCTGAACCGCGACTTCTACGCCGCAGATCCCAATCCGACATTCGCGTGGCTGCGCGCCAACGAGCCCGTCTACTTCGACCCGGAGACCGGCTTATGGGCGCTCCTGCTCCACGAAGACATCATCTGGGCCGAGCGGCATCGCGAGATCTTCTCGTCGGCGCGCGGCAGCAGGCCGCTCGCCGGCCCGCAACCGTCGATGATCGACAGCGACGACCCGATCCACATCCGTAAGCGCCACCTCGTCGACAAAGGCTTCGCGATGAGCCGCGTAGCCGCGTACGAAGACTGGATCCGCTCGATCGTGACGGAGCTGATCGATTCATTCGAGCAGGCCGGCCGCTGCGACGTCGTGCACGACCTGGCCGCGCCGCTTCCGACCGCGGTGATCGCCGACTTGCTCGGCGTGAAGAAAGAAGACCGGCTTCGATTGCAGCGGTGGTCGGACGACATGATCGCGGGCGCCGACGGGCCGCAGAACGTGACGCAGAAGGTGCTCGACGCAGCGGCCGACTACTTCGCCTACATGAGCGAGGTCCTCGACGATCGTGTCGCGCGCCCGCAAGAGGATCTGATCAGCGTGCTGGTGCACGGAGAAGTCGAGGATCATGGAAGCCTCAGTCGCGACGAGCTGCTCGGCGATTCATTGCTCTTGTTGATCGGGGGCAACGAGACGACGCGCAACGCGATCTCGGGCGGATTGGAGGCGATACTCAGCGAGCGCGGGCAGTGGGAGATGCTGCTCGACGATCCATCGAAGATCCCGGGCGCCGTCGAGGAATTCCTGCGGTGGGTTACGCCGGTCATCAACATGGCGCGCACGACGACGCAGGACGTCGAGGTTCGCGGCCGAACCATCC
>DATGHY010000282.1:0-3793 GCA_035307625.1 Actinomycetota bacterium
GATCCAGGTCGACCAAACCCGCGTTCCGCTCGACCTATTGAACCAAGTGCGCGATCAGCTGCACGCGGTGTTGCTATCGAGCCCGTATCACGACATCCGCGTGCTGCAACCGGTGACATCCGCTGCGCCGGACGGGTCGCGCGCAACCGTGAGCGGCGGCGGCATCTCCGTCTTCGTGACGAACGCGAACCCCGCCGGAACCTACTTCGCGGGCGCGACGCTGCTGGGCGGATCGCTCGACGGCGTCATCGGCGCGCCGCTCTCGTTGCCGTTGCCGCCGATCGTGAAGAGCGTCATCCCACCGCCGCCGAGCGGGACGTCCGTTCTTCCCGAGACGCGCGCGCCCGCTCCGCAGTCCGGGCAGCCGCCGTCGGTGGCGAACCCGGTCGTCGCCGCGTCGAGCACGCGCGCGACGTTGCCGGTGCGATGGGTAGGCCTGCCCTACGTGCTCGGGGCTATCGGTCTCCTCGCAGTCGCTTGGATCGTCGGCGGTGAGCGCGCGCGACGCGCACTCGATCTCATCGCGGAAAGGTATATGCGCGGATGAGTGCGATCGTCGTTCCCGCTCCGCGCGCGCGCCGCGGGCCGCGCCTGCGCACGATCGTGTGGGTGCTGGACGTCGCGGTGTTCCTCGCCGCGCTCGTGGCGTTCGCGTCGATCCCGACGGGCTCGACGACCGCAGCAGGCGTTGCGCCATCAGACGGCCGCGTCGTCGTTCAGCAAGCAGTCGGCCCGGCGCGCGCGATCGTCGTGTCGCGCCCGGAGACGCTGCAGCTGATCGTCGCGGTACACAAGCAGAAGGGGTGGTTCGGTTTGCGCGTCGCCGACACCGCGCCCGACGGGATCGCGTGGGCGAGCACGGCCGGCGCCCACGGAGTTCCCTCGATGTCGATGGTCTTCGGCCGAGCAGCCGGCCCGACCGTACGCATCCGGTGGTCCGACGGGCAAACGCAAACCGTACAGGCGCAGAGCGACGGCGTGTTCCTCGCCGTGCGCGCCGGCGACGCGCGCAGCCTCTCGGTTTCGATCCTCAGCGCGACCGGTGGCGTCGTGCGCGAGGTCCAAGGCCCATGACGATCGCGTTCCCGCTCCTCGACGTGCGCGCCCTGGACGTGGCGTACGGATCGGTGAGGGTGCTCGAAGGGATCGACCTTCGCGTCGCCCCCGGCGAAACCGTCGCGCTGCTGGGTACCAACGGAGCAGGCAAGAGCACATTGCTTCGCGCGATCTCGGGCGTCTTGAAGCCGCGCGCAGGCACGGTCGCGTTCGACGGCGCGGACATCACCGGCATGTCCTCGGCCGAGGTCGTGAAGCGCGGCATCGTGCAGATGGCCGGCGGGCGCGCAACGTTCCCCGGGCTTTCCATCGAAGAGAACCTCCGCGTGGGTGCAACCGTCGTTCCGCGCAGCGTCCGCCAAGAGCGCATCGACGAGGCGCTTTCTCTGTTCCCCTGGCTGGAGCAACGCCGCGCGCAGCAAGCTGGGTCGCTCTCCGGCGGCGAGCAACAGATGCTCGGCCTGGCGCGCGCGCTCATCGCGAAACCGCGCCTCCTGATGATCGACGAATTGTCGCTCGGTCTCGCGCCGGTGATCGTGACACAGCTGCTCGACGTCATCGACACGCTACGGAAGCAAGGCTTGACCCTTCTCTTGGTCGAGCAGCATGTGGATCTCGCGCTCGACTTCTCCGACCGCGCGTATTTCTTGGAGCGCGGCCGTGTGCGCTTCGAAGGTCCTGCGAAAGCGCTGCGTGGGAATCGCGAGCTGCTGCGCGCGGTGCTGTTGACGTCAGAGACGGTGCAGAAGGCGCGCGGTTCGAACGAACGCAGCCGTCGACTGTAGGACGCGCGCGGGCCGCGCCAGCGCGGTCACGTTCTGGAAGACGATCTCACGGCACCCGGCGTCAACATAGGGAGTCAGCTGCGCGACGACCTCCTCCGGGGTTCCGTGCACGAACAATCCATGTAGCACGTCCCACGAGATGCCGTTGACCAGCTCCCAGGTGCGCTCCGGCGTCAGATCGTTCGGCATGTAGTCGACGATCCCTCGGTGCGTCGCACCCAGCGGGTGGACGCCGCCTGCGTCCTCCCACACCGTTCCGTCCAGAGAGAGCGCGCCTACCTTCACGACGGCTTGCTCCATCGCGGAATGCGCCGCTGCGTGCGTCGAGTCGATGATCGAGTTCACGAACGTGCCGGGGACGATCGACGTGGGGTTCCGGCCGGCTGCTCGAGCGGATTCATGGATCAGCTTCAATCCGGACGTCCAGCGTTCGTACGACAGGTCGTGCGGGATCCAGCCGTCGCAGTAGCGGCCCGTCAGCTCGAGCATCTTCGGCCGGTGCGCTGCGAGGTAGATCGGCGGCTGCTTCTGCAACGGCCGCAGCTCAAGCGACGCGCGGTTCAGCGTGTAGAACTCGCCCTCGAAATCGACCGGGTTCGGCGTGCTCCACAGCAAGCGGATCACTTGGAGCGACTCGCGGCAGCGCGCGACCAAGCGGTCGATCGGCAATCCGTAGGGCGCGAGGTTCTCTGCTTCGCCCGCGCCTAAACCGAGGATGAACCTGCCTTTCGACGCGTGCTGCAGCGTCAGCGCCGCGCGCGCGATCCACGCGGGATGCAACCGCACCGTGTCTGCGACGGCGGTTCCCAACCGGATGCGCTTCGTTCGCGTGGATAGCAAACCCAGCAGAACGAACGGGTCGTAGAACGCTTCCGGCTCTTTCATAACGCGCGCGATCCGCGTGAGTTTCGGCGTCCACATGCCCGCGGGGATGAACCCCATCATGTGATCGAGCGCCCAATACGAATCGAAGCCGCCGCGCTCTGCCAATTTCGCGAGCAGCCTGTTGAGCCGCATCGGCGGAGCCGTCGGCCCTTGCGTTCCTACGCGCACGCGTCCAGGCACGTCGCAAGCGTATCGGAATCGGCGCAATGACCTGCCGGAACGATGTGGTTAGTCGCGCGTGACAGGCGGGTAAGGGATTCTCAAGATGCTTCGGAAGGTGCCCGGCCCTCGCGGATTCCCGACCGAGGTGGCGCATACGCCGGATCGCGCGACCCTGAGAGTTCCGCTTGGTTCGGGGGACGAGCTCGTCGGCTGGCTGAGCCTCGAGTACAGACGCGAGGACCCGCTCGTCGTTTCGATCGCCGTGCGCGCGCCGAGCCGCGCAGCCGTGCTCGAGCGAACGATGGTTCGCGCGGATCTCCGCAACGCCCTCAACGTCTCCATCCGTTACAAGAGCATGACCGTCGAGCCGGGAGCGCGTGGCTTCACGTCGTTCCAGTTCGAAGAGAGTCTCGTGATCGTGACGGCACTCGTCCCGAGTGATGTGATCTCGCGTTTCTTGCATGCGACCGACGAGGTCGTGCCGCCGGGGCAGGCGGAGACCAAGGTTGTCAGCTCCATGCTCGAGGATCTTCTGCAAGACAGCGGCGCCTGATCCTCGCCTCGATCCGATCGATTCCCTGCCCCTTGGCGGCGTCGGTACAATGCCCGGGCATCAAATGGAGGCGTCGCCTAGTCTGGTCTATGGCGCGGGATTGCTAATCCCGTTGGGGGGCAACCCCCTCGAGCGTTCGAATCGCTCCGCCTCCGCGAAGGAAGCAAAGCGCCCGTAGCTCAAGTGGATAGAGTGTCTGACTACGGATCAGAAGGTTGCAGGTTCGAGTCCTGCCGGGCGCACGAACTCTTGAACTACGGGTGACCGGTCTTGAGTGATATCGAAGAGATAGCGTTGGAGTTGGCCTTCAACGACTCTGATCGTGAGGCAATCTACCGAGCGATCCACTCGC
>DATGHY010000283.1:0-19282 GCA_035307625.1 Actinomycetota bacterium
CATGTCCGCCCTCGAGAACGTCGCGTTCGGCTTGCGCGCGCGCGGCGTCCGGACGAGTGACGCGCGGCAGCGCGCGCGCGAGCTCCTCCGGTCGATGGATATCGAGCACCGCGCGCATGCGAAGCCCCCACAGCTATCGGGCGGCGAGGCGCAACGCGTTGCGATCGCGCGCGCGATCGCGCACGAACCCAAGCTGCTGTTGCTCGACGAACCCCTCGCATCGCTGGACGTGCGCGCTCGGACCGATGTGCGCGCCCTGCTTGCGAAGGTGCTTACCGGCTTCGGCGGCGTCGCGATCGTCGTATCGCACGACCCCGTCGACGCGCTCACGCTCGCGGACCAGATCGTCGTTCTCGAACACGGCCGCGTCACACAAACCGGCGCGGTCGACGACGTCCGGAGCGCGCCGCGCAGCGCGTACGCCGCCGAGCTCGTCGGCATCAACCTTTTCACCGGGCGGCTCGAACCGATCGGCGCAGGCGCGGCCGAGCTCGAGGTCGCTGGCGGCACCGTCATCGTGTCGTGCCCACCGGACATCACCGGCTCGGTGGACGGCGTGACTGCGTTGCTTCGCCCGGCCGATGTGGTCCTCTATCGCGAGCAGCCCTCCGCAGCCTCCGCGCGCAACATCCTCGCCGGCACGATCCGGTCGATCGCCGACGACGGGCAGCGCGCGCGGATCCGCATCGACACCGTCCCGCCGCTGATCGCGGACGTGACGCCGGCTTCGGTAACACGGCTCGGCCTGCGCGAAGGAGTTGCCGTGTGGGCGTCGTTCAAAGCGGTCGAGGTTCGCCCCCAACTGGCGGGATGACAGCCGGTCGTTTTGGCGCACTACGCAACCGTTGGTAGGTTGCGCAGGCCTCAGGGGGAAAGGAGACGCAATGACCGCACTTGCACCCGCAATCGCCCGCCCGAAAACCGCCGGCAGCCGCGTTGCTTTCGATGTCCTTTCGATCATCGCCGGCAGCCTCATCGTCGCCGGTCTCGCGCAGATCTCTATCAACCTTCATTTCACGCCGGTCCCGATCACGGGTCAGACGCTCGGGGTTCTGCTCGTCGGCGCAAGCTTGGGCGCGTGGCGCGGAGGCGCGGCGCTCCTCCTGTACTTGGCTGAGGGCGCAGCCGGTGCCCCGTTCTTCGCCGCGCACCATCACGGCGTCGGCGTTCTCGCTGCTTCTTCTGCTTCAGGCGGTTACCTCTGGGGATTCGCGGTCGCGGCACTCGTCGTCGGCTTCCTCGCCGAGCGCGGCTGGGATCGAAGCCTCGGTAGCTCGATCGGCGCCATGCTGATCGGCGAAGTGATCATCTACGCCTTCGGCGTTCCATGGCTTGCGGCTGCTCTGCATGTGGGAGCGAATAAGGCGTACGAGTACGGCTTGTACCCGTTCGTGATCGGCGACGCGATCAAGCTCGCCATCGTCGCAGGCTTGTTGCCGGCCGCCTGGGCGCTGGTCAAGAAAGGCCGAGGCGAAGAAGACTGAGCTAGGCCGCCAGCCGGTCCTGCGGTAGCTCCTCCCGAGCGGCCCGATCCAGCGCTGCCCGCACCGAAACCACCGAACGGCTGGAAACGATGTCCAAAGCCTTGCCCACCGGGCTGCTCGATGTGAGGATGCGGCGAGCGGGGCGGAGGAGTTCCCTGGGGATGTCCAAACAGCGCAGCGGGGTCTACGCGGCCGTACAGACGCGCACGGCCGCCGCGCCGTCGAACGGTTCGGGCAACGGGCGCGCGAGCTGGCCCGGGGTCTGGGGGAAGCTCGGCGTTCGGCGACGCGCGACGACCGCGACCCGCAGACGCCGGCCGGCAACGCAAAACGACGTGTGGCGCGCGCTCGCCGACCGGGTCGATCCGGCGAAGCTCCGTCCCAAGCTTGCCGACGACATCGAGATCAAGCGGTTCACCGCGCGCAACGGCGATTACGTCATGATGGCCAACCCGCGCGACCTCATCCACTACAAGTTCGATTCCGGCGATGCCGAGCTGATCTCGTTGATGGATGGCACGCGCACGATCGAAGAGATCGTTGTCGAGCGGCTTGAAGAATCCGGCGAGATCGAGCTATCGGGCGTCGCCGACGTCGTGCTGACCCTGTATCAAGGGAATTTCCTCGACCACGACTACATCGACGCCGACGCGGCGGTCGAGAGAGCACTGAAGCCGGGAACGCGCGTCAGCCGAAAGTTCCGCCACTTCGCAAAGACCCTGACGGTGGAATTCGGGAGCCCACAACGCCTCGTCGAGGCTCTGTACAAGGGCGGCGTCCGCGTGTTCTTCAACCCGTGGGTGAACGTCGTGACGGTTGCGACGTCGATCGTCGGCCTCATCGCATTCTTCATGGTGGTGCACAAGAAGGAGTTCACGATCGGTGGCACGTCCCTTGCCGCGGAAGGGCTGATCCTGCTCGCCTTGAACTACTTCCTCACATTCGCGCACGAGGTCGGCCACGCGATCGTCCTCGTGCGCCACGGCCGGCGGGTCAAGTCGGCGGGGTTCCAGATCTACTTCGGCTCGCCGGCGTGGTTCGTCGACTCGACGGACTCGCTGATGATGGAGCCGAAATACCGCATCGCGTCCTCCTTCGCTGGCCCGTACGCCGACATGTTCTTAGCCGGCATCGGGGCCATCATCATCCTTGTGTGGCCGCACATTCCCGTCGGTCACGTTCTTTTCAAGTTCGTCGCGCTCAATTACTTCTTGATCTTCCTCAACCTGATCCCGCTCTTGGAGCTCGACGGCTACTACATCCTGGCCGACGCGCTCCGCATGCCCGATCTCCGCCCGCGTTCGTTGTCGTTCCTCCGCTACGACTTCTTCAGGAAGGTAAAGAAGCGCGAACCGTTCCATTCGAACGAGCTCGGGCTGCTCGCGTACGGGGTCCTTGGCGTTGCAGCGAGCGGCGCTCTGCTGATCACAGGCGCGCTCTATTGGAAGGAGCTCTTCGGCGGCTTCGTTATCGGGCTCTGGAACGGCGGGCTCGTCACACGCCTCATCCTTATCCTGCTCGGCCTCTTCGTTGGAGGGCCGCTCATCCGAGGAGTGATCAGCTTCGGAAAGTTCGTCGTCCGGAGGCTCAGGGCCGTCTGGCGGAAGATCCGCTTCCGCTACGAGCAATCGTGGCGGATCGAAGCTGCCGAGCTGATCGACGCGCTTCCGATCTTCGGCGACGTCCCGGAAGACACGCTGAGCGACCTCGCCGGCCGCGTGAAGCTGCTCTCGATCTCGCCCGGGCAGATCGTCGTCCGGCAGGGGGAGCGCGCGGAAGCGTTCTATGTGGTGCGGAGCGGGCAGCTCGAGGTGTACGAGACCGACCCTGTGTCGCAAAAGGAAACGATCCTCCGCGTGCTGGGGCGCGGCGAATCGTTCGGCGAGCTGGCCGTGGCGATGGCGTCGGTCCGCACGGCGTCGGTGCGCGCGTTCGACCAATCAGAGATCTTCCAGATCGACCGCAACACGTTCCATCTGCTGCTCGCCGACATGATCGAGGTCCCGAGCTTCGCCCCCACCCTGCAGCAGATCGCGGAGCTCGGCGCGCTGCCCTCGTTCAGCCACCTCGAGCCGGACGAGCTCGCACAGCTGATCGACTACGGGGAATGGGTGCAGTTCGCCGCCAACGAGACGATCATCAAGCAGGGCGAGACTGCAGATGCCTTTTACGCGATCGGCTCGGGTCAGGTCGACGTTGTGATCGGTCGCAAACACGTGCAGACGCTCGGCCCGGGCTCCCACTTCGGGGAGGTCGCCCTGCTTCGGCGGAGCAAGCGCACGGCCACGTGCCGCGCGCGCACCGTGGTTCGGGCGTACCGTTTGACTCGCCCCGGATTCGACCGTCTGATGAAGGACGCATTCAAGAAAGGCACACTGAACCCGGCGGCGCCGGCGGACCACACACGACAGCACTGACGACGAGGAGAGCAGATGGATTGCTGGCACTGCAGACGAACCGCGATCGGATCGTGCCGTTTCTGCGGCCGGGGCGTCTGTGAAGATCATGTCGATACGCACCCATACATCCTCGAGACCTACCGCGCAGAAGGCGTCACGAAAGCGCTCATCGTCGAAGACGCGCTTTTCTGCGGAGCCTGCACTCCGCGCCCCGATCCGATCGATCTCCCCGAGCTCGATAAGTGACGGACGTCACATCCCGTCGGTGAGCAGCCTCACCCCCAGTTGCGTGACCATCGACACAGACCAAGTTCATCCCCCAGCAGCAGAATGTGCCCACGGGAAAAGGGGGTAAGCAATGAAGAAGAAGATCGCTCCGAAGGCTCCGGGCGCAAAGAAGAGCTCGGGCAAGGCGGCGGCAGGAGTTTCCAAGCTCTCGCGCCAGACCAAGCAAACCAAGCAAACGAAGCAGACCAAGCAAACGAAGCAGACCAAGTAGTTCGGTCTCGTTTCAACGCAGGCACCGGATGGCGGGAACCCGGGGGGGCCATCCGGTGTCGACGTTTCCGCCCAACGGTTCCGCCGGCCCTGGCTGCGCGCGTGAACGCAGGTTACGCTTGCATCGATGGCGACCAGCGCACTTTCGGCGTCCAGCATCGAGAAGGCCCTTGGAGCGACGCCGATCTGCGTCGAGGTGAGCGCGCGCGCCATCCGGGATCTCGTCGGCATGGGTTCCACGCGGCGCTACCAGCGCAGTACGTATCTCTTCCATCAAGACGACGAAGGCGAAGAGGTCTTCTTGCTCTGCGCCGGCCGCATCGAGATCAACTCGCTGTCGGTCACCGGCTTTCGGCAGCTCCACACGACGCTCGAGCCGCCTCAGCTCTTCGGCGAGCTGGCCGTGCTCGGCGAAGGGCGGCGCACGACATCGGCCCTCGCCGTCGAAGACTCGGACGTCTGGGTAGCGAAAGGCGACCTTTTCCTAGGATTCCTTGACGAGCAGCCCTCCGCTTCGCGCGCGCTGCTGCGCGCGCTCGCACGCCAGGTTCGCGCGCACGAGTCTCTCGTTGACGACCTCCTCTTCCTCGACCTGAAAGGTCGCGTCGCCAAACGGCTGCTCGGAATGGTTACCCCGAGCCTGGACGACCTTCCATCCGACGGAGCGCTCCTTCCCTCAGTCGTGACGCAGGCCGACCTCGCGAGCCTCGCCGGCGGCAGCCGCGAGAGCGTGACCAGGGTGCTGTCCGACTTCCAGAAGCGTGGGATCGTCGGGCGCTCGGGCAAGCGGTACGTGCTCAAGGACGTCAAAGCCCTTCGCCGACTCGCCGGCCTGTAAGGCGGGCGTTCGCTAGATCGCCGGGTAGGCTGCCCTCGTGAGAAGCTGTCCACGGTGCGGTGCGCCGGTTTCGGAAACCGACACCTTCTGCCGCAACTGCAGCCTTCGCCTCAACGGCAACGGCGCCAAGCCGATCCCTTATCGCGTCATCCTGACGGCGATCTGGCTGACGATCGCCAGCGTCGTGGCGGTCCTTCTGATCGTCCAGCTCAAGCACGTGATCTTCGACCTGATCATCGCCGGGTTCCTCGCGCTCGTCGTCAACCCGGCCGTGCTGCGTTTGCAGCGGTGGCACCTGAGCAGAGGCCAGGCGATCGCGATCGTCGTCGTGCTCGGTACGGTGGCAATCGTCGGGATCGGCACGCTGATAGCGGCGCCGCTTGCGACGCAAGCGACGAAGTTCGCGACATCCGCGCCGCAGCGTCTCCGAGACGCAGCCGCGGGCAAAGGCTCGCTGGGCCACCTCGTGGTCAAGCTGCACCTGCAGAAGCAGCTGCACAATGCATCTACGTCCCTCTCGAACACCGTCGGCAAGCTCTCGCGCGCGGTGCTCACGGTTGGTCGCCGTATCGCAGCGGCCGCGTTCCGGACGGCGATCGTGATCATCTTGTCGATCTTCATGCTCGTGGAAGGGCCGCGATTGGTGGACGGTGCCCTCCGATTAGTCCCAACCAAACAGACCGAGGCGGCACGCCGCATCGGTCAGACGGCGTCGCGCGTGATCTCCGGTTACACGACGGGCGTGCTCCTGATGGCGGTCTTGAACGGAGTTGTGGCCGGACTCGCCATGGAGCTCACCCATACGCCGTTCGTTCTTCCTTTGGCGACTTGGGCGGCGGTGATCGACATCCTGCCGATCATCGGAGGGCTGCTCGCCATCATCCCGGCGGCGCTGTTCGGCTTCACCCATTCGATCGCGGCCGGCATCACCGTCGCGGTCGCGATCTTCGCGTACCAACAGGTCAAGAACCACTTGCTGTATCCCGTCGTTGTTGGGCGTGCCGTATCACTCGGATCTCTGTTGGTTCTGGTGTCGGTGCTCGCCGGCGCCGAGCTCGAAGGGATAGGCGGTGCCGTGCTCGCGATCCCCGTGGCCGGCGTGCTCAACGCGGTCGTCGTCGAGATCGGGCGGTACCGAGCGGCGAAGCGTGCGGAAGAGATCGCGTCGGAAGTCACCGCCGACACGACGGTCCCTGCGGACGGCGGGGACGGCGCTGCGAAGCAGGCCGGGCGGTTCCGCGCGGCCGCGGACAAGTTCCGCCAGCTCCGCGACCGATAGAGACGCGCCGCCTTAGGGGACGGACGTTTCCGGTTCGGGCGAGCGGCCGCGCGCGACGCCCGCGGCAACCGCCCCGCCCAGGATGAGAACGCCGCCGGCGAGCGTGCCTGGCCGCAACGGATCCCCTAAGAAGATGACGGCCAGCGCGGCGGTCGACAGCGGCTCGAGCGCAGCGACGATCGCCGTTCGCACTGCGCCGAGGCGCCGGATCCCGGCGAACAGCGTGAAGAAAGCACCCGAGGTGAAGACGCCGGTTCCAACGACCGGCCACCATTGGCGCGCGCCGTGCGGCACTGCCGCGCTGCGCACGACGAACGCGTACACGGCGATCGCCGATGCGGCCGCCGCGCTCACCCACATCGAAGCGACGACCGACGACGTTCGCTTAAGCGTTCGCTCGATGCCCAACAGGTACAGCGTGTACATGCACGCGGAGCCGAGCGCGAACGCGATCCCGGCGCTGCTGATGTCCAAGCGGCCCGACGTCCCAACGACCAGCGCGACGCCGGCGACGGCTGCTCCCAAAGATCCGATGACGATCCGGCCCGGCATGCCCACGCCGGCGAGCGCGGACACGACGGTCACGATGACCGGATAGACGAAGAACAAAAGGGTCACGGCCGAGGCGGTCCCGCGCGCGAGCGCGAGGAAGAACAGCGTCGCCTCCACGCCGTAGCCGAAGGCACCCAGGACGAGCAGCTTGCCGCGCTCCCCGGGCGCAGCCATCAGCGCTGCACGGCGCGCGATCAAGAAGCAGGCGAGCACGAGAGCAGCGATGCCGAAACGGATCGCAAGGAGGGATTCGACGGGGACGCCGCGGTTGGAAGCGACTTTGCCCAAGACGACAACGAGCCCGAACTGGATCGATGCGAGGGCGACGAAGAGTCCGCCCATGGCCTCTTCCGGCATAGCGGAAGAGCCTAGCCGCGCTTAGGAAGCGCGGAGGTGGATCAGCTCGCCTTGGCGGTGCCCTGCCGCGACGCGCGCCACTGCTGCACTTCCCACGCCGTACGCTCGGCGAAGTCCATGTAGTGCGTGGCCGTGCCGCATGCGCAGAGCTTCTGACCCTCGTGGAGGGTCCGGTCGCACGACGGGCAGAGTTCCTTCACTCGTTTTCTACCGAACATCGCTCATCACCAACCGGTATATCGGGCGACTAGCCGTGAATCCTAAGACCACTTCTAACTAGTTAGAACGGCTAAAAACGTCAGATTGTTATGGGTCCTAAGTCCCGTTGATTCGGCAGAGGCGCATGTCAGCGCCATGGTGCAAGATTGAGCCGTGGCGGCCCAACTCTTCTCAGAAACGACCCGCGCGTGGTTCACGTCGGCGTTCGCTGCCCCGACGGAGGCGCAGACCGGCGCGTGGGATGCGATCGCATCGGGACAAAACGCCCTCGTGGTCGCTCCGACCGGCTCGGGCAAGACGCTGGCCGCTTTCCTGTGGTCGCTGGACCGTCTCGCGAACTCGCCGGTGCCGCCGAAGAAGGAGCGGCTGCGCGTCCTCTATATCTCGCCCCTGAAGGCCTTGGCGGTCGACGTCGAGCGCAACCTTCGATCACCGCTGACGGGGATCGAGGCGGCCGCAGCCCGGCTCGGGATCGGGCTGTCGCCGATCGTCGTCGGGGTCCGCACGGGAGACACGCCGCCCGAAGACCGCCGCCGGATGCTGACCGCTCCCCCGGACATCTTGATCAGCACGCCGGAGTCCCTGTTCTTATTGCTGACCTCGCAAGCGCGCGACGCGCTCCGCCACATCGATGCCGTGATCGTGGACGAAGTGCACGCCGTCGCCGGCACGAAGCGCGGGGCGCATCTCGCCTTGTCACTCGAGCGGCTGGACGAGCTGCTTCCGACGCCGGCTCAGCGCATCGGGTTGTCGGCGACGGTGAGGCCGCTCGACGAGATCGCTACGTTCTTGGGTGGCGGCCGCCCCGTCACCATCGTTGAGTCGCGCGCGCGCAAAGAGCTGGACATCAGCGTGGTCGTTCCCGTCGAAGACATGAGTCGTCTGGACGAGATCGCTCCGCCCGACGCCGAGCCCGAGGAGCGGACGTCGATCTGGCCGGCGGTCGAGCGCAAGATCGTCGATCTGATCCGCGCGCACCACAGCACCATCGTGTTCACGAATTCGCGACGACTGGCCGAACGGCTGTGCGCGCGCATCAACGACGTCGCCGGAGAGCAGATCGCGCGCGCGCATCACGGTTCCGTCGCGCGCGAGCAGCGCATGGTGATCGAAGAGGATCTGAAGCAGGGACGGCTGCCGTGCGTCGTTGCCACTTCGTCGCTGGAGCTGGGGATCGACATGGGCTTGGTCGATCTGGTGATCCAGGTCGAAGCACCGACGTCGGTCGCGTCGGGGTTGCAGCGCATCGGACGCGCGGGACATCACGTCGACGCGGTGAGCCGCGGCGTCGTGTTCCCGAAGTTCCGCGGCGACCTGCTGGAGTGCGCTGTTGTTGTCGAGCGGATGCGGGATCGCGCGATCGAGCATATGCGCTACCCGCGCAATCCTCTCGACGTCTTGGCGCAGCACGTCGTGTCGATGGTCGCGATGGACGACTGGAACGTGGACCACTTGGAGAAGGTCGTGCATCGCGCGGCGCCGTTCGCGGAGCTGCCGCGCAGCGGCCTCGAATCCGTCTTGGACATGCTGAGCGGGCGCTACCCGTCCGACGAGTTCGCGGAACTGCGGCCGCGGTTGAACTGGGATCGAATCGATGGGCGATTGAGCGCGCGGGGCGGCGCGCAGAGATTGGCCGTGACGTCGGGTGGCACGATCCCCGATCGCGGCCTCTACGGCGTGTTCCTCGCCGGCGACGGGAGCCGCGTCGGCGAGCTGGATGAGGAGATGGTGTACGAGTCGCGCGTCGGCGACGTGTTCACGCTGGGCGCGTCGTCGTGGCGCATCGAAGACATCACGCGCGACCGCGTGATCGTGACGCCTGCGCCGGGGATGCCGGGCCGGGTTCCGTTCTGGCACGGCGACGCCCTGGGCCGGCCGGTCGAATTGGGTCGCGCCCTGGGCGCGTTCCTGCGGGAAACAGCGGCGGCTACTGAAGAGGCGTCGATCGAGCGGCTGCGCGCGGCCGGCCTCGACGAGCTGGCGACGCGGAACCTGCTCGACTACGTCAGCGAGCAGAAGCAGGCGACCGGCGTGATCCCCGACGACCGAACGATCGTCCTCGAGCGCTTCCGTGACGAGCTCGGTGACTGGCGCGTGTGCATCCACTCCCCGTTCGGCGCACGCGTGCACACGCCGTGGGCACAAGCGATCGAGGCGCGCGTGCGCGAACGCATGGGGATCGACGTGCAGTGCCTGTACTCCGACGACGGGATCGTCGTGCGACTGCCGGAATCCGACGAGCCGCTGGGATCCGACGTGTTCGTCTTCGAGCCGGAGGAGATCGAAGACATCGTCGTCGGAACGGTCGGGAACTCTGCGCTATTCGCGAGCCGCTTCCGCGAGTGCGCGGTGCGCGCGCTGCTGATACCGAGGCGGCGTCCGGGGCAGCGAACACCGCTGTGGCAACAGCGGCAGCGATCGAGCGACCTGATGGGCGTGGCGTCCAAGTACGGGTCGTTCCCCGTCGTGCTCGAGACCTATCGCGAGTGCCTCCAAGACGTGTTCGACGTTCCGGGATTGGTCGACCTGATGGCCGCCATCCGGCGGCGTGAGATCTTGTTGGTCGAAGTGGAGACCGCGATCCCGTCGCCGTTCGCGAGCTCGCTGACGTTCGGCTACGTCGGTGCCTTCATCTACGAAGGCGACGCGCCGCTGGCGGAACGGCGCGCGCAAGCGCTGTCGCTGGACCGCCGGATCCTGGCAGAGCTGCTCGGGCAAGAGGAGCTGCGCGAGCTGGTGGATCCGGGTGCCTTGGCCGATCTCGAGGTGGATCTGCAGCGCCTTTCGGAGGATCGCAAAGCACGAGATGCGGACGAGCTACACGATGTGCTTCGGACGATCGGAGACCTGAGCGCGGCGGAGGTGGGCGCGCGGTGCGCCAGCGCGCGCGAAGCGCCGGAGCTGCTGGACGCCCTGGTTGCGTCTCGCCGATCGATCGCAGTGCGCATCGCCGGGGAGAAGCGTTGGATCGCCGTGGAAGATGCCGCTCGGTATCGCGACGCGCTCGGGACGGCGTTGCCGGCCGGGGTGCCGGAGGCGTTCCTCGAGCCGGTTGCCGATGCGATCGGAGACGTGATCGGCCGCTACGCGCGCACGCACGGACCCTTCGTCCCGCACGAACCGGCGCAACGCTTCGGCCTCGGCCCCGCCGTCGTCGAGCAAGTGCTTCGGAGGCTTCTGAGCGAAGGCCGCGTGGTTCAGGGCGCGTTCCGGCCCGGCGGCGCCGAACGAGAGTGGATCGACACAGACGTGCTGAGGGCATTGCGCCGGCGCTCTCTCGCCGCGTTCCGCAAGGAGATCGAGCCGGTTCCTGCGGAGGCGCTCGCGCGCTTCATCCCCGCGTGGCACGGCGTCGGGCGCGCGCAAGGCGGGATGGACGCACTGCTGCGCGCGATCGGCTCGCTCCAAGGAGCCCTGGTGCCCGCGTCATCGCTCGAGCGGCTTGTGCTCGGTGCGCGTGTGCCCAACACGGAGATTCCCACTTTGCTCGACCAGCTCACCGCCAGCGGCGAGGTCGTGTGGGCCGGCGCCGGCGCGCTCGGCTCGGACGACGGCTGGGTGACGCTCGTCCTCGCCGACGAGGCTGCATCGCTGCTGCCCGACGTCCAGCCCGGAGAGCTCTCGGAGACGGCCTGTGCGGTGCTGGACGCGCTGACGCAGCGCGGCGCGATGTTCTTCCGCCAGATCGTGGAGTCGATCGGCTCGCTCGACGACGGCGACGTGTTGCGCGCGCTCTGGGAGCTGGTCTGGGCAGGTCACGTGACGAACGACACGCTGGCGCCGCTGCGCGCGCTGACCGGCGCGGGCTCGAAACGAAGCACGAAGATGAGACGTCCACGGCCTTCGATGCCGGTACGCATGGGACCGCCGTCATCGGCTGGGCGATGGAGCGTCTTGCCGGCGCGCGAAGCCGAGCGCACGAAGCGCGCGTATGCGACGGCCGAGCAGCTCCTGAAGCGCAACGGGATCGTTACGCGTGGGAGCGTGGTCGCCGAGCGCGTTCCCGGCGGCTTCGCCGCCGTGTACGGGGTGCTCAAGGCCTTCGAGGACACCGGCCGCTGCCGCCGCGGCTATTTCGTCGAGGGCCTCGGCGGCGCGCAGTTCGCATTACCCGGCGCCGTCGACCGGCTCCGCGCGATCGCGAACGATCCGCAGTCTGGCAAAGGAGTCGTGCTCTCGGCCGCAGACCCGGCGAACCCGTACGGCGGCGTTCTCCCTTGGCCGGCGGATGACCGCACGTCACACCGACCCGGTCGCAAAGCCGGCGCTGCCGTAGTGCTGGTGGACGGGGTGCTCGCCGCCTACGTGGAGAAGGGCGGCCGCACGCTGCTGACCTACGGCGGCGATCCGGCGCCTGCGATCGAGGCGCTTTCGCGCGCGGTTCGCGACGGGCTGCTCGGCACGTTGTCCTTCGAACGGATCGACGGCGCGCCGATCCCCGTCGAGGGACCTCTGGCCGACGCGCTGCGGGAAAACGGCTTCGTGCCTACGTCGAAAGGGATGCGCTTCCGGGCTTCATAACCGTTCGAAGCGCGCGGTGAAGTGGCGAAGCCAGGGACCCTGCTCGACGATGCGATACCCGCGCAGGGACGAGGCGTTCGCGCCCGCAGCAGCTACGACTTCCGCGACATAGTCGATGTGCGACTGGGTGTAGACGCGGCGCGGGATCGCCAGGCGAACCAGCTCCATCGCGGCGGGCTCCTCCGTCCCATCACCGAGCGTTCGCCCGAACATCACCGAACCGATCTCGACACCGCGCACTCCGCCGGACAGATACAGCTCGACGCACAGCGACTGCGCGGGGAACTCGCCCGGCGGGATGTGCGACAGCAGAGCCTTCGCATCGAGGTACACCGCATGACCGCCCGGCGGGCTGACGCACGGGATCCCCGCCGCGGTGACCTTGTCCCACAGGTACTCGACCGACCGCACGCGATACCGCAGGTAATCCTCATCCAAGACCTCTCGTAACCCAACCGCGATCGCTTCGAGGTCGTACCCCGCGAGACCGCCGTACGTAGGGAACCCTTCGGTCAGGATGAGGTTCGCGCGGCAACGCGCGGCCAGCTCGTCGTCGTTCATCGCAAGGAAGCCCCCGATGTTCGACAGCCCGTCCTTCTTCGCGCTGAACGTCGCGCCGTCGGCCAGCGCGAACATCTCGCGCGCGATCTCGATCGCCGCCTTATGCCCGTACCCCGGCTCGCGCTGTTTGATGAACCACGCGTTCTCTGCGAACCGGCACGCGTCGAGGAACATCGGGATCCCGAGCCGGTCGCACACCGCGCGCACCGCGCGCAGGTTCTCCATCGAAACCGGTTGGCCGCCGGCGGAATTGTTGGTGACGGTGACCATGACGAGCGGAACATGCGCCGGCCCCGCCAGCGCCTGCTCTAAGACCTCGATGTCGACGTTGCCTTTGAACGGATGCATCGTCGCGGGCTCGCGGCCCTCCGGGATCACCACGTCGAGCGCCGTGGCGTGCTCGTGCTCGACGTTCGCGCGCGTCGTGTCGAAGTGGGTGTTGTTCGGGACCACGTCATCCGGCTTACATGCCTCGGAGAACAGGATGCGCTCGGCCGCGCGCCCTTGATGCGTCGGGATCACATGACGGAAACCGGTGAGCTCCTTGACGGCGGCTTCGAAACGGAAGAACGACGGCGAGCCCGCGTAGCTCTCGTCGCCGCGCATCATCCCCGACCACTGCGCTGCCGACATCGCGCCGGTGCCGGAGTCGGTGAGCAGATCGATCAGAACGTCTTGCGCGCGCAGCCCGAAGAGGTTGTATCCCGCGTCTTGCAGCGCCGTTCCGCGGTGCGCGCGCGTCGTGAATCGGATCGGCTCAACGCTCTTGATGCGGAACGGCTCGATGATCGTGCTGAACTCGGACGGCATCGCAACCTCCCTCGCCTGGAGGGATTCTCGTCCGAGCAGCCTTACAGCGCCAGGGCTAGACGAACTTCGTCGGGTACTGCTTCGCTATGGCGTCCGCGATCTCCGCAGCCATGTCGTCCATGTGCTGGATCGCGCGCAGGAGGGCATCGTCCGCGTTGTCGTCGCGGTTCCGCGCCAGCTGATCGATAACTTCTTTGATGCTCAGCACGTGCAGCTTCATGAAGTCCGATATCGAGGTATCCGGCGTCCCGGCCGACGGGCTCAGCTTTGTGATGGCCTTGCCAACGTTGTCGGCCGCGATCGCTAAGTCGTCGCGATACGTCGCTTCGGCGTTCGTGTTCTTTGCTGCGACCGCGCGCGCGTAGCTCTCGTACAGCGGGATCTGCTTCTGCCACGCGCTGAGGATGTCGCCCTGCGCCGAACCGCCGTACTGGTTCCCGAGGATCGTTGCGACATCGTTCGCATTCGCGTTCAGGGCATCGACGGCGGCAGCAGCGCGCGTGTTGTTCTTCGCGAGGATCGCCGCGCCGAGGTTGTACAAAAGCACTGAATGGCTCTGCAGCACCACGTCGAGCGATGAGCGCAAGTCGGCAGGCTTGCTCGACGGATCACCGGCCAGCTTCTCCGGGTGCTGCGTGCGGATCGCCGCCGCAAGGGCCTTCGCGATCATGTCCATGTGCGCGTACGCACCGACCACCGCAGCGTCCGCCTTCGCGTAGTCCTTCGCAACCTCTGCGTCCATCACATCGAGGATGCCCTTCGCGTGTGCCGCGAACAGCGACTGAACGGCATCCTTCGGCAGCGCCGAGTTCGCGCCGTTCAGGAACGCGGCGAACGAAGCCGCATACGACGTCAGCTGGTCCGAGGCTTTCTTCTTCCCGGCGGCGTCGTTCTTGGCCGCCGCCGCCGCGTAGCTCTGGAAGAACGTGATGTGCTTCTGCCAGAGCGCGAGGAACCCCGCCTGCTGGTCGGGGTAGATCGTCCCGAACGCCGTCGCCAGATCGGATGCGTTCTTTCCGAGCAGCGTGTCGGATGCGGCCGACACACCGGCTGCTCGTCCTTGGGCGGAGGCTGCGCCCAATTCGGCCAGCAGCGCGACGTGCTCCCCCAGGATCGTGTCGAGGGTTGAGCGAAGGATCGCCCCGGGGCTCTTCGCGGCGGCTGCATCGATCTTGGCTTGCGCAGCAGCCGCGTCGGCCGTCGACGAGCCCCCCTTGGAGCTACAAGCTGCTCCCACCAGGGTGAGGGCAACCAGCCCGGCGATCAGGGGCGCGGAACGTCGCACGACCGTCTCCTCCTCCCCGGCGTGAGCCGGGCCGAGATCCATCGAAGGGTTGCGCGCCATTTCTACGCAGGTCTCCCCCCAGCCGCAAACCGGGCGGGCCGAACCGATACCCCATGGACTCCGAATCAAGTTCAAGAGAGAATCACTTTGGGCCGGCAAGCGAGGGGGGTGGCCATGCGACGCTTCGAGCTAGATCGATATCTGCGCGCGTCGAAGAAGCTCGATCTGACCGGGATCGATTTCGACCGCGTTTCCGAATACCCGCTCTCAAGGGCTGAGATCCGATGCCTCACCTACATGATGGATATCGAGCGCCATACGGTGATCTACCTCCGCGACCTGCTGTCCACGAGCGCGTCGAGCGACCCGGATGTGACTGCTTTCCTCTCGTTGTGGGTCTACGAAGAGTTCTGGCATGGGGAAGCGTTAGGCGCCTTCCTTCGAGCAGCCGGCATCGACTACCCGACGAACCGGACCGCCGACATCCGCGCGTACGCAGACGCCGGCAAGGCCGTCATCAACGGCATGAAGATGCTCGCGGGGAAGGTGATCCCCGACTTCGTCGCCGTGCACATGACGTGGGGCGCGATGAACGAGATCTCGACCTTGCATGGGTATCAGCAGGTGATCGCGCGCACACAGCATCCGATCCTCGTCGAGCTCCTCGGGCGGATCATCAAAGACGAGCGGCGTCACTTCGCCTTCTACTACAACCAGGCGCGCACGCGGATGGAAAGCAACAGGCGCGCGCAACGTTTGGTGCGGTGGGCGCTCGGTTCGTTCTGGACGCCGGTCGGCACCGGGGTGCGGCCGCAGGAAGAGACTGACTACGTTGTGTGCTGCTTGTTCGGAGATGACGCCGGCCTCGAGGCGCTGCTCGAGATGGAACACGAGATGTCGAAGCTTCCCGGATTGAACGGCATGCGACTCATGCGCCGCGCGCGCAACCGTGCCCTCGCGCGCACGGGGACGACGACACGTCGAACCAAGCTTCCGATCGCTGCGTTTTCGGCCTGACGGCCTAGATGATGCTCAGCTTGTCGAGCGCGCGCTGCCTGCGGTCGTCGTTGCCCAGGTTCATCAGCGTGCGTCGTACGACGTCGGTCAGTGTCGACGGGTTGAACGGCTTCGGCAAGTAATCGGCTGCGCCCGATAGCCAGCCGCGGATCTCGTCCTCGCGCTGCACGCGCGCGGTAAGAAGAACGATCGGGATCTGCGCCGTCTTCTCGTCGGCTTTGATGACCTCCATGAATTGCCATCCGTCGAGGCCGGGCATCATCACATCGAGCAGCACTAGGTCGGGATGCTCGTTCTTGACCATCTCGAGCCCTGCCTCGCCGTCGGCGGCTTCGAGCACTTCGTAGCCTTCGAGCTGAAGGTTGACGCGGCACATGAGCCGGATGTCCGGTTGGTCATCGACCACCAGGATGCGCGGCACCGACGTGGAACCTTGCGAGGTCACGTGACAAGGATGCGCGCGTTCGCCTCGCTTTGCCACAGATACTGGTGGCTATTTCCTTATGGTCCCTTAGGACTAGCTACCCGGTCCGTCCAGCGATTTCCAGCGTAGCGCGCGCCGACCCCCGCACATCGGGCCAGCATGAGCAGCACGATCGCAGCCCAGAGCCACAGGACGCCGGCGCGCGCACGCAGGATGACCGCCGCGGCAGGCAGGAACACGAACAACGCCGCACCGGCCATCGCGGCCGCGAGATAGCCGACATCGGACGCGCCGATAAGCACGCCGTCGAGCACGAAGACCGCCGCGTTGAGGGGTTGCATCAAGGCCACGATCAGAAGCAGCTCTTCCGCAACGTGCACCACAGATGCGTCCGAAGTGAACAGAGGCGCGAGACCAAATCTTGCAACTCCGAGGAACACAGCCAGACCTAATCCAACGACCACCCCCCACCACAGCATCCTGCGAGAGGCTGCGCGCGCATCGTCCACACGCCCCGCCCCGAGCATGTGCGCGATCATCGCTTGGGCCGCGATCGCGATCGCATCCATCGTCAGCGCGAGGAAGCTCCACACTTGGAACGCGATCTGGTGCGCCGCGAGCGGGATGGTGCCGAAGCGCGCGGCCACTGCGGTCGCACCGGACAACGCCGCCAGCAGCGTCGCCGTCCGCATCACGAGCGGCCACCCGATGTCGAAGAGATGGCGCAAGCCTGTGCGCTCGAGCTCCAACGCAACGTGGTCCGCGCGGGCTGCTCGAACGATGATCCCCACGAACACAGCCGCGGCGCCGTACTGCGCGATGACGGTCGCCCACGCAGACCCTGCGATCCCCCACCCGAAGCCGTAGATCAGGACGAGCTCGAGGACGAGATTGAACACGTTCGCAGTTCCCGCGACGACGAAGCCGGTACGCGTGTCTTGCAAGCCGCGAACGAAGCCCATCCCCGCGAGGGCGGCCAGCACCGCAGGCGCGCCCAACGCGCTGATGCGGAGATAGGTTAGGGCGTAGCCGCGTACCGCTCCGCGCGCGCCCATGAGCGAGACCGCCGGCGAGGCGAGACCGATCCCGAGCGCGAGCAGCACAACCCCCAACGCAGCCGAGACCCACAGCGCCTGAACCGCGTGGCTCGTCGCCGCACGGCGGTCGCCGGCGCCAACCGCGCGCGCCACCGTCGCCGTGGTCCCGTACGCCAAGAAGTTGAACAGAAGGAAGGATGTGGTGAGGAGCGTTCCGGCAACGGCCAGGCCGCCCAGCTGCGCGCGCCCGAGGTGCCCCACCACGGCGGTATCGACCAGGACGTAGAGCGGCTCCGCGGCCAGCGAACCCAGTGCTGGGATGGCCAGCCGAAGGATGTCGCGGTCGTATTCGCTCGCTCGGAACATCGGCGCAATCGTAGGGGTTATCCTTCCGCACCGATGCCGAAAACCCGAACGACTGCGATCCCGATCGAACGCACCCGTCTGGACAACGGGCTGCGCGTCGTCTTCGCGCCCGATCGGTCGTCCCAAGCGATCTTCGTTGCCGTCTACTACGACGTCGGTTTCCGCTCAGAGCCGCAAGGCAAGACCGGCTTCGCACACCTCTTCGAGCACTTGATGTTCCAGGGCTCGGCGACGCTCGAGAAAGGCATGCACGACTCGCTCGTCACCGGCAACGGCGGGATCCTGAACGGCAGCACCCGCAACGACTTCACCAACTACTTCGAGATGATGCCGTCGAACGCGCTCGAGCTCGCGCTGTTCCTCGAAGCCGACCGCATGCGCGCCGTTCGACTCACGCCCGAGAACCTCCAGAACCAGGTCGACGTCGTGAAGGAAGAGATACTCGTCAACGTAAAGAACCAGCCGTACGGCGGTTTCCCCTGGCTCTATCTGCCGATGGCGCTCTTCACGACGTTCCCGAACGCGCACGACGCGTACGGCGACTTCGCCGACCTCGACGCCGCCACGCTGGAGGACGCCGCCGAGTTCTTCGACCGCTACTACGCGCCCGCCAACGCGGTGCTCGCGATCGCCGGCGACGTCGACCCCGACCAAACGGCGGCCGTGATCGAGCAGCATTTCGGATCGATCGAAGCGCGACCGGCGCCGCCGGCCGTCGACGCATCCGAAGCGGTCCCGTCTGAGGAGCGACGGGTCGTCCATCCGGATCCACATGCGCCGCAGCCGGCGCTCGCCGTCGCGTATCGCGTGCCGGACCCGATCGCTGAGTTCGACGACTACGCCGCGATGGTGCTGCTCTCGTCGATCTTGATCGAGGGGGAAGCGTCGCGTCTGTACCAGCGGCTCGTGAAGGACGACCGGATCGCGAGCCACGTCAGCGGCGACGTCGGCCTGGTCGCCGGCACCTTCGAAGTGCGTGGGCCGTCGATGTTGCATCTTGCGGCGTGGTATCCGGGCACACCGGACCCCGACCGCATCTTGAAGGCGATAGACGAGGAAGTCGCGAGCGTTGCGGACGGGATCGACGATGAAGAGCTCGATCGCTTCCGAAGCTCGTACACAGCTGAGTACCTCGGCTCGGTCGATGCGCTCTCCCAGCGCGGGATGCTCGTCGCGGCGTTCGAGCAGCAGCGCGCGCATGCGGAGCTGATCAACGAGATCCCGTCGGCGCTCGCGCGTGTGACGGCGGAAGACGTCTCCCGCGTTGCTCGTGGATGGATACAGCCCGACCGACGCGCCGTCCTCGATGTGCATCCGGGAGGACACGCATGAGCACCGTGACGTCGATCCCATCGGTCGGCAAGGCGCGGCCGCTGAAGGTGCCGGCGGTCGACGACCGGACCATCCGTAGCGGCCTCCGCGTGATCGCAGTGAAACGGTCGAGCGTCCCGCGCGCAGAGCTTCGTCTTCGCATCCCCGCCGGGATGGTCCACGATTCGGGCGACGGCGTGCGCGCGCGCCTGCTGCCCGACGCGATGCTCGCCGGCACGAAGGACCGCTCAAGCGTTGAGATCGCGCGCGAGCTGCAGCGCCTGGGCGCCTCGCTCGCCGCGCACTCCGACGACGACGATCTGA